>CACPQV010000010.1 GCA_902636165.1 uncultured Pelagibacteraceae bacterium
AAAAAATTTCACCCTGATATGAATTCTGGCAATAAAAAATATGAAGAAAAACTTAAACTAATTACATTAGCTTATACGCAACTTAAAAATACATATAGAGAAAAAATTGACACCTAATCTAAACATACAGCCAGACATAAAAGTTTCTTTAAAGCAAACTTTTGGTATAGATTCAGAACTAGAAGTAAATGCATTTTCAAAGAAAAATGAATATGTGCCTGAAATTGATAAAAATTACAAATTTGATAGGGATACTACTCTTGCAATCATTTCAGGATTTGCATTTAACAAAAGAGTTCTTATCCAAGGTTATCATGGAACAGGTAAATCGACTCACATAGAACAAATAGCTGCTCGATTAAATTGGCCGTGTATTAGAGTAAATCTAGACAGTCATATAAGTAGAATAGATTTAATTGGTAAAGATGCCATAACTTTAAAAGAAGGTAAACAAATCACTGAATTTAAAGAGGGTATTCTTCCATGGTCTGTTCAAAATCCAGTTGCTTTGGTATTTGACGAATATGATGCAGGAAGACCTGATGTAATGTTCGTAATTCAAAGAGTTTTAGAAGCTGAGGGTAATTTTACATTGCTTGATAAAAACAAAGTAATTAAACAAAATAAATACTTTAGGTTATTCGCAACATCAAACACTGTTGGCCTGGGTGACACTTCTGGTTTATATCACGGAACTCAACAAATAAACCAAGGCCAAATGGATAGATGGAATATTGTAACAACACTAAACTATCTGAGTTTGGAAAAAGAAATGGATATTATTCTTGGAAAAAATAAAAACCTTAATAATCAAAAGGGAAAAGAGAAAGTTGCAAATATGATAAAGGTGGCTTCTTTAACAAGAAAGGGTTTTATTGCCGGCGATATTTCAACTGTTATGAGTCCAAGAACAGTTTTACATTGGGCTGAAAATACAGAAATATTTAAAGATACAGGATATGCATTTAGAGTAACGTTTTTGAATAAATGCGATGAAATTGAAAAAAATACAATTGCTGAATATTATCAAAGATGTTTTGGAGAAGAATTACCAGAGTCACTTTTAAATATTCAGATTTAAATGACAGTCAAAAACATAAACTTAAAAGAAAAATTTAAACAAGCGTTAATCTCAACTGCAAAAGCAATATCTGGTGATCTAAAACTTGAAAATAATGATGAAATTAAAATTTTAAAAAATACTAATTTTGTTGACATAGAAAAATTAAATTCTAAAAGTGATTTTATTAAAGCGAGAGCAGAGTCAGACTCTTCTGCTTTAAAGAAAAAATTTTCAAACAGCCTAATATATAAAAAAAACCTTCCTTCAAATAATTCATGTAAATCTCTTTATTTAATAGCAGAAAAAATAAGATATGAGTCATTGGGTTGTAGGATGCTTAAAGGTATCGAAAAAAATCTTAAACAGAATTATGATCAAATTATTAACTCAAAAAAGAATAAAGACCAAATTAAAGATAAAAATGATGTTCCGGTTTCTGAGGCATTTGAATTGTATATGCTTAAAAAATTTCATAAACTTAACTTAAACTCTTTATCATCAAATATTCTTAGCTTCTGGGAAAAAGATTTTGACCAAGCCATAAGTAAACATATAAAATATTTAGAAGAAAACTTAGAGTCTCAAAATAATTATTCCTTAAAATTTTCTAAAATACTACAAGATATGGAAATTTTTCAAAATGAAGATAACGAAGAAACAATCAAAGAAAATAATGATGACAAGCAAAATAATGCATCAGACGATGATCGGGACAACAATGATAACGATCAAAAAGATAATCAAAATGAAGAGGAGACAGAGGCTAGATTAGATGCTGATTATGAAATTAATGAATATAAATTAGATGAACAAATGGTAGAAGATGATGCTAATCAGCAAAATGATCAACAAATCATCCAAAATAAAAGTATTCAAGACATCAATTTAGATTATAAAATCTTTACAAACCAATTTGATGAAATTACTAAAGCAGAAAATTTAGAGAATTCAGATGATGCTGATAAATTAAGAAAAACCTTAGATCAGCAATTAATTGGTTTTCAAGATGTAATAACAAAATTAGCGAATAAACTACAGAGGCAACTACTAGCAAAACAAAATAGATCTTGGGAGTTTGATTTAGAGGAGGGCTTGCTAGATAGCTCAAAATTAGCAAGAATTATTATAGACCCTTACAACTCTTTATCTTTCAAAAAAGAAAAGGATTTAGATTTTAAAGATACAATTGTAACTTTGTTGATTGATAATTCGGGATCTATGAGAGGAAGACCAATTACGATTGCAGCAATATGTGCAGATATATTATCGAGAACTTTGGAAAGATGTTCTGTAAAAGTTGAAATATTAGGTTTCACCACAAAAAATTGGAAGGGTGGTCAAAGTAGAGAATTTTGGAATAAAGAAGGAAAACCCAAAGCACCTGGAAGATTAAATGATCTAAGACACATAATTTACAAAAGTGCTGACACTCATTGGAGACAGTCTAAAAAAAATCTTGGTTTAATGCTTAAAGAAGGCTTACTAAAGGAAAATATTGATGGTGAAGCAATTACTTGGGCTTATAATAGATTAAATAAGAGAAAAGAGGAAAGAAAAATTCTTATGGTCATATCAGATGGTGCTCCAGTTGATGACTCAACTCTTTCTGTAAATTCAGGAGATTTTCTTGAAAAACATTTAAAGAAAATTGTAAAATTCATTGAAGATAAAACTTCAGTCGAGATTTTGGCTATAGGAATAGGTCATGATGTGTCGAGATACTATAATCGTGCAATTAAAATAACTGATGTAAATGAGCTTGGTGATGTAATGATTTCTCAATTAAGTGATTTATTTGATAAAAAAAACAAATTACATTAAATCTTTTTTAAATCTTTATTTTTCCATTTGATAATTATTTCAGCCCCACCTCTAGTTTTTGAATTTCTACAATTAATTAAAGCATAGTTTTTTTCAAGAAGCGTTTTTCCTATAAAAATTCCCAAACCAAGACCAGATTTATTTTTATCATTTTGATCGCTTGATTTTAGGTATGGTTCTCCAATTTTTGACAAAATTTCATTTGGATATCCTTTACCATTATCTTCAATTACAATTTCAGTAAATTCATTATCACTTTTTAGTGTAATATAAACTTTACTTAAGGAAAACTTATTTGCATTCCCAATAAAATTCCTTAATCCATAAACTATTTCTATAGATTTAGTTATTTTAATAGAATTTGAGTCTTGATTAAAATTCAAAACAAATTCTTTAGTGCTGGTCTCCTTGAATGATGCAACTATTTCTTTTAAATATTCACTTAAATTTAAATCTTCATCAATGAATTCATCTTCCTCGCTTGGATTCAGTGAAAGTTTAGTTAGTATTTGATTACACCTTTCAACTTGACTAGATAGAAGTTCTATATCTGATATTACATCTTTTTGATCCTTAAATTGTTTTAAAAGATCTTGTGTAATAATTTTAATAGTTGATAGAGGTGTACCAAGAGAATGTGCTGCTGCTGCAGCTTGTCCTCCTAGAGATAACATTTCATGTTCCTTGGCCATAATCTCCTCCATCTTGGTCAAAGCCTCTTTTCTAAGTCTCGATTCTGAACCAAATAAAATTGCAAAATAATTAAAGAAAATTAAAGCTATAATTAGAGCTATTGGTATGGAGTAATAATAATAAGGACTTACATGGAAATGAACACTTAAAGGAAACGGCAATTCTCTTGAAAAGAAAGTTAAAATTATAATTAATATAATAGTAACTATAACGAGGAAAATATTCGCTCTAAGGCCTAGGTTTGAAGAGGCGAAAACACTCGGTATTAATAAAAAAATAATGAAGGGATTTTTTATTCCGCCAGTGAGATAAATCAATACTGTTAATTGAAATATATCAATTAACAGAAAAATAAAAGCTGACCTATCTGTCAATTGAGTTTTTTTATATACATAAATTAAATAAATATTACTTAATGCACCGAAAAAAATAACTACATTTGATAGTATAAAATCAAAATTGAATTTGAAAAAAAAATATACAATATTTACTGAAATTAATTGTCCTATTATACCAATCCATCTTAATGAAATATAAGTTGATTTTTTTAATGTATAGAGTTTAGAAGTTTCAAAAAACTTCATTAATTATATATCAAGGTTTTGAACGTTAATTGCATTTGAAATAATGAAATCTTTTCGTAAAGAAACATCATTTCCCATTAAAGTATGAATCAATTTTTGATCTTTTGTTAAGTCTTTAGAATACTTCACTTGTAATAAATTTCTAGAATTTGGGTCCAATGTTGTGCTCCATAATTCTTCAGGATTCATTTCACCTAAACCTTTAAATCTTTGTATATTCATTTTTGATTTTTCTAAATCAAATTCTTTTAAAAAGTCTTTTGAGCCTTTTTTTAGCTTTTTCAATTTCATGTTATTATCTAAAACATAATCCTCTAACTCCTTTTCATCTTTAATGTATATACTTTTCGATCCTTTATTAATTTTAAACAAAGGGGGTTGAGCCAAATATACATACCCATTCTCAATCAACTTATTAAATGGTTTGTTGTTAAAAAATGTTAATAGTAAAGCTCTGATGTGCGAGCCATCTACATCAGCGTCAGTCATAATTATTATTTTTCCATATCTTAAATCTTTGAGATCAATTTCACTTACTTTTGGATCTAATCCCAAAGCATTTATTAATGTAAGAATTTCATTCGAAGATATCATTTTTGCTAAAGCTTTGGTTCTCTGGTCTGAACCATTTTTATTATTACCATTTTTCTTTTGGTGAATTTCCTCAACATATGTATTCAAAATTTTTCCTCTTAAAGGTAAAACAGCTTGGTTAGATCTATTTCTACCTTGTTTTGCTGAACCCCCCGCGGAGTCTCCCTCAACTATAAATAGTTCTGTTCCCTCTTGTTTTCCTATTTGACAATCTGCAAGTTTACCTGGAAGCCCACTTAACTCAAGCGCACCTTTTCTTCTTACACTTTCTCTTGCTTTTCTTGCAACATCTCTGGCTAAAGCAGCTTGAATTATTTTAGCCAAAATTATTTTGGCTATAGAGGGATTTTGATCAAACCAAATTGACAATTTTTCATTAATAAATGTTTCAACTATCATTCTTACTTCAGAAGAGACAAGTTTATCTTTTGTTTGAGATGAAAATTTTGGATCAGGAATTTTTGTTGACAGCACACAAGTCAAACCCTCTTTTATATCGTCCCCAGAAATTGCTAATTTATTTTTTTTTAAGAGATTGTGTTCATTTGCATATTTATTGATCACCCTCGTCAATGCACTTCTGAATCCAAGTAGATGTGTACCCCCATCCCTTTGATAAATATTATTTGTATACGGATAAATATCCTCTGAATAACTAGCATTCCATTTTAATGAGCACTCTATTTCAACATTTTCTTTTTTACCCTCTACATAGATTGGTTTTTTAAATAGTTCATTGCCATTCTTATTCAGCAATTTTTCTCTTTTTTCATCTAGATGCTCGACAAATTCTAGTACTCCCCCCTCAAATTTAAATTCATTAATTTTTTCTTTATTTTGACTACCATCAATAAAAATTATTTTTATACCTTTATTAAGAAATGCTAATTCTCTCATTCTTTTAATAAGAATACTTGGGCTAAATTTAATAGATGAAAAAATTGATTTTGATGGCAAAAAAGTAATTTCCGTGCCTGTATCTTTAGATTTTCCAACCATTTTAAGAGGGGATTTTGCATTACCGTCTTTAAATTCAATAAAATATTTTTTACCATCTCTATTAATTTCTAATTTCAATTTTTCTGACAGAGCATTTACAACTGATACACCCACTCCATGCAATCCTCCTGAAACTTTGTATGAGTCGTGGTCAAATTTACCCCCAGCATGTAATTGTGTCATTATTACTTCAGCAGCTGATTTTTTTTCACCTTTATGCATATCTACTGGAATTCCTCTACCATCATCAGTCACAGTCACAGTACCATTCTCGTTGATTCTAACTTTTATATTCTTACAATATCCAGCTAGAGCTTCATCGATAGAGTTATCAACAACCTCGTAGACCATATGATGTAAACCTGTACCGTCATCAGTATCACCTATATACATACCAGGTCTTTTTCTTACAGCCTCTAGACCTTTCAACACTTTTATGGAATCTGCTTGATATATATTTTTATTTTTCATTTTTGGAAAGTTTGGTTATAACATTTTTTTAGATAATTATTCATTTAAAATTTCAAAAAACCTTAATTTAGTCTTAAAAAATAAGGGTTTTTATACAATTTTATTTATCGATAATTTTTTATTACCTTTGGAGGGTAAATTAAAACTTTTTTTAGATTTTGGCGGAGAGAATGGGATTCGAACCCATGAAAAGATTGCTCCTTTACACGCTTTCCAAGCGTGCGCCTTCAACCACTCGGCCACCTCTCCATTAAAAAATTAATTTTTTTTTAATTTTTTATTGAGTTTAGATAAGTTAATTGATGAGTCAAATGGCATTCTAATTTTAGATTTTTTACTTAAATATATTTTCTTAACTTTTTTATTATTTTTTTTTGCGAAATCAAAAATATATTGCGTTTTTCCACCTAAATTAATAACTCCTTTTTCATTAATAATTCTAAATAATTTTGGGATGATTTCATCATGATACGCAAAACTATTTTTTACATTTGCAAAAGCCTTTTTATGAACAAAAGGTCTTTCGGTCATACATGCTCTTAAAATTAATGAATTTTTATAAAGTTGTACTGCAGCTTCACCTCCAAGTTTTGACCACGCATAATTATTAACAGGAAGAACTGCATCTATCTCTTTATAGTTACCCTTCGAGCCTGGGTAAACATAATTCGTTGAAAAATAAATTAATTTGATATTTTTCTCAGAACAAGCTTTTACTATGTTTGCAGTACCAATAATATTTAAATCTATACTTTTACTGATATCGATATCATGTATTTTCATTGGTCTTGATAATCCTGCTAAGTGAATAAGATAATTTGGTTTATTTTTCTTTAAATACAATCTAATACTACTTAGTTTTAATATATTTAGTTGATTTTTTGTAGGAAATAAAATTTTATATTTTGTATTAAAGTTTTTCAACACAGAACCAAATCTTCCAGTACCACCGGTAACAATAATTTTTTTCATAATCACTTATTAAAAAATTTTTTAATCAATTTATTTATTTTCTTGAATTCACTTATTCTCATAGTTGGAAATAAAGGCAGCCTTACTACCCTTCTAAACAAGTTTTCAGTCATAGGCAGTCTGGCACTAGAATACAATCTTCCCATTTTAGAAGAATGTAGAGGCACATAATGAAACGTCGCTGCTACACCATTTTTTTGTAAAAAATCTTTGAATCTGTCACTTTCATTTAAATTTTTAAACAAAAGTACAATTAAATGATATGAGCTTGTTGTATTTTTAAGTGGTTCAATTAAATAAAATTTATCAGAATTAATATCTTTAAATAATTTTTTGTACTTATTCCACAAAATTTGCCTTTTTCTCTGTATAAATTTAATTTTTTTTAATTGAGAGTATAACAATGCACAAGTTAACTCTGATGCTCTATATTCCGAGCCAAAATCTACCCAGCTATAATATTTTTTATTGTTTGATTTAATTATTTTTTTTTTATAATTTTTAATTAAATCTTTCCTATTTGTTCCTTTGTCCAAAATGTGATTTACTCTTTTCATAAAATTTTTGTTATTAATCGAAATACAGCCCCCTTGACCACTAGTTAAATTTTTTGTTTCATGAAAACTAAAAACTCCTATATCTCCAATTGTTCCCAAATATTTATTTTTATATTTTGCTGGGAAAGCATGAGCTGCATCTTCAATTATAAAAAGTTTATATTTTTTTTTGATTGATAAGATTTTTTTCATATCACAAGAATGTCCTGAATAATGTATTAAATATATCGCAACTGTTTTTTTAGTAATTTTTTTTAAAATATCATCGGTGCAAATATTTAGAGTTTTGGGGTTTACATCAACGAAAATTGGTTTTGCGCCTCTTAATGTTATAGCATTTGATATTGAGACAAATCCATATGATGGCATTAAGACTTCATCTCCTTTTTTTAATTTTAGTAATAAAGCAGAAATTTCTAACGCAGCAGTACAACTATGTGTAACAGCTACAAATCTTGATTTTATTAAACTTTTAATGAAATTTTCAGATTTCATTTGATATTTGCCATCAGTCAGAATTTTTGAATTTAAAACGTCATAGAAATATTTTAAATCTTTTCTTTCGATGAAAGGCTTATTAAGTGAAATCATTTAGATATCCATTTAACGAATTTATTTAAATTTTTTTTGATATATTCAGGATAAGTATCATCTATATTTACTTTTTCTAATCGCAAATTTCTATTAAAAGGATCTTTTCCTAACTCAATATTCCTTTGGATATATGATATTTCTTTAAAATACTCTTTATTGAATTCTGTATGTGCCATACTTTCGATTTTTTTAGCTATATCTTCTGGAGCCATCAAGTAAGTAAAATGCCAGCCACCATGTTCTATCAGTTGGATACTTTTTTCTTTATCAATTCGCCAAAATGGTAGCTTCAAATTTTTGGGTTTTAAGACTCTTAATTTAAAAAAAGATTTTAAGAATTTTTTTTTGCAAATCCGAGATCCTGGCCAATTTCCATTTCCTTCATCAACGCTTAATAAATTTATTTTATAATAGTACATATTTTGCATAAAAATTCCAAATTTGAAATTTTCGTACTTAAATTTTTCAATGTTCTCAGGATTTGGAATTTCATCCTCATCTGAAAAAATGATCAAATCGTCTTCACTAGCATCTTTGATGCCTTCGAATAATTTTTCCATTTGAATTTTTAATAATTTATAATCTTTTTTTCCCTTTAATTTAATTTCTGGTAAATCTCTTACCTGTATATAAATTATCTTGTCTTCATTTTTTTTTAAGAAACTTTGGTCAAAATTGAAATACTTTGTATTTCCTGTATGATCTTTGTTTGCTTCACAAACCACAAAATAATCAACAATATCTTTTAAAATTTCAAACCTTGTTTGAAATAGAAAATTTGCATTGTAAAAAGTTGTGCAGTCGTAAATTTTTTTTTTCATTTTATAATTCGGTTAAAATAATAAATATTTTTTTTTTTAATATCCAGTCTTAAATAATTATTAATCATACCAATAAAAAAACTTTTTTTATAATTGTGGTCTTTTATTATAAACTGACTATTTTTAATTTTTTTCCAATTAAACTTTTTGTAAAATCTTTCTGATCTTCTTTTACAAATCAAAAAACCATGAGTTTTTTTCTTTTTTAAAATCTCATTAGTTAACTCAAGTAATTTTTTTGATAAATTTAATTTTCTGAAATCTTTGTCAATTATCAAGGTATCAAAATAGTAATAAATTTTTTTTTGTGTATTATGGTAAAAACATCTTTTCCTTAGAAGATTATACCCAATTATTTTTTTATTTAATTTGAGTATAATATGTAAATCATCTTTAAAAACATTTTTTTTAAACCACTCTAAATTATTTTTTAATCCATATCTCCAAAAAGAATTTTTGAGTTTACAAATTTCATAGATTTCCCTTTTGCTTAATTTTTTTAGATTTAAACTACTTAAACTGAAATTTCCCATACACTAATAGCTGACTTTCTTAATAACTGCTATTCTTGAAAGAAACAAAATTTTTATTTTTTTTTTAAAAAGATTTAAAAATAAATCAAAACCTTCAAAAGATTGAATATTAATATTATAATTGATATTCATTAAATCATCAAAAAATATTAAACCATTCAAATTTAATAATTTATAGCTTTCAATAGCATCACTTAAAACATCCTCTCCGTTATGAGACCCATCTATATAAATTACATCAAATTTCTTTTTTTTTCTTAGTAAACTTCTTAGTGAAGAAACTGAGTCCCCTTTTATTTTTAGTACATTGTAGCCATCTAGATTCTTATCAAAATTGTTTTCAATATTTGAGAATTCCACATCAAGAGCCTCTGAGTTCTCATTAGGTTCACTCCATAAATCAATAGTGACGACTTTAGAATTTTTATAATGATACAAAATATTTAAAGCAGATAGTCCCTCATAAGATCCTACTTCTAAATACGAAAATTGACTCTCAATCCTATTTGATAAAAAATAATGAAATACGTCAAAATTATTTAAAAACCATTTTCTTGAAAAATGTTTTTTTTCAATATGATTTTGGAATTCTTTTTTTTTTTGTAAAAATTTATTCTTAATTTTTCTATTTAAAATTTTAGACTCGAAAATACAAAAAAAATATTTAATTTTAAAACCCAACAATTTTAATTTTAATAACATTTTGAACTATTCTTTATTAATTTTTAAAACACCTATAAAAGCTTCTTGAGGTATTTCTACTCTACCAAACTGTTTTGATCTTGCCTTACCTTTTTTTTGTTTTTCTAATAGTTTCCTTTTTCTATCAGTTGCTCCACCCCCATGGATTTTTGTCAAAACGTCTTTTTTAAAACCTTTAATAGTTTCTCTTGCTATAATTTTACCTCCTATCGCTGCTTGAACTGGAATCATAAAATTATGTCTTGGAATTAAATCTTTTAATTTTTCACAAACTTCTCTTCCTGTCTTTTGAGCAAAATCTTTATGTATCATCATTGCTAAAGCATCTACAGGTTCACTGTTTACTAAAATTCCTAGTTTGACTAAATTTCCTTCTTTGTGCTCAATTATTTCATAATCAAAACTTGCATAACCACTAGTCATAGATTTTATTCGATCATTAAAATCAAAAATAACTTCATTCAAAGGTAATTCATAAGTTAAAACTGCTCTATTTCCAGAATAGGTTAAATTAGTTTGAATTCCTCTTTTATCCTGACAAAGTTTTATTATCGAACCAAGATACTGATCCGGTGTAATAATTGTTGCTTTGATCCATGGCTCTTCGATAAATTTTATCAATGTAGGATCAGGTAAACTCGATGGATTTTGTAAATCAATAATTTTACCACTATTCAAATTTACTTTATAAACAACTCCTGGTGTTGTTGTAAGCAGGTTAACATCAAATTCTCTTTCTAATCTTTCGGTAATTATTTCTAAGTGTAGTAATCCTAAAAAACCACATCTAAATCCTAAACCTAGAGCTGATGATGACTCAGCTTCAAAGGAAAAACTTGCGTCATTTAATTGTAATTTTGCTAGACCATCTTTTAATTTTTGATACTCAGAACTATCAACAGGAAAAAGGCCACAAAAGACGACCGGTTTACTTGGTTTGAAACCCGGCAGAGGTTCAGTTGCGGGTTTAGTTGCATCACAAATTGTATCACCAACTTTTGTTTCTGATAAAATTTTTATACCAGTAGTAATAAACCCAATTTCACCAGTGTTTAATTCATTAATATCTTTTGCCTTGGGAGTAAAAACGCCCACTTTTTCAACTATATAATCTTGATTAGTAGAAAGCATTCTAACTTTCATATTTTTTGTTATTTTGCCATTTATAACTCGCACCAAAATAACCACACCTAAATAAGTGTCATACCAACTATCAACTAATAAACATTTTAAATTTTCATTTGGATTTCCCTTGGGACTAGGTAATCGGTTGACAATCTCCTCTAAAATTTCCTCAATACCTTCGCCTGTTTTTCCTGAACATGGGACTGCATTTTCTGTATCTATACCTATTACATCCTCGATTTGTTTGTTTGTTCTATCTAAATCTGATGCGGGTAAATCTATTTTATTTAAAACTGGAATTATTTCATGATTAATATCAAGTGCTTGATAAACGTTAGCTAATGTTTGTGCTTCAACTCCTTGAGTACTATCCACTATTAATATTGAGCCCTCACAAGCATATAAAGATCTACTTACTTCGTAACTAAAGTCTACATGTCCTGGAGTATCAATAATATTTAAAATGTAATTTTTTCCATTTTTGGCTTTATAATTTAATTTTACTGTTTGTGCTTTTATAGTAATTCCTCTTTCCCTCTCAATATCCATTGAGTCTAAAACTTGGGATTTCATCTCTCTCTCTGTTAAACCACCACACTTATGAATAATTCTATCAGCAATAGTTGATTTACCATGATCAATGTGTGCAATAATTGCAAAATTTCTTATGTTATCAATATTGCTCATTTAATTTTAAGATCTAATTTTAGCACCAGTCTTATTTTCTACAGTTTCTATAATTAATCTATTTATTTTATCTAAATCATAATCATTAAGTGTTTTTTCAGATGATTGTATCGTAACACTAATTGCAATTGATTTTTGATTTTCAGGAATTTTTTCACCCTCGTAAACATCAAAAACTCTTATATTGCCGATTAATTTATCATCAACTACTGAAATAGCATTTTTCAAATCTTGTGAGCTAACGTTTTTATTAACAATAAATGCAAAATCTCTCTCCGATTTTTGATAATCTGATACTACAAAATTTGTTTTTTGATCATTTAATGTTTTTTTAGGGATCCTTAAATTGTCTAAAAATATTTCAAATCCTACAAGAGATTCAGTTTTAATATCTATCTCTTTTAAAATATTAGGATGAATTTCTCCAAAATAAGCAGCTACTTGATCTTTTCTACTGTTTAAAAACAATCTACCTGATTTACCTGGATGATAGTAATTGGGCGTTTCTCTATCTATAAAAAATTTATCTGAATTATAACCGGCCTCAACCAAAGTTTGAATTACATCTTTTTTAATATCAAATACATCAACATTTCTCTCTTTATCTATCCAAGATAATCTATTTTTTTTTCCTGCTGACAAACCGCAAACTATAGTACTTTGCTCACCTGGATTAGATCCCTTAAAGATTGGGCCTATTTCAAATATTGATATATCTTTAAAACCCCTATCAAGATTTTTACTCACATATATACTTAAATTTGAAAATATTGAATTTCTTAAA
Source organism: uncultured Pelagibacteraceae bacterium (assembly GCA_902636165.1). Classification (GTDB taxonomy): domain Bacteria; phylum Pseudomonadota; class Alphaproteobacteria; order Pelagibacterales; family Pelagibacteraceae; genus Pelagibacter. The sequence continues at coordinate 13,001 of CACPQV010000010.1, forward strand.
ACTCCTAGTTCAGAACTTATTGGATTAATAATTTTAATTTCTTTTTCACCACCCTTAAAGTTGTTGTTATATTTTGAATCTGTAAATGACCACGTTATTACTTCTAAATATCCTTTTGAGGCAATTGATCTTTGTAAAAAATGAAACAACTTTTGAGTTTGAGTTAAAGTAGATTTAAATCTCTCTTTAATTGGGTTTACAATTTCTATTTTATTATAGCCGCTAATTCTTACTAACTCCTCAACTATATCTATTTCTTGTGAAATGTCAGGTCTCCAAGATGGAATAGTTAATTTTAAATATTTTTTATCTTTCTTAATTTTGAATCCGAGATTTTCTAAAATTTCAATCATTTCCTTTGTGGAAATTTTAAAACCAGATACCTTTTCAAATAAATTTGTGTCAAATTTAATAATCTTATTTTTATAAGTTTCAATTTTTTGAATATCTATTTTACTGATTTCTCCACCACAAATTTCTTTTATTAATAAAGCAGCTTTATTTAAGCCTAACTCAATGGATAACGGATCAATACCTCTTTCAAATCTGAATTTTGCATCTGTATCAAGATTTAACTTTTTTGCTGTGTTTCTTATTGATTTTGGATAAAAATATGCCGACTCTAACAGTATGTTTTTAGTATTTAATTCAGTACCTGTTCTAATTCCTCCAATAATACCACCTAACCCCAAAACTCCTTTGTGATCACTTATGACACACATACCCTTTTCTAATTTATAATTCTTATTATCTAGCGCAGTAAATTTTTCTCCAGAGTTAGAGTTTCGAACAATTATACCTTTTTCAATTTTATCGGCATCATATGCATGTAATGGACGATTTATATCAAACATAACATAATTCGTAATGTCTACTATTGCAGAAATTGGTTTTTGACCAATTGAAATTAGTTTATCTTTAAGCCATTTGGGACTTTCTTTGTTTTTTACATTGGTTATCAAACAACTTCCGAAAACATTACATCCGTGGTTTTTTTCTTTACGTATTTTAACTTTTAAGGTTTGTTTCTTTTTTGATTTAATTTTTTTTTCATTAAACCCCAATAATTTTCCAAAACCCGATGCTGCAAGATCTCTAGCTACCCCTCTTACACCAAGACAATCTGGTCTGTTAGGTGTTATTGATAAATCAATGAGATTCGATTTTGATTTTGAAAAATAGTTTTTACCAATACTTTTTCCATATCTGGTCGATAATTCAATTATACCTTTACTATCATCGGATAAATTTAATTCAGACTCTGAGCAAAGCATCCCATAAGACATTACGCCTCTAATTTTAGCTGACACTAGTTTTGTTTTAGTTTTAGGAATTGTTGCTCCTGGAGGTGCATATATAGTAATTAAACCTTCTCTTGCATTGGTAGCTCCACACACAACTTTTTTAATTTCATTCTTTCCAATATTAACATCACAAACTTTTAGTCGATCTGCATTGGGATGTTTTTTAGTTTTAATAATTTTTACGATTTTAAATAATTCATTGTCAGTTGAAAGACTTTCTACACTTTCCACTTCTAACCCTATGTTGGTAAGCTGCTCTAAAAGATGCTTTTCTTTTAAATTTGTCTTTAAATGATCTTGAAGCCAATCAAATGTGATTTTCATCTACTGAGGCCTCTATAGTTTGTTGGTACATCTAAAGGATCAAATCCAAAGTGATTAAGCCATCTATAATCACAATCGAAAAATGCTCTTAAGTCATTAATCCCATATTTTAACATCGCAAGTCTATCTATTCCAATGCCAAACGCATATCCTTGAAACTTTGTTGGATTAACTTTTACATTCTTTAGAACATTTGGATGAACCATTCCACATCCTAAAATTTCTAACCATTGATCGCCCTCACCTATTTTTATTTTTCCATCTTTTATTTCATATCCTATATCAACTTCAGCAGACGGCTCAGTGAAAGGAAAATGGCTTGGTCTAAACCTCATTTTAATTTTATCTACTTCAAAAAATTCTTTAATAAAATAATTCAAACATCCTTTTAAATGTCCCATATTTATATTTTTATCTATATGTAAACCTTCAACTTGATGAAACATGGGAGAGTGAGTTTGATCACTATCTGATCTATAAGTTCTTCCAGGTGCAATTATCTTAAAAGGTGGTTTGCCTTTCAACATGGTTCTTATTTGAACAGGGGAAGTATGTGTTCTTAAAAGTTTTTGTTTTTTTTCATCTAAATAGAAAGTATCGTGCATGTCTCTAGCTGGATGATCATCTGGAGTATTCAACGCTGTAAAGTTATTATACTCATTTTCAACATCTGGACCTTCCTCAACACTAAATCCTATTTCAGAAAAGATAGATGATATTTCATCGATCGTTTGTGAGACTGGATGAATTTTACCTCTGACATAAGACCTTTCAGGTAAAGTTATATCAATTTTTTCTTTTTCTAATTTTTTATTAATTTCTGCAATTTCTACTTCATTTATTTTTGACTCAATTAAATCCTGTAGTTCATCCTTAATAAGATTTAATTCTGATGCAAATTTTTTTTTTTCAGATACTGGAATTGATCCAATTTTTTTAAATTGTGATGAAACTAATCCATTTTTACCAAATAGATCTGATTTAATTTGATTTATTTCTAATAAATTTAATTTTCCTTTTAGTTTTATTATAAATTCATCTTTAATTTTTTTAAGATCAGACATTTTTACAGATTATTTCTTCAGAGAAATAAAACAATAGTGAAGATTAATTTAAGGCAGATTGTGCTTTTTGAACAATAGTTTTAAAGGCTTCTGGGCTATCGTACGCTATCTCAGCTAGAATTTTTCTATCAATCTTAATTCCACTTTTATTCAATCCGTTGATAAACTTAGAGTAAGTTAAACCTTCTGCTCTTACACCTGCATTTATCCTTTGTATCCAAAGAGACTTGAAATCTCTTTTTTTATTTCTTCTATCACGATAAGCGTATTGCATTGCTTTTTCCATAGCTTGCTTCGCTGCTCTTATCGTATTTTTTCTTCTACCCCACTGACCTTTTACAGCTTTTAGAACTTTTTTATGTTTAGCTCTACTAGTTACACCTCTTTTTACCCTTGCCATTTTAACCTCTTAAACTGTATGGCATATACGATTTAACAATTTTTCCATCTTGTTTTGACATCGTTGTAGTGCCTCTTAATTTTCTAATTTGAGAGTTTGATCTTTTGATCATACCATGCCTCTTACCTGCCTGAGCCATTATAACTTTTCCTCTGGCTGATATTTTAAATCTTTTTTTTGCTGAACTTTTAGTTTTTAATTTTGGCATAATTGTGCGAGGTTATACAAAGAATGTTTTAAATTTACAACCTATATTAAGGTCTATAACGGCTGAATAACCATAATCATTTGCTTTCCGTCAAATTTTGGATGTAATTCTACTTTTCCAATATCCTTCATATCTTCTTTTATTTTACTCATTAGTTCATTTCCCAAATGAGAGTGCTGAAGTTCTCTACCTTTAAATCTGATAGTAAATTTAACTTTATCTCCCTTTGCGATAAATTTTTTTGCGTTTTTAACTTTAAATTCATAATCATGTGTTTCTGTTACAGGTCTCATCTTAATTTCTTTCAAAGCAATTATTTTTTGTTTTTTCTTTGCTAAATTTGCTTTTTTTTGGGCATCATATTTATATTTCCCCATATCCATAATTTTACATACAGGAGGATTAGCGTTAGGAGCTATTTCAATCAAATCTAAACCTTGATTTTTTGCCATAGAGATTGCTTCATTTGTATTTAAGACTCCTAAATTTTCTCCATCACTTGCTATTACTTGAACTTCTGGAGATGAAATTCTATTATTAGACCTTGGACCACGGTCTTTTGTTCTTCTTTGAAAATAGTTTTGTTTGAAATCGACCACTTAATTTGATGATGCTTTATTTAAAGCAGAAAAAGTTTTTAAAAATAAATCTAGTTTCATATTTTCTTGTTTATTAGAATCCAATCTTCTAATAGTTACACTGTTAGTGTCAACTTCTTTTTTACCACAAATCAGCAAAATTGGTATTTTCGCTAATGAATGTTCTCTAATTTTATAATTTAAATTGTTATTTTTTAAATCAACCACAGAACTCATACCAGCTTTTTTAATTCTTTCTGAAACTTGTTTAGCATAATCATTAAAATCTTCTGAAATTGGTATAACGACTGTTTGTAATGGGGAGATCCAAAAAGGAAATTTACCAGCATAATTTTCTATTAAAATTCCAATAAATCTCTCAAGTGATCCAAACAATGCTCTATGTAACATTACTGGAACTTTTTTGTTTCCATCTTTATCAATGTACGAAGCACTTAATCTTCCAGGTAAATTTAAATCAACTTGAACTGTTCCACATTGCCAATCTCTTCCAATTGCGTCTCTCAAAACAAATTCAATTTTTGGACCATAGAAAGCGCCCTCACCTTTATTTATACTATATTCAAGTTTTGATGCTTTTACTGCTTCTAATAAAGATGCCTCAGCTTTATCCCAGACTTTATCCTCACCGACACGTATTTCAGGTCTATCAGCATATTTAAGTACTACTTTTTCAAAACCTAAATCCTTATAAATATCTAAAATTAAATTTGTTACATTTAAGCACTCAGAAGTAATTTGATCCTCGGAACAAAAAATATGTGCATCATCTTGTGTGAATGCTCTTACTCTCAGTAGTCCATGAAGGGCTCCTGATGGCTCATAACGATGAACTTTACCAAACTCTGTTATTCTCAATGGTAAATCTCTATAACTTTTTAAACCTTGGTTAAAAACCTGTATGTGGCCTGGACAATTCATTGGTTTTATTGCAAAAACTTTTTCATCAGGCGTTTTAGATGTATACATGTTTTCTCCATATTTTTCCCAGTGTCCTGATTTTTCCCATAATAATCTGTCTAGTACCTCAGGTGTATTAACTTCACGATAACCTGCTGCGTCTTGGCGTCCTCTCATATAATTTATTAATTTTTGAAACAAGGCCCATCCCTTTTCATGCCAAAAAACTGATCCTGGACTTTCTTCTCTAAAATGAAATAAATCCATCTCTTTACCAAGTTTTCTATGATCTCTTTTTTCTGCCTCTTCAATTCTTTGTAAATAAGCATCTAAATCTTTCTGTGAGGCCCAACTAGTTCCATAAATTCTTTGTAACATCTCATTTTTTGAATCTCCGCGCCAATAAGCTCCTGCAACTTTTGTTAATTTAAAAGCTTTGCCAATTTTACCTGAGGATAATAAATGTGGACCTCTACACAAATCATACCAGGTATCCCCATGATAATAAACAGTTAGCTCTTCTGTTTCAGGAATGCTTTCAATTAATTCAGCTTTATATTTTTCACCAATCTTTTTAAAATGACTTATTGCCTCTTTCCTTTCCCAAACTTCTCTTCTTGTTTTTACATCTTTGTCAATTATTTCTGACATCTTAACCTCTATATTTTTAAGATCATTTTCTGTAAATGGTTCTTTTCGAGCAAAGTCATAGTAAAAACCATTTTCAATTACTGGTCCGATAGTCACTTGAGTACCAGGATATAATTCCTGAACAGCCATAGCCATGATATGTGCAGTATCATGTCTTATTACTTCTAATCCCTCAGGATCTTTCGAGGTAAAAATTTTTACCGAACAATCTTTTTTTATTTGGAAATATAAATCTTTTAACTCACCGTCTACACTCATTATCAAAGCTTGTTTTGCTAATGATTTGCTTATTTTTTCAGCAACCTCTAAGCCTGTTACTTTTTGAGAAAAATCTAAATTATTTCCGTCTGGTAAAGTGATTATGGGCATTTAATTAAGTAACCTCTTATACTCTGAATAAGTAGAAAAACACATTTTTTCAACATTAAATTTTTTAATTACATTTTTTCTTCCCTCTTTACCCATTAATTTAAGTGAGGTTTCATCCATTGTCATCGCTTGAATGATTTTTTTACACAAAGAGCCTGCATCACCAGACTCAAATAACAAGCCAGTTTTTTCGTTTATAATTGTCTCATTTGATCCTCCAATATTACTGGCAATAATTATTTTTTCCATAGATTGAGCCTCTACTGCCACTCTTCCAAAAGCCTCAGGTTCAATTGATGCTGAAACTATAATATCTGAGACACTATAAGCTAAAGCCATGTCCTTAGAATAATCAATAAACTTTATTTGATTAGTTAGATTATATTTTTTGGTTAATTCAATAAGTTTTTCTTTATAAGAACCTCTCTCCCTATCACTACCTAATATTATAACATGAAAAGCTTCGTATCCTAATTCAATTTGAATTAAGTTTATTGCTTCAATAAATAATTTATGACCTTTCCAAGACGTTAATCGCCCTGGCATAAGAACTATTTTTTTTTCATCTTTTATGCTCCATTCATTCAAGAGTTTTTTTTCGTCAACTTCCATTTTAGTTGTTGGATCAAAATAATCTACATTTATACCCCTAAAAATTACTAAAAATTTTTTTTTATGATTCAAGAATTCTTTATAATTCTCTTGAATATGTGAAAAAATAAAGTTTGATCCTGCTATTATCAAATCTGACCTTACCATTACCGAATTATAAAATCTTTTTAATCTTCCTCTAAAATTATAAGTCCCATGAAATGTAGTAACAAATTTTCTTCTAGTTAACTTTGTTGCTAATAAACACGACCAGGCAGGTGCTCGACTTCTTGCGTGAACAATTGAAATGTTATAAATCAAAATTATTACAACTAAAATAATAGAATTTATCAAAATCATTAACGGATTTTTACTATGAACAGGAAGCTTTATTAATTTTACTTTTTTTTTATCAATAAACTTGGTTAGCTCTCCACCGCTTGTAACAATGTAAGATTTGCAGTTATTTTCAGGTAGAAAATGCGCAATATCATAGCAACCAGTTTCTGCACCTCCGTAACCTAATTTTGGGATTACTTGCAAAACATTAAAATTAGATGACATTTAATATAATTATATAATAATAGACAAAACTAATAAACTTTTATGACAAATTTTAGTTACTTAAAGATTTCTAGTACCAGAAAAATAAGATATTTGAAACTACATCAAAAAAATGCCACTTACATTGTTTTTTTACATGGTTTTATGTCAGATTTAGGAGGCAAAAAACCTCAAGCATTTTTAAAATTTGCAAAAAAAAAT
>CACPQV010000011.1 GCA_902636165.1 uncultured Pelagibacteraceae bacterium
TTGCATCAAAGCCTGAACTTGCTTTCAATTTTTTTGGATTTTTTAATATTAATTCTGGTATTAAATAAAATTTATCAGGTTTTAATTTTTCACCTTCAATAGAATATTTTATATTTCTTATATAAATTACAGCATTTGAAGTAACTTCTGCTCCAGATCCTGCTGTAGTTGGTAAAGCCAAGAGAAAAAATTTTTTTTTTCTAGGGATTATTTTTTGCTTTTCAATTTTATATTCTAAATTTTTTTCATCCTCTATTATATTGATAATTTTTGCATAATCTAAGACTGTACCTCCCCCAATAGCAATAACTAAATCAGGTCTAAAATTATTAAAGTGTTTAATTAATTTTTTTAGTTCGCTTGATTTAGGTATTATTTGTTTTTTAAAAATAATTTTTAATATTTTCTCTTTTTTGAATAAATTAATTACTTTGCTTGCACCTGATTTATAGAAAGAATTTACTCCACTAAAAATAATTATTCTTTTAAATTTTAACTGGTTTATAAATTTTATAAGACTTATATCATTTAAATTTGAAATTATCATTTATAAAATCGATTTTTTATTTTAATAAGATCTGTTGGTCTTGGAAGATTTTTATCCATATTTACATCTGTTAGTACTTCTAAAAATGAGGGACCTTTCGATTTAATAAATTGTTTTAAAATATTTCTTAAATCTTTTTTACTTTTAATCTTGAAATATTTTTTATATCCTAAACTTAAAGACAATTTTTTAAAATCAATTGTCATTGCTTGAGTTTTTTGGCCCCCAACTGAATTATGGCAATCATTATTTAAAAGTACATGTTTTAAATTTTTATTTCCATTTATTGCAAACCTGTGCATTGAACCCATATGCATTAGTAGAGAACCATCTCCATCGATACAATACACTTTTTTTTTTGAAAAAATTGATACTCCTAAACTTACCATCGCAGTGTGACCCATTCCACCAATCATGTAAAAATCTCTCCCTTTATAACTATTAGAGTTGATATTTCTCAATTTCATTAATCCTCTAGAGGTATATCCTGTCGAAGTTATTATTTTGGAATTTTTTGATATCAGATTTAAGAAATTTTCAAAAAAATCTCTTTGATTAATAAATTTTTTTTTATTTATTTTTTTTTTTAATTCATTTTTAAAAAAGAGACTTTTGTCTTTAATCAATCCAGCAACAATTAAATTTTTTTTCTTACAATCCATAATAAGTTTATCAAATTTTTTTAAATCTTTATCGGTGTTTATCTGACAATATCTAATCTTAAGTAATTTTAAAATTTTTGTTGTGATTCTTCCTTTTACTAAATGCTGTGGTTCATCTTTTGTTTTAGGAGCTCCTCTCCATCCAATTAATAAAATAAGTGGAATAGAATAAACATCTTTATGAGCTATAGAAGCTAAAGGATTTACAGCATTCCCTAGTCCTGAATTTTGTAAATATACGCAAGAAATCTTTTTTTTTTCTAAGAAACTTCCTATGCCTATTGATACTGCAGATCCTTCGTTTGCAGCAACTATATTCTTAAGTTTTTTTTTTTCTAGATATAGTGAAAAATTTTTAAGAATACTGTCTGGAACACCAGAAAAAAAATTAACCTTATTTTTTTTTAAAACTTTAAAAAGATTTTCGACAAACAACATTATTTTATTAAATTTATCACCTCATTTATTGAAGCTATATTTTTTTCTACTTCGTAAGATCTTCTATTACTCAATATCGTCTCAGCAGTTTTTTTCATTGCAGGATATGCTGATCTCATTAATTGATTGGCGTATATTACTAACTTAAATCCATTTTTTATTAAGTCTTTTTCATAAATCTTTGAGTATGTTGACGGTACAGCAACTAAAGGTTTAAAAAATTTACTACTCTTAAATTTTTTAGCAAAAGCTAATATTTGTTTAGGATTTTTTTCTTTACTGTGAATAAGAATAGCATCTGCACCTGATTTAGAATAAGCCTCAGCTCTTTTAAGCGCATCATTAATGTTTTTTCCTAAAATAAATGACTCAATTCTTGCAATTATAAGAAAATCTTTTGATATTGTTGACTCTTTTGCCACTTTAATTTTATTAGAGAAATTTTTAATAGAATCTTGATCATTTGCTGATTGATTTTTAAATAAAGAATTTTTTTTTAAACCTTTTTTATCTTCTATTATAAGCGCTGATACACCTAATCGTTCCAAGGTTCTGACTAAAAATTTTATATGTTCTATTCTCCCACCGTTATCACCATCGAAAACTAAAGGTTTTGTAGTTACATCTAAAATTTCATTTAAACCATTTATTCTTGTCGAATAATCAACTGATTGATTATCTGGTTTGCCTCTACTTAAGGAGTCTGTTAGGCTAGATGACCACATACCATCAAATTCCTCTCTTAAATTATTTTTTAAAACTTTAGTATTTTCAATTATCAAACCTGTTAAGGCATTATGTGACTCAAGAATTCTTACAATATTTTTTACTTTAATTAACCTTGAAAGTCTTGAAACTCTATTATTTGTAGAAAAAGCAATCTCTTTAATATTATTTTTTATCGACGATGAGGATATATTTTTTGTGTATTTGGGTTCGATCAATTTACCAGACCATTTCCTTAAAGTATTAATAACTCTTTGACGAGTTTTTTTTTGAACACCTTTTTTCCAATCGTCTCCATGAACGACATAATCTGGTTTTATTTTATTCAAATTACTTACGTAATCTAAAGTTTTTTGAGGTATAACTTTTTTAACAAATTTAATATTTTCAAGAACAGCTTTTCTTTGAGCAAAATTCATGTAAGGAAGATTTTTGTAAGAAGCAATAGCTTCGTCTGTTAGTAAACCGACAGTGACTACTCCCAATTTATTTGCTTTTTTTAAGATATTTATATGTCCTTCATGGAGAATATCGGCAGCGAAACCGACATAAACTTTTTTTTTAGATAACATTTTTAATTTTTTTAATTATTATATGTTTTTTCGTTTATAGATAGATAAATGTTATTAAATTAAAATATAGAATGTTTCAACCATGAAAAAAATTCAACTCAACAAGAGAAAAGGAATCTTATTCTGGATTACTGGAATCTCTGGTTCTGGCAAAACATCATTAGCTAAATTGATAAAAAAAGATATAGTTAACAAGTATGGTCCTACAATAGTTTTATCTGGTGATGAGTTAAGAAAGATATTTAAACTTAATAAGTATGATAGATTATCTAGATTGGACAATGGTCTAAAATTCTCAAATTTCTGTAAAAAAATTACTGATCAAAAAATAAATATTATTTTTGCTGTAGTTGGAATGTTTGATAAAATTAGATCTGAAAACAAAAAAAAAATCGAAAATTATGTTGAAATTTTCATACAATCAAATTTAAAAAAGATTATAAGAAAAAAGAAAAAAAAGATTTACCATAAGGGTCTTCGAAATATTGTTGGTCTAGATATAAAGCCTGAATTACCTAAAAAACCTCATTTAATCATAAAGAATGATTTTCAAAAAAAATTAGAGATTTTAAGTAAAAAATTATTTTTAGAAATAAGTAAAATAATAAAAACTTGATAATGATTAACAATCAATTTGAATTTAAGAAAAATTATTCTCAAAAAGGTTTTTTTACTATAAAAAAATTTTTTACTAAAAAAAAAATATTTAAACTTAAAAAAGATATTCTTAGTCAAATCAAGATGAAGAAATATTATTTCTACTACGAAAAAATAAAGAATAAAAAAAAAATAAGAAGGATTGAAAGAGTATCTGATGAGATCGCCTCATCAAAAAAAATTATTTTATCAAAAAAAATTTTCAATTTACTAAAGATTTTAAATAAAAGAAATAATGTATTATTTAAAGATAAATTAAATTTCAAATATCCTGGTGGTGCAGGATTTTTACCACACATAGATGGACATTTTACTTGGCGAGATGAAAATAATAAATATCAAAAAGGTTGGAAAAAATATTCTCAAGATTTTATAAATATAGTTATACCTCTTGAAAAATCTTCAAAGAAAAATGGATGTATCTATGTATCTAATAAAAATAACACAAATCGATTAGGGAAAACATTTGACCAAATAACAAAAAAAATGGTTATCAACACACCTAATATAAAACTTCAAAACCTTAAAAAATTTAATTTCGTTCCTGTAGAGTTAGATGTTGGTGATATATTTGTTTTTAATTGGAAATGTGCGCATTTTTCTAAAAAAAATATTTCAAAAAAATCTAGAATGATTTTGTATTTAACCTTTTGTAGAAAAAATACAAAAATTAAAAATTTAAGAAAGGTTTATTATTATGACAAAAAAAATTCAAAAAATGACGAAAAAAATAAATCTTTACAAACAGGAAATAAATAATTTTATTTATTTTTAAAAAATTTACTTAAATCTGAATTTTTATTTAAGATTTCATTCTTAAGTCCAAAATCATATTTTAGTCCACTCTCTAATATAAGTAATTTATTACAAATTTCTAAAGTGTTTAAACGATGGGCTATAATTATTATTATTTTATTTTTTGATAGTAATTTTAAATTTTCAATTATTTTGTCTTGTGTTTTGAAATCAAGATCACTCGTTGGCTCATCAAGAATTAATAAATCTGGATCATAATAAACTGTTCTTGCTAATCCTATTCTTTGTTTTTGACCTCCTGAAATATTCAAGCCGTCTTCTCCCATTTGTTTTTGATAGAAATCTTTATCAATTTTTTCTAGTTCAGCAATTTTTAAACTTTCTGTAATTTTTTTTTTATCAATTTTTGCTTCATCAACTCCGTATGCAATATTTAAATCGAGGTTTTCATCAATAATATTTGTAAATTGAGGCATATAGGAGATGCTATAGTCTTTAAGATTTTGTTCATCTATTACACTGTTATTTATTAATATATTTCCAGATTTTGGTTTTAATAAACCACAAATTATGTTTACTAATGTGGTCTTTCCAGAACCACTATCTCCTATAATTCCCAATACATCATTTTTGGATAATTTGAAATTTAAATCATTTAAGACATCATTGGGTTGATTGAAATAACTGTAAGAAAGATTTTTTACTTCTAAGTTATCAATTTTTAAAAACTTTTTTCCAGAAGAATCTTTATTTTTTAAATATGATATTTTTTTATCTTTAAAGTGTTTAGTTACAATTTCAAAAGAAATAAGATTCGTTGTTACATTATTTATATTATTATTTAAACTTGCGATTGCAGGAACCATTCTAACAATCGCTAATGCTAAAAAAGTAATGAATGGTAAAATTTCGTTAAAAGAGTAATTTAATTTGATGAAAAAAAATATTGTGAGAGACAAACCCAACACAGCAAAAATTTCTAAAATTAATCTAGGTATTGAAACTAAAATTGCTTGAAAAAAACCAACATCAAATAATTTTTTTTGATTAAATAATATTTTTTTTGAAAAAAAATTTTCTAAAGACCTTACTTTTATTAATTTAATATCCTGGAATGTTTCAATAAGTTTTTTTATTAATCTACTCGAGTAATGTGTTTGATCTTTTCCTAAATTATATAGTCTTTTTTTAATAAAAGAAAAAACAATAATTGATAAAAATCCAAATAAAACAATAGTTAAAGACGTAATTTTCCAATTGATGAAAAAAATACCAATAACAAGTGCTATTATCAAAATAGATTCTTTTAGAATATTTATTAATGAAAAAATAAAGCCTGTAAATCTGACGGTTTCTTCTTTAATATTATGAATAAGGTTAGAATTTTTATTTAAAAGAAAAAACTCGAAATTTTTTGATAAATAAGTATTTAATAACTTTTTTGAAATCGAATAATTAAATAAAACTCTCAATTTGTTAAATGAAAAAATAAATAAAAAGATAAGAATATTTTTTATTAAAAAAAAACAGACTATTGAAATTAAGAATAAATTTATAAGATTTTTTTCTTCCATTTCTTTTACAAAATTTAAAATTTTTAAGTTCGGAAGACTATCTATAAAATTTTTTACATCAGATAAAAGTAACACAAATCCCGCCAAGGCGCCTATTCCTATTAATTCTAAGATGGATATAATTATTGTAGTTAGAGAAATTAAAATCAAATAAATGAAAAGTTTTTTATCTATTATCTTCGTTAATTCATTAAAGTTAATTTTTTTAAAAATCATATTACTTCTTTAATTAATGGAATATTGCAATATTCTGACATTTCTTCGTCGGTAGTCATTAATTTATTTTTAATATCTAAATTTAGATATTTATAAATTTTTTTGTCAATAACTGCTCTTTTTGATGTTCCCAAACTTGGATGAAAAGATTTTCCAACGGTTTTAATTCCAATTCCAGAACACACTATATGAGAGTCAGGATTTTCAAAATTAGCCAAGAGGATAGAAAAAAAACCTGTATTTACACCAAGCATTCCATTTTGTTTAAAAATTTTTCTCAGATGCTTAATATTATTAATTAGACCATCCTCATGTGTTAATTCCGCTAAAATTATAGATAAAAGTCCATATTTTATATATTTTGCTTGAAAAAGGATTTGCTCATTTCTTGATTTACTAACAAAATTTAATTTATTTGAAAATTGGCTAAAATTTTTCTCTAAAACTTTACCGGATCTAAAAAAAATTAAATTTGGATTAGCTCTTAAAACTCTTTTTTTTACATGTTCGTTTTTAAAAAATTCTAGACTACCACAAACTGCAGTGAAATTTTTTCTTCCATAAGTTTCGAAATATTTTTCGGCTCTTTCTGCAGCTCCATTAGCCGAATATACTTTTTCAACAGCGATATTAGGTAATTTGCTGTCAGGTTTTGATCCTATAACTAAAACAAATTTTTTATTATTCATTTACGTCTTAGAGTATTTTGATAATCAATTAAAATATCTCGGAGTTTATTAGGATTTTTTATATTTTTTACAAACATTTTACCTAATCCCTTTGTTAATATAAGTCTTATTGAACCTTTAAGATTTTTTTTATCTTTTTTTAATGCTTTAATTAATTCATCAGTTTTAAATTTTTTAAGTTTGTCACTTCCTAATAATCTATCTAAAGTATCATTCATTTTATTAAACTGATTTTTACTTATATAATTCATCTTAAAAGAAGTAAAATTTGCAATGTTCATTCCATTAGCAACTGCAATTCCATGAGGAATTTTAAAATTTGTAATCTTTTCAATCGCATGACCAAAAGAATGACCATAATTTAAAAGTATTCTTTCTTTTTTGTCGAATTCGTCTTTTTCAATAAATTTTTTTTTTATAGATAATGATCTTTTTATAATTTTTTTAATAACATCTTGTCTTCTATTCAATGCTTCTTTTAAATATCTATCAAAAATTAAAAAATCACTATTTCCTGAAACAAAATAAAAATGTGACATCTCACCTAAACCTGCTTTTAAATCACGATTTGATATATCTTTTAAAAAATTAAAATTTACGAAAATTCTATTTGGTGGATAAAAATTTCCTAATTGGTTTTTAATTCCATAAAAATTAATTGAGGTTTTTCCACCTATACAACTGTCACACTGAGATAAAAGCGTTGTAGGAACAAAAATCCAATCGATGCCTCTAAAAAAAATAGATGATATAAAAGCAACCAAATCTTGGATTGTGCCACCTCCTATCGCAACAACAGTGGTTGTTTTATTAACAGAAATTTTAATTAGTTTTTTAATAATTTCGTCAATTTTCTCAAAACTTTTAATTTTTTCTGAAGCAATGATATATAATATTTTAAATTTTTTTTTTCTAATTTTTTTTTCTAATTTTTTTTTTAAATTTTTGTCAATTATTAATACAGAATCTGTTGGAAAATTTTTTAATATTTTGTCAAAATTATTCTCAAATATCACTTCATAATTTTTTATTTTTGAAGTTATCTTTATTTTATTTTGTATTTTATTTAACAACAAATCCCCCATCAATAATAAAGCTTTGACCAGTGATGTAAGTATTTTTATTGCTAGACAGAAATACAACTAAATTAACAACCTCTTCAGAACTGCACAATCTGCCTAAAGGAATTTCTTTTTGTAATTGTTTAATTTTATTCAATCCTAGTATTTTTCTAGTTAAATCAGTTTTGACAAATCCAGGGCATACAGAATTAACGAGGATACCGTATTTTGCTAAATCTAGGCTTGCTGCTCTTGTAAAACCCTCAAGTCCGGACTTTGTTGCTGAATATGAGGATCTTTGACTTTTGCTAACATGACCAAAAATTGAACCTATGTTGATGATTGATCCTGATTTTCTTTTAATCATTTTTTGTGAAATAATTTTGGTAAGTAAAATTGGAGCTAATAAATTTACGTTTATAATTTTTTTCAAACTTTTCTCGCTTAAGTTTTGAATTGACGATATTTCATTAATACCTGCATTATTAATGAGAATGTCTATTTTTTTTATTTTTTTAATTTTTTTATAAAAAGAGTTTGTTGATTTTTCATTTTCAAAATTTACTTTTAATAAATTTTTATTCCCATATTTTTTATCATTTGTTGTTGTTCCAATTACATTAGCTCCTAAATCAGAGTACGCTTTAAATAAGTTTTTGCCAATGCCTCTTGAGGCGCCTGTAATTAAAACTGTACGACCTTTAAAACTTATTTCCATTTAAAATATTATTTAAATTTAACCTGAAACCAGTGTGCCAAAATATGATTTACCATTAATTGCAAATCTTCCACAGGCCCATATTCACCTTTTTCTGTTTTAATATGACAGTAACAATTAGATATTTTTTTTAATCGTCCTCCATCAAAACCTAAAATTGAAATAACTTTTCCACCTTTTTTTCTTACCCATTTTGCTGCTCTTATTAAATTTTCAGAATTTCCAGATGCTGAAAAAATTAGAATCTTATCATTCTTTTTAAAATGGATTTTTAGTTGGTTTAAAAAAATTTCCTCATAACCAACATCATTAGCTATTGCTGTTACAACTGAGCTATTGTCATTTAAAGAAATTATCTTAAAAGTTTGTTTAATTTTAGTTTTTTTTTGAATATCAAATCCTAAATCGTTAGCCATCGTCATTGCAGTAGCTGCTCCACCACCATTACCAAATACGAAAAGGGTGGAATTTTTCTTATGTAAATCCATAAACTCATTTTCTATTTTTTTAATTTCTTTAAAATTGATATTAGAAATAATTTCATTTATTCTAGCAAAATATTTTTTAGAAAAGGACGTAATATCTTTTATTTGCTTAGTTTTTTTTAAAATACTCATCTGAATTTCCACGATTTATCGTTTTGGTATATTTTATAAACCATATTCATTACTTGAAGAGCTTGATTACTATTACCAGTTTTTACTGTCCTATTTTTTAGAATAATATCTGCAAATTCATCTACTTCGTTTTTCCAGGAGTTGTCTTTATTGAAAAAAAATTTTTTAGTTTTTTTATTTTTATTTATATCTAAGTCTTTCCTGGGAAAAATAATTAAAGACTCTTTACCATAACTCTTTGTACCTGATAGTATACCACTTAAAACCATTAAACATTTTTCGAAAATTATTTCCATCATAAACTTGTGTTGCCATTGAGTGGCTGTAGAATGAATTGAGGCTATAACACCTTTTTTATTTTTCATCAAGGCAAAAGCATTATCTTCTACATCGTACTTCCAAAAATTGTTGGATATAAAACTTTTATAAAATTGAAAATTTCCTACAAAATAAGTTAACAAATCTAGAAGATGTATGCCCTGATCTAGTAATATTCCTCCACCTGCAAACTTTCTTTTTGCTCTCCAATCATTTTTATTAAAAGTTATTATCTTACTTTTACCGTAAACACTTCTTATATTTATGATTTTACCAAAGTAATTTTGATCAATATATTTTTTAGCTAATTTTATTGAATCGTGATATCTATGATTAAAACCATATTTAAGTTTTATATTTCTGTTTTTTTTCTCAGTATTGATAACGCTTTTTAATTCTTCTGGGTTTTTTCCAGGTGGTTTTTCACAAAAAACATTAATTTTTTTATTTAAAAATTCTTTTGTTACCTTTGCTGCAAGATAATTTGGTAGAGTTATGAAGACAGCTTTTATATGTTTATCATTCAAAATTTCTTTATAATTTTTAAAATAAGAAATTTTTCCTTTCTTAAAATTTTTTTTAAATCGAATGTCACTAATTGAAATCAAATCATAAAATTTATTTTTTTTTATAAATTTCATTCTTCGTTTACCAACAACACCAAACCCGATAATTGCAGTCGTAATTTTTTTCATTTTTTAACAAAACAATAATTAGAGAAAGTGACAACTTTATGAGAAGTCTTAGCATTTTCAGAGGGCTTACCTTTGTATTTAATTACAATTTTTCTCTTAAAATTTTTAAGTTTATTATCTAAAAATGACTCTACTTTTTTCCTATTAAGAATGTTATAGGGGATATGAATTTCACGATACTTTTTAATCTTACTATTAAAATTCATTCTAAAATAAGACTTTTTAATATTTTCTACACTTTTTTTATTCGTTTCTCTGAGATCGAAAATTAAATATCTCTTTGAATATTTCGAGTCTTTTAATAGAATTTTTTTCCATTCTTTATTTAAATGTAATAGCCCTAAAATTAAAACTATATCAAATTTTTTATTTCCAAATTTCCTGTAAAATTCATTCTTTTCGTAAAAATTATACTTGGGATTTTTTTTTTTTGCTAAATTAATCATTTTAGGATTTACATCTACACCTGTATAATCAAAATTTTTTATGAATGATTTTATAATTTTTATGAACCCCCCCTCTGCACATCCAATGTCTAATATTGAGCATTTTTCAAACATTATTTTAGAAAATATTTTTTTTTCACCTTCGTAAAGGTGGCTAATATTTTTTCTTTTTGATTTAAAATATTCAATTGAAGGCTTTAAACCCCAGTATCTATATTCAGGGACCTTTTTATTTTTCATAAAATTAATTTAATACTTTTTTAAAAAAGGATCTCTTTTTATAAATTTTTCAACTTTTTTCAAATCTGCTAAACAATCGACTGAAAAAGAGGGAAAATATTTCTGCCTAGCAATAAATTGTCCTCTTCCATTATCACAAATTCTATTAGAGTCACACGACTCAAGTATCTCTAGATTAGACATTGGCAAATTATGAAATTTTTTCAAGAATTGCCATCTAAAAGCAAATATACCATATATTCTTTTTGCTTTTATGTTTTTTTTAAATTTTTCTACATAAGGCACTGGAGATCTAGAGGTATATAATACCTCATCATTTTCATCATGAATAATTTTTACTATGTTTTTGTCATAGAATTGATCTTTTGAAATTATATCCATAGCTAGGACTGTTCCCATTACACCTTTTTTTTTAAAAAATGGTTTGATTACATTGTTAATCATTTCTGGTCTCATCATCGGTTCATCACCTTGTACACAGATTATTAGATCTTGGCTTCTGATAGTTTTTTTAATCTTAGAAGCTGCCTCATAAATTCTGTCCAAACATCTTTTATGCATCTTTGATGTCATGATGTAAGGAATATTTTTACTTTTTGAGAAATTTCTAATTTCTTTATCACACGTAGTCACATAAAGTTGCTCCCAATTTTTAAATAATGATGCTCTTTGAAAAACATGCTCAATCATAGGTTTACCTAAAATTTTTTTTAACGGCTTTCCTGGAAATCTGGTAGCTGCCATTCTAGCGGGTATAAATCCAAAAAGCTTGAACTTATTTTTATCTGTAAATTTTAGATATTTTTTCATTTTTTCTGCCTAATTTTTTTGAATCAATAACTTTATTTACCAATATAGTTTTTTTCTTTTCACTAGAAACATAAAAAGAGTTTAGTAATTGGATAGTTTTATAACATTCACGAAAATCAATATTAAATTTTTTTTTCCCTAATTTATCTTTTGCAATATCTTTATATAAATCATAGTGACCAAACCCATACGCATCAGGAATTTTTTCAGTAAACTTTTTACATTCATTTGGTTTTGGAGAAAATATTTGTAATTCATTAACTGCCCATCCCCCCAACTGAGCTAAGCCTTTTGAGCCAACAACAGATATACTTGCTTCGTAATCTTTAGGACGAGCTGATGTTAAAATTTCCAAGCTTCCAATTGCACCACTAGTGAATTCAAGATTTGCCGTGACGGAATCCTCAACTTCAATTTTAGCTCCAAAAGTCCTCATGTTTGAATTTATTTTTTTAATTTCTCCAAATAAATTTCTCAATAAATCTAAGTGATGTATACCTTGATTGGTTAGGGCACCACCATCATGAGAGTAAGTACCTCTCCAAACAGATAGATCATAATATCTTTGAGGACGACACCATCTTACTCTTACACTAATTACTCTTATTTCTCCTAACTCACCTATATCAATAGCTTTTTTAAGTCTTTTAACTGCTGGGTTATAACGATTTTGAAAAATAGGGAAAATTTTGTTTTTTTTTCTTGTTGCAATTTTGTAAATATTATTCACTTGGGATGTTTTTAAAAATGTTGGCTTCTCTACTATGATATCTAAGTTATAATTCTTTATAATGTATAATGCGTGTTCAAAGTGCATTCCTGATGGCGTCATAATTGCAACGATGTCTAAATTTTTTTCACTTTTTAACATTAATTTGTAATGGGAATAAAATTTTACATTATATTTTCTTACATAAGGTTCAGCCTTTTTAAAATCTAAATCGCAAATACACGTCACATTAAAAGATTTATTTTTTTCAAGTGCTTTAAAGTGATGACCTGCTATTCTGCCACAACCAATAAAACCAATGTTAAATATTTTTTTCATTTTTAATAATATTTAAGATTTTATTATAATTTTCTTTTGAAGTAAGAGATATTCTAGAAAAATTCTTTAAACAAGGATGAGTCTCTAGTTTTCTAAAATACATAATTTTTTCCAATTTTTTGAAAATTTTAAATCTTTGTTTCCCAAAATCTACGTGTATAAAATTACCCTGGTCATTTAAAGTTTTAAAACCATAATTTTTTAATTTTTGTTTAAAATATTTTTTATCATTAATAATTTTATTAATTGAGTTTTTCTTACTTAATTTACTTTTTAATATTAGAGATAAAATTTCTGCTTGAAAATTTCCAATTTCATACATACTTTTAATTTTATGGAATTGCAAAGTTAACTTTTTATTTGTTAAAATATAACCCACTCTTAATCCAGCAAGACCCATTGATTTACTGAAACTTCTGACAATAATCAAATTATCAAAATTTTTTATTAAACTTTTTACAGTAATTTTACTAATAGGGTAATAGGCTTCATCTACTAAAACAAAAGTTTTAGCTTTTTTTGAAATCTTTAATATCTTTTTTATTTCCTCTATTTTAAAAATTGTTCCAGTTGGACTATTAGGATTTGGTATACAAAAAAGTTTCGGTCTATATTTTCTAATTTCATCACAAATTTCATTAAGACTTAATTTGGGACCCTTATCAGAAAACTTAAAGTTAATTTTTCTATACTTTAATTTGAAAATTTTACAGTAAATTTCGTACATAGCAAAAGTAGGATTAAGTATTAAAACTTTATCCTTTTGATTTGTAAGAAGATCAAAAACCATCCTAATTCCACCATCAGAACCATTTGTTAAAATCAATTGGTCAACGTTTATCTTTAAGTGATTTCTTAATTGTTTGTACAAGTATGAAAGATCAGGATAAGAAGATAGATTATATGGCTTTATTTTTTGTAAAATTTTTTTAAATTCATTGAAATTATCATCTAAAAAAAGCTCATTTTTATCAAGCCATAATCTGTTTGAAAATCTTTTCTGAGGTTTGCTCCAATCTGGTCTATGAAGATTTTTTATCATTAATTTTTTTGTTAACATAAAAATAAATTTTTAAACTGAAATTTAGTTATATTCTTTTACATATTGAATTAAAGTTATTTTATTTTGTATACAAAAAAATTTTTAAGTTTTTACAAACATTAATTATATCTTTTTTTGAACACGAATAATGAATTGGCAGGCTCACTACTTGGCTTATATAAACTTTAGAATTTTTAAAATCACCTTTAATTTTATTTTTATAAAAAGAATATTCGTTGATTGGTATATAATGTTGTTGAACTCTAATATTTTTTTTCAAAAAAAACTTAAATAAATCTGATTTCTTTTTCTTTATTTTAGAAAAATTTATTTTGATAATAAATAAATGCCAACTTGAATATATTCCTTTAAATAATGCCGGTAGTTGAATTGCATCTATATCTTTAAGTAACTTAAAATATATTTTGGCAATTTTATTCCTTTTTTTAATAAATAAATTTAGTTTCTTTAGTTGAGATATGCCTAGGCTACAATTTAAGTCGCTTAATCTATAATTGAGACCTGGTGAAATAACATCATATTCCCAATGATTATTTTTTTTTCTAACAATTCCATGAGATCTAAAAAGTAAAGCTTTTTCAAATACTTTTTTATTGTTTGTTGTAATTAATCCACCCTCTCCCGTGGTAATAGACTTAACAGGGTGCAATGAAAAAGTCGATATATCTGCATGTTCGCAAGAGCCAACAGAAAAAAATTTTTTATTAATCTTATATTTTCCTCCTAAAGCATGGCATGCATCCTCAATCATAAAACAATTAATTTTTTTTTTAATTTTATAAAATAATGCATTATTTTGACAGGAACCACCTAAGTACATTGTGACAAAAGCTTTTACTTTTTTTAAATTATTTTTTTTAATACATTCACTTAATGTTTTTGGTGTCATTTGGCCCGTAATAATATCAACATCTGCAAAATAAATTTTCGCTTTCATTTCCATTAGTATATTTACCGAACTAATAAAATTTATTATTGGTACAATTACTACATCATTTTCCTTAATATCTATTGATTTAAAAGCAATGTGTAAAGCTGCTGTGCCACTGGAACATGAAGCGACATATTTTGCACCTATTCTTTTTTTTAAATTATTTTCAAATTTTTTAACTAAAGGTCCTGTAGTAAGAAATTCTTTAAAAGTTTTTGATTTTAAAGCATTATAATCGTTTTGATCTAAGTGCTGTTTTCCATAATTTAATATTTTCATGTCAACTTAGATAATCAAACATCTTTTTTTTTTTTATATATTCGCTAATTAATTTTTTTAGTTCATTAATAGACAAAAACTTCTTATTATTTAAACTATTAAATTCATAGCCCTCTTTAACTTTTTTTATTTTTTTCTTTTTATAATTTTTAATTGTATTCGTATGAACTTTATCAACTATTGAATAGCAAAATTTAAGATCATAGGTGTAAAGACTGTCAGCTTTAGAAATCAATTCTTCGTGAATTTTCTCACCTGGTCTTGTACCAATTATCTTATATCTAAACTTGTCGTTAATTGATTTTGCTAAATCTAATATTTTATAGGAGGGTATCTTAGGTACAAAAATTTCACCTCCTAAGTTGTTTCTCAAACTCCAGATGACTAATTTAATTGCATCATTTAAATTAATATTAAACCTTGTCATATTTTTATTTGTTATAGGGAAAGTATCTTTTGATTTTAATTTTAAAAATAAAGGAATTACAGAACCTCTGCTGCCAAATACATTGCCATATCTTACAACGCTAAATTTAATTTTTTTTTTCCCCTTTATTAAATTTGCAGATGTGAAAAGTTTATCTGCAACTAATTTTGTTGCTCCATATAAGTTGAGTGGAGAAACTGCTTTATCAGTAGATAAAGCAATAACATTTTCAACATTATTGTTCAAACATGCATCAACTATATTTTGAGATCCTATGATATTTGTTTTTATAAACTCTGTTGGATTATATTCTGAAATTGGAACATGTTTTAGTGCAGCAGCATGAACTAAAATATCAACATCTTTTAAAGCTAAATTAAGTCTCTTATGATCTCTAATATCCCCTAAAAAAAATCTTACTTTTTTAATCTTATTATTTTTTATATTTCGCATCATTTCACTTTGTTTAAGCTCATCTCTACTAAAAACTATTATTTTTTTAATATCAGAAAATTGTCGTAAAATTTCGTTTACAAATGCTTTTCCAAACGAACCTGTGGCACCAGTCACTAAAATTGTTTTTTTTTTTAAAAAAGACATTAGGATTGTTTATAAATTATATATAAATAAATTTAACACTCATTGCAATCATTCATAATTAAAATATTATATTATCCAATTCAAATGATTAAAAGATTACTAATTATACCTGCAAGAATTGGTTCTAAAAGAATTAAAAATAAGAATATTAAAAAATTTTTTGGAAAACCTATAATTAATTATTCAATAGAGACTGCACTAAAAAGCAAAATTTTTGATGAAATACATGTATCTACTGACAGTTTGAAGGTAAAAAATATTGTAAACAATTATCCAATAAATATTGATTTTTTAAGACCAAAAAAACTATCTGGAAGCAAAGTTGGTTTAATAAAAGTTTATGATTTTGTTGTTAAAAAATTTTTAGATATAGGTAAAAAATTTGACCAAATTTGGTTTTTGACTCCCTGCTCACCATTAATAGATAAGAGAGACCTCATATTAGCATCAAAGTTTATAAAAAAAAATAAGGTTAAAAATCTTTTAGCAATAACAGAGTACCCACACCCAATTCAAAGAGCCTTTAAATTAAGTAAATCAAAAACACTTTATCCGGAAAAGAAAAAAAATATAAAACTCAGAACTCAAGATTTTGAAAAAAGGTATCATGACACAGGAACTTTTGGTGTCATAGATTATAACAGTTTAATTAAAAAAAAAATAATATTTAAGGGATTTTTAATTGCACGAAATAAAGGGATAGATATAGATAATATTGATGATTGGAAACTTGCTGAAAGTTTGTATAAAACAAAAAAAAGCTTTATTAAAATATAGCTCTTTTTAAAAAATCTTTATACAAATCATCATTTTTAAAACCAATCTTTTTCATATTTACGATAAGTTCTTTGCAAAAAATATTATATTGGTTTGAAAATTTTGAGTTAGATATTATTTCATGACTCAAAACTAGTTTTTTATTGTTTAGTTTTGGGAGGCGATTTAATTGGTAATGCTCCATAAAATATAAAACTTTTTTTGCAAACAATTTTTTACGATTATCCATCTTTGGAAGATGTCTCAACCTATTTAATAATTTAAAATATTTGCTTTTTGAACCACATTCTAATGCTATTCCAAGGCCTGAATAAGTTGCAGAACCACATATTATTGGAAATTTTCCTTTAATTGCAAACTCCATTGCTATAGTTCCTCTGGCAGTAATCACATTATCACAAATTTCTATCAAATCATTTGTATTTATTTTTTTTGGACATAAGATAATTTTATCGTTATCACAAGAATTTAATAATTTTTTTATAAGCAATCGATCATTAAATCTTGATGAAGGATGATTTTTTAGAATAAACAAAACATCTTTATTTTTAAGTTTATTAATATAATTCAAAGTCTCCTTTACCCATTCATAATAATCCTTAAAAATCAATCTTGTTCCTAGGCCATTTGTTGCATCAGAAAATGCATGACAGGCAATTAATATAACTTTTTGATTTAAATTATTTTTTTTAAAATACCTTTTTATAAATTCCTCTTTATTTAGATTTAATGCCTTAAAATTATTGGCATTTTTTAAATCACTATTATTAGTATAATAAGTTTTGGCCTTTAAGTTTTTTCTATCTTTTAGAAATTTTTCAACTTTTGAGATATTTTTAATTTTTTTTACTTCGCCTAAAAGATTATTATACAGAATATTATTGTGTCCATATAAGATTTTTTTGAATGTGTGGGTTTCCAAATAGTTATTGTCATGCGGAGTAATAACTTTAAGTTTCTTTGTTAAACCAATCCTGCATGCAATTCCACTATTATAACAATAAGTCTCGGTTGGCACTACAATGACCTTAACATTATTGTCAGTTATTAAATCAGATATCTTAATTGTCCTGTATATTGCAACGAATAAAATTTTAAATTTATGATAATTAATTCTTTTATCCGCTATATTATGTTTGCCAAAAGTATCAAAAATCAAATCTCCGATAAGAATTTTATAAACTTTAAAACTTTTTATAAACCAGAAATAGCCATTTGTTTTTATTAAATAAATTGCTTTTATAGAATAAATAAAAGTTTTAAAGGTAGTTAGGGGGTTATAAATCATTAATTTACTATGCATAATATTAATTATGTTTTGAAAACCAAAGCTCTTGAATGTTTCATAATTTATTTTGTTTCGTTTATAAAAATCACCTATTAATATTGGTCTATATTTTTTTTTAATTGAGATAACTGAAGAAAGAATACTCATAAAAAATGCGTGGACAATTCTTTCACGATCTACAACCAAAAAAGATTTTTTTGAATTTTCATTTTGTTGAATAATTGGTTTGTTTATTGACTTAAAAATTTTAAAATATTTCATTTTAATGTCTAATATGTTTCACTACACAATTTTTGAAAAAAGAAATTTTAGTTATTTTTTTTAAGCTTAATAGCCAGAATAATCGAGCTTTCATCTTTCTTCAATATTTTTATCAAAATTATTATTGTTTCTTTGAATATTTTTTTCATCTGTGAATTCATAAATAATTTAATTTTATTTAAATTTTACTTATAATAGAGTATACATTTTTTTTGGTGTTTAATTGTTTAATAATAGTTTTTTCTCAATAGTGAAAGTGAAAAAATAATGTCAGAACGAGATAATATACTTAATTTTGCTTATAAAATATTTGAATTTCCAAGAAGTTTAACTGGTAACGGTGTTCGAAAAACTCTATTAGAAATTAAGAAAATAATTCCTAAACTAAAAATTAAAAGTATAAAAAGCGAAACTAAAGTTTTTGATTGGAAAATTCCTTTAGAATGGAAAGTTAATAATGCATATATTCTAGATCCAAAAAAAAATAAAATTTGTGAATTTAAGAAGAATAATCTTCATTTAGTTGGTTACAGTGTTCCAATTAAAAAAAAATTAAATAAAAAAACCTTACTAAAAAAACTTTACTCATTACCCAAACAACCTAATGCTATCCCTTATTTAACTTCTTATTACAAAAGAGATTGGGGTTTTTGTATTTCTCATAATCAAAAAAAACAATTGATAAAAGGAAATTATGAAGTTTTTATAGACACAAAACTTTTTAGAGGAAAAATGAATTATGGAGAAATAGTTTTAAAGGGCAAAATAAAAAAAGAAGTATTATTATCAACATATATTTGTCACCCAAGTATGGCCAATAACGAAGTTTCCGGTCCGTCCGTCTTAACCTTTTTAACCAAATGGTTAAAATCATTAAATAAAAAGTATACTTACAGAATTATATTCATACCAGAAACCATAGGATCAATTGCATACATTCAAAAAAATTTAGAAAGACTCAAAAAAAATTTTAAATACGGTTTTATAATTAGTTGTGTTGGAGATGAGCGTAACTATTCTTTTTTACCCTCAAAATATGAAAATTCTTTATCTGATAGGATTGCTTTAAAAACTTTAAAATCTCAAAAAATAAAATTTAAAAAATATAATTGGTTGGATAGAGGAAG
>CACPQV010000012.1:5000-17614 GCA_902636165.1 uncultured Pelagibacteraceae bacterium
TCGCTTTCGCTGCGACACTGAAAATAAATTTCCAACGTCTAACACACATCGTTTACGGCATGGACTACGAGGGTATCTAATCCTCTTCGCTACCCATGCTTTCGTTCCTCAGTGTCAGTAATGATCCAGAAAGCTGCCTTCGCAATTGGTATTCTTTCTAATATCTACGAATTTCACCTCTACACTAGAAATTCTGCTTTCCTCTATCAAACTCTAGCTGAAAAGTTTTGATGGCAGTTCCAGAGTTAAGCTCTGGGATTTCACCACCAACTTTTTCAACCACCTACGAACTCTTTAAGCCCAGTAATTCCGAACTACGCTAGGTCCCTTCGTATTACCGCGGCTGCTGGCACGAAGTTAGCCGGACCTTCTTATTCGGGTACAGTCATTTTCTTCCCCGACGAAAGAGCTTTACAACCCAAAGGCCTTCTTCACTCACGCGGCATCGCTGCATCAGAGTTTCCTCCATTGTGCAAGATTCCCCACTGCTGCCTCCCGTAGGAGTTTGGGCCGTGTCTCAGTCCCAATGTGGCTGATCATCCTCTCAAATCAGCTATTGATCAAAGTCTTGGTAGGCCATTACCCCACCAACTAACTAATCAAGTGCAGGCTCATCCAATGGTGCATAAAGCTTTCTCCGTAAAGACTTATCCAGTATTAGCACAAGTTTCCTCGTGTTATTCCAGGCCATAGGGTAGATACCTACATGTTACTCACCCGTCTGCCACTAAGTATTGCTACTTCGTTCGACTTGCATGTGTTAGGCGTGCCGCCAGCGTACGTTCTGAGCCATGATCAAACTCTCAAGTTTAAAAACGGCGCACACTAGCTTCTATATAAATTCTAAGAATAAAATTTATATAATGTTGAAGTGTGTACGACAAATTTTGGTAACCTTAACCGTCCACACTTCTCTTCTTAAAATATTAACTTTTTAAATAGCTAATTGAGCAAAAAGGCTCAATAATCCTCAAAAAATTATTAAATAACATTAAATTTTGCGAGAAAGTTTGATGCTTATAGGCTAAAATTTAAGGAAATCAAGCGTTAAGAGCAAAAAAATAGCCAAAAAGTCACTATTTTAAACCCTTTTTTTGATTTATTAACTTCGTTACCTTAATAATGCTGATTAAGAAAAAAATATGATCGTTAAAATTAAAGGTTTAATTAAAAAAAATACTGAAATTTTTGCACTAAGCATACTTGTTTTAATAACAATAATATCAACAAATTATTATAACTATAACAAAAATAGAATAATTGGTGAATACAGAGATTTAATAAACAACGTTTACTTCAAAAAAACAACATTAACTTTATTTGAAAATTTAGAACCTAAATTTAAAAAAATTAATCATCGGATTTTATCTGGTGAAACATTTGATAATATTTTAAAGGATTATCAAGTTAGCATCCCTGAAATAAGTAACATAAAAAAAATATTATCAACTAAAGTAAATATCAATAAACTAAAGACAAACCAAAAAATTCAATTCACAATTGACCAAAAAAATAATTTAGTTAAAGATTTTATTTTTCAAATTTCTAATACTGAAAAAATCTATCTTACTAGAGATATAAAGACAGATAAATTTAATGAAAGAATTTTAATAACTAATTTGAAAAAAAAGGTTATTTATTCTGAAAACATAATTCTTGAAAGTCTTTACAAATCAGCTGTTAAAGAAAAAATACCTGCTAATATAATTATCGAATTCGCAAGAATTTATGGTTTTCAAGTGGACTTTCAAAGAGATATAAGAAAAAAAGATAGCTTTCAAATAATGTACGAAGTATTTGTTGATGATAATAAAAAGATAATTGAAAGTGGAAATGTTTTATTTGCAAATTTAAAGTTAAGTGGTGAAAACCATGCTTTATATTATTTTGATAAAAAAGGTAGTGAAGGACACTTTGATAAAAGCGGAAAAAGTGTTCAAAAAGCCTTGATGAAAACACCAATAAATGGTGCAAGGCTCTCATCTCCATTTGGTATGAGAAAACATCCGATTGATGGGTTTAATAAAATGCATAGAGGAACAGATTTTGCTGCACCGATGGGCACACCAATAATGGCATCAGGAGATGGGGTTATAAAAAAAGCAGGATGGTGTGGTGGTGGAGGAAATTGTGTTGTTATCAAACATAATTCAACTTATCAAACTGTTTATGCACACATGTCTAAATTTGCTTCAGGGATTAAAGGAGGAGTGAGAGTTAAACAAGGTCAAACTATAGGATATGTAGGCTCTACTGGCAAATCTACTGGACCACACTTACATTATGAGGTGATAGTAAATGGAAAAAAAGTAAATTCCCAAAAATTAAAACTTCCATCAGGAAAAATCCTTAAAGGTGATGAAAGAAAATTATTTGAAACAAAAAAAATTAAATTAGATGTTTTAAAATCTGAAAAAATTGTCGGTATAAATTAATTTACCTCTGATTGAACTTTAGATGAATTATCATCAATCTTATCACTAGAAAATCCATCGGTTTTTTTTTCCTCTGTATTTGCTGTCTCGTCTTTTGATCTTGAGAATTTCATTTTTTTATTTATTTCCTGTTCATTTAGTATTCTTGTAAAATGATCAGCATGTTGAAAATAATTTTCAGATAAAATTTTGTCTCCAGTTGAAAGAGCCTCCCTCGCTAAATTATTGTATTTATCTATAAGTTTAGATGCGTTGTGATTATTTCTTCCTGGAGATTTTCTTTGAAAATTTTCATTATTGGAAAAATTAGAATTAAATTTAGATCTGTCTCCATTCGACTTAAAACCTCTATCAGGTCTTCTAAAGTTATTTCTTCTGCCGTTATTATTTCTAAAAGTTACCATTTTATACTTAAATCAAATTTTAGTACTAACAATGCATCTATCTTTTTTTGCATAGTCTCTCACAACTTTATTTACGTAAAAATTATTATAATTTAACATTTTACATACCATGTCTTTTTGGTCATACGCTATTTCTATTACTAGCTTGCCATTTTTTTTCAAAAGTTTAGAAGATTTTTCTATTACTTTCTTTATTTTAAATAACCCATCTAATCCACCGTCAAGAGCTAATGTGGGCTCAAAATCAACTACATTTCTATCCAAATTTTTTAAATCAAACCGATTTATATAAGGAGGATTAGAAACAATTAAATCATATTTGCCAGAATTAAAATTGTCAATATCTGATTTAAAAATCTTAATTCTGTTTTTAAGCCCCATTTTAATAGTATTTTTTCTTGATAATTCAACACATTTTTTACTAATATCTATACCAACTCCTAAGAAATCTTTTTTTTCTCTCAGTATAGAAAGAATAATGCAACCTGAGCCCAATCCAATATCAAGAATTCTTAACCCTTTTTTTTGACTGCATAATTTCAAAATAGTTTCAATTAATATTTCTGTATCAGGTCTAGGAATTAAGACATTTTCTGAAACCAAAAACTCGTCTTTCCAAAAATCTTTTTTACCAAGCAAGTGGGCGATAGGCTTTCCGAGCGACCGCTTATAAATTAAATCTTTAAAAATAGATAATTTTTCATCGCTTATTTGTTTTTTGGGATTTAAAATTAAATATTCTCTTTTTTTTTTAATAATTGTTGAAAGTAAAATTTCACTGTCTAATAGATGTGATGAAATTTTACTTTTTTTTAATAATTTACTTCCTTCATTTATTATACTTAGAATCTCCATATCTTTAAATATCTCTTAAACTTTCTTCTTGAGCTTGAAGCGTTAATGATTCGATCATCTCATCAAAAGCCTCTCCTTCAAGAAATTCCTCTAATTTATGTAAAGTTAAATTAATTCTATGGTCTGTGACTCTTCCTTGAGGAAAATTATATGTTCTTATTCTTTCCGACCTATCTCCAGTTCCTATTTTACTTTTTCTATCTTTAGATCTCTCTTGTTCAATTCTAATCCTTTCTAATTCATAAAGTCTTGCTCTTAAAATCTTTAATCCTTTTGCTTTATTTTTATGCTGAGACTTTTCATCTTGCTGAGATACAGAAAGGCCTGAAGGAATATGAGTTATTCTCACAGCACTATCAGTGGTATTAACTGATTGTCCACCAGGTCCACCAGCTCTAAAAACATCTATTCTTAAATCTGACTCATTTATTTTTAAATCTACTTCCTCTGCCTCAGGTAGTACTGCAACAGTAGCTGCAGAGGTATGAACTCTTCCTTGTGTTTCTGTATCTGGAACTCTTTGAACTCTGTGAACACCACTTTCATATTTGAGAGTTGAATATATATTTGTGCCTTTAATTGATGCTATTACCTCTTTTAAACCTCCGGCATCACTTTTAGAAATTGAAATTAATTCTAATATCCATTTTTTTTTATTACTAATTTTCTCATACATCTTAAAAAGATCACTCGCAAATAAACTTGCCTCTAAGCCTCCTGTTCCTGCCCGTATCTCAATTATTGCATTTTTTTTATCTGCTTCATCTTTTGGTAATAAAAATAATTTAAGTCTCTTTTCATTTTTTTCATGATTTAGTTTAAGATCATTTAAGTCTTTTTCAGCCATTCTTTTTAATTCATCATCTACATTTTCATCGTAAAAAATTTTTTCCAACTCACTTTTTTCTTTTTCAAATGAAATATAATTACGAGCGTAATCAATTATTTCGTTTAGGTCAGAATATTCCTTAGACTTTTCTGCAAAGATTTTTTTTTCTATTTTACCAGTAGATAAATTTTTTTCTAAGTCTGAGTGCTTATTAATTAAATCTTTAATAGTTTTTTGAGGAATCATCTTATTGATTTTTTTCTAACTCAGAAGCTTTTTTTTCAACTTCTTTTACAACTCTAGAAATCATATCATCTGTTAAGACTTTTTCTTTTTGTACTCCAGATAGGTAAAGCATATTGTTTCCTTTTTTTCCACCAGTAATACCAACATCTGTCATTGCTGCCTCACCAGGTCCGTTTACTACACACCCTATCACTGATAACGTGATAGGAGCTTTAATGTGAGATAATTTTTCCTCCAAAATTTTGACTGTGTCTATGACTTGAAAACCCTGTCTTGCGCATGAGGGGCATGAAATAATTTTCACACCTCTATTTCTTAAATTTAATGATTTAAGTATCTCATTTCCTACTTTGACCTCTTCCACTGGATCATCTGATAAAGAGATTCTAATTGTATCACCTATCCCATCCAAAAGAAGTGACCCAATTCCTATTGATGATTTAATGCTTCCACTTACAAAACCTCCAGCTTCAGTAATTCCAAGATGCAAAGGATACTCTGTGACTTTTGATAGTTGCCTGTATGCTTTAATAGATAAGAAAACATCTGAGGATTTAACACTTACTTTGAGATTAAAAAAATCTTCATCCTCCAAAATTTTAATATTTCGCAAAGCACTTTCAACTAGTGCCTCTGGACATGGCTCTTTATATTTTTCTAAAATATCTTTTTCTAATGATCCTGCATTAACACCAACTCTTATAGAACAATTGTTATTTTTTGCTGATTTTATCACCTCCCTGATTTTTTTTTTATCTCCAATATTCCCTGGGTTAATTCTTAAACAACTTGCACCATTTTCAGCAGCCTCAATTGCTCTTTTAAAATGGAAATGAATATCAGCAATAATTGGAATATTTACATGTTTTACAATTTCTTTTAAAGACTTTGATGATGACTCATCAGGACAAGAAACTCTTACTAAATCAGCACCCTCACTTTGAATTTCATTAATTTGTTTTATTGTTGCCTTAACATCAGTGGTTAAAGTATTCGTCATAGATTGAACAGATATTGGATTGTCACCTCCTATTTTCACATCTCCAACCGATACAATCTTTGTTTTTCTTCTCTTAATTTCTCTAAAAGGCCTTATATTCATATTTATTTATATAACTTAAATTCTTTGTGCAAAACTTCCAAAGCTTTTTTAGTATTTTTTTTGTCAATTAAAACTGAGATTTTGATTTCTGATGTGGAAATTACTTTGATATTAATCTTTTTATGAGCTAAAGCCTGAAACATCCTAAATGTTACACCTGGAGTTGTAACCATTCCCACACCAATTATAGATATTTTAGAAACACCTTTTTCAAATGATAATTTTCTGAAATTAATATGCCTATTATCTTTTATTATTTTTTTAGTTCTTCCAAGATCCTCTGTTTTAATTGTAAATGTCAAATCAGTTTCTTTGCCATTAGGTGAAATATTTTGAACTACCATATCAACGTTTATTAAATTTTTTGACAAAGGCTTAAAAATTGCTGCTGCTACTCCTGGTTTGTCTTTAACTCCTATAAGCGTAACTTTAGAGTCATTTTGTGTTGAAGAAATCCCTGTAATAATCTTATTATTGATTATATTTGATTTTTTTGTGATAAGTGTTCCGGATTTTTTTACAAAAGAAGATCTGACATAAACATCAATTCTGTTAAGTCTAGCATCTTGAATTGAAACTGGTTGCATTATTTTTGCACCTAAAGATGCCATTTCCAACATTTCTTCATAAGAAATTACACTTATTTTTTTTGCTTTTTTTAATTTATTTGGATCCGTTGTATAAACGCCCTCAACATCTGTGTAAATTATACATTTTTCAGCATCAAAAAATTTTGCTATCAAAATTGCACTTGCATCTGAGCCACCTCTTCCAAGAGTTGTAACTCTGTTAACTGTGTTGATCCCTTGAAATCCAGTAATTACTGGTATTCCATCATCTTTAAGGAAATTTATAATTTTGTTTTTGTTTATTTTAATGATCCTAGAATTTTTATGAGGACCTGAAGTCAGTATCGGTATTTGCCAAGCTAGCCATGATCTTGAATTAAAACCCAAATGTTGCAATCTACCAGCAATTAAAGAACAAGCAACTTGTTCCCCCGATGATACCAACACATCATATTCTGCCTCAGAAAAATTTTCACAAATTTCCTTAGATTTTTTTATCAACGTATTTGTCACACCACTCATAGCTGATGAGACAACAATCACACTATATTTTTTCTTTTTAAATTTTTTAATTATATCAGCTACTTTTTCTATTTTTTTGATTGTTCCAACTGATGTGCCACCGAATTTAAGTACTACGAGTTTCATGATAACTTTTCTTTTTTTAAAATATATTGATAAAATTCATGTTGAATATAAAGTCAACTAACTATGAAAACTAACACAATTAATAAAAAAGAAATAGAAAAATTTTCTAGAATTGCTGAAGAATGGTGGAATCCTCAAGGAAAATTTAAACCTCTCCATAAATTTAACCCTATTAGGATTTCCTATATAAAAAATAATATATTGAGTTCATTAAAAATTAAAAATAAAAAAAAACCCCTACAAAATATAAATATTTTAGATATTGGCTGTGGAGGGGGTCTTTTGTCAGAGCCAATGTGCAGATTAGGAGCAAATGTTGTTGGAATAGATGCCTCTGAAAAGAATATTAATGTAGCAAGATTTCATGCAAAGAAAAATAATTTAAATATTAAATATTTTTGCGCTTCACCAGAGACCTTAAAAACCAAAATAAAATTTGATGTTGTGCTAAACATGGAAATTATTGAACATGTAGAAAATGTTGATTTTTTTTTAAAATCGTGTGCAAAACTTTTAAAAAAAAATGGAATAATGTTTATAGCAACTTTGAATAAAACACTTAAATCCTACTTTTTCGCAATTATAGGTGCTGAATATGTTTTACGCTGGCTTCCAATAGGTACACATGAGTGGGAAAAATTTGTAAAACCTAATGACCTTATAGATATGGTTAAAAAATATGATCTAAAATTAGATGCTAGAGATGGTATGAAATTCAATCTGTTTAAAGATGAATGGAGGCTAAGCTCAGATGACTCAATTAATTATATTTGTAAATTTATTAAAATTTAATTTTTATCTTCTACCCAAGGTATTATTTCTGCATCTATACCTTCATCTTTTAGTTCTTGTAATTCCCTGTTTGAGGCAGTCCCGAAAATTCCCTTAGTCCTTTTTTTGTTATTATAATGAATTGATCTCGCTTCATAGGTAAAATTTTCACCTACGTAATCAAAATTATTTTTTATAAATCTTTGGTATTCTCTAATTTTTTTATCTATTTTAAAAAAATCTACTTTCTTAGAGTTTATTAATCCATTTTTTGACTTATTTATCAATTTTGGAGCCATTAAAGTTTTTTCAATGTTATTTGAATTGCAATTAAGACAATTTAAAAAATTTTTTTTTTTTAGTTTTTCAAATTCGTGAGATGACGCAAACCAACTGTCAAAAGAGATATTACAGTTTTTACATATGAGTTTATACTTAATCATCAACTTAATGTAATATTAGTTTAAAAAAATTCAAGATACTCTAACTTCTATAGTCTGCATTAATTTCAACATATTTTTTTGTTAAATCCATAGTATAGACAGTAAAATTTTTTGATCCTTTAGAAAAATTTACTGAAATATCAATATTAGTATTTTTCATATATTTTGATGTTTCCTCTTCATCATAATTGCTATTTAATTTTCCATTGTTAATTATATTTAAATTTCCAAGACTAATTGATAAATCATCAATATTAAATGATATTCCTGCTTTTCCTATTGCCATGATGATTCTTCCCCAATTTGGATCCTCTCCAGCTATTGCTGTTTTAACTAAAGGTGAGTTAGCAATAGAAAAAGCAATTTTTTTTGCTTCATCTTCATTTTTACAGTTCTGGACAAAGATTGATACAAATTTTGAGGCACCTTCCCCATCACTAACAACTCTTTTTGCCAGATTCAATAAAACTTTATTTAAAGCTGAGTCAAATTCTCTAAATTTTTCATCGTTAATATTTTTAATCTTAACATGTTTTCTTTTACTTGTAGAAAAAATGGAGACCATATCATTTGTGCTTGTATCACCATCAATTGTAATAGCATTAAAAGTTGTTGCTATATTTTTTTTTAGTACTTTTTTTAACACATCATTGGAAATATCTGCATCAGTAAAAATATAACCTAATGTGGTGGCCATATTCGGCTGTATCATGCCAGATCCTTTTGCAACTCCAAAAATTTTTATTCTGGTACTTCCAATTGAACACTCTTCCATGGCCATCTTGGGTTCTGTATCAGTAGTCATTATACCTAATGCTGCTTTCATCCAAATGTATTTGTTTTGAGTATATTTAATTTTATCAACTAATTCAGGAATTTTTGAGATAATTTTTTGCTCTGGAAATATCTCCCCAATAGTTCCTGTGCATCCAAATAATATTTCTTTTGGTTTAATTTTTTTTGGATTTTCTTCATCCTCTTTTTGTTTTTCTGATAATCTATTAGAAAGCAACTCGGCAATTTTTTCTAAACTTTTGTAACCAACTTTACCAGTGAAACAATTTGCATTTCTTGTATTCACAACCAAAGAAGATATCTTTTTTACCTTATTATTAAGATTCCATTTAATGTTTTCTGACAAAATTTTAGATTGAGTGTACACAGATGCATAATTTGCTCCCTCTCTAAAATAAAACATAACTAAATCATCTCTTTCACTATTATATAAATTGGCACAAATTGTTGAAATCGATACTCCATCAATGTGATCCAAATCTTGAAACTCCATCATTCTCTTATTTTTTGATTTGGATGATAAAAAATTAGTTAAATTAATACCCATATAGTTTAAAATTATTATTTAATGATTATATTAAAGGTTATAAGTAATTAATAAATCAAAAACTAATGTTAAACCCTCTTTCTTTTTTTTCAAAATTCATTAGATCAAGCAATCAAAGAGAGCTTGATAGAATAGGCAAAATTATTGAAAAGATTAATCAATTTGAGCATTCGGTAAAAATTTTGGAGAATTCAGACTTCCCCAGAAAAACTAAAGAATTTAAAGAAAAGATAAAAAATGGAAAATCACTGAATGATATACTTCCTGAAGCTTTTGCATTAGTCAGAGAAGCCTCAAGAAGAGTAAGAAATGAGCGTCATTTTGATGTTCAACTAATTGGGGGGGTAGTTTTACATGAGTCTAAAATTGCTGAAATGAGAACTGGTGAAGGAAAAACATTAACAATAACACTTGCAGCTTATTTAAATGCATTACACGAAAAGGGTGTTCATATCGTTACAGTAAATGACTACTTAGCAAAAAGAGACTCTATTGAAATGGGACAGATATACAGTTTTTTAGGTCTTACATCTGGCTACATAAACAATGATCAAAATGATATTGAAAGAAAAAAAAATTATAATTGTGACGTGACTTATGCAACCAACAGTGAATTAGGTTTTGATTATTTAAGAGACAATATGAAATACTCTAAGGAGGAAATGGTTCAACGTGATTATTTTTATTCTATTGTTGATGAAATTGATTCATGTCTAATTGATGAGGCGCGAACACCATTGGTAATCTCTGGAGCAGCTGAAGATAAAACAAACCAATACCTTGCTATTGATAAATTAATCAAAAATTTGAAAAGTGATGATTATGAAATTGATGAAAAAGATAAAAATATACTTTTAACAAATGAAGGAATTAACAATGTTGAAAAAATCTTCTCTAATGCTGGGATATTGAAAAATAACAATTTTTATGATCCTGAAAATTTAAGCTTAGTTCATCATGTAAACCAGGCTTTAAGAGCAAATCATTTATTTCATAAAGGCAAAGATTATATTATTCAGGATAACAATCTAAAAATAATTGATGAACTTACTGGCAGAATTCTTGAAGGAAGAAGATTTGGTGATGGACTACATCAAGCGCTAGAAGCTAAAGAAAAAATTGAAATTCAGGCTGAAAATCAAACTTTAGCTTCGATCACTTATCAAAACTATTTTAAACTTTATAAAAAAATTTGTGGATGTACAGGGACTGCAGCAACTGAGTCTGAGGAATTTTTTGAAATTTATAATCTTCCTGTAGTCGTAATTCCAACAAACAATAAAATGGTAAGAAAAGATTTTAATGACCAAATATTTAGAACAGAAATTGAAAAAAATGAGGCTATAATAAAAAAGATTCACGACTGCCATAAAACAGGTCAACCACTATTAATTTTTACTTCGAGCATTAACAAGTCAGAAACATATTCAAAATTTCTTAAAAAAGAAAATATTAAACATGTTGTGTTAAATGCAAAAAATCATGAAAACGAGGCTGAAATTATTGCTAATGCAGGAAAGGAAGGTTCAGTGATAATTACCACAAGTATTTCAGGAAGAGGGGTTGATATTCAGTTAGGTGGAAAAAAAAATTCTTTTGAAGATAATACACTAAAAGATAACAAAAAAAGAGTCAAAGCTCTTGGAGGTTTGTTTGTAATTGGAACAGAAAGGATGGAGTCTAGAAGAGTCGACAATCAAGCTAGGGGAAGAGCGGGTCGTCAGGGTGATGAAGGAAGTTCAATTTTTTACGTAAGTCTTGAGGATGATTTAATGAGAATTTTTGGATCTGATTCGATGAATAATATTTTACAAAAATTAGGCCTTAAGGACGGCGAAAGTATAGATCACCCATGGATAAATAAAGCATTAGAGAGGGCTCAACAAAAAGTTGAAGCAAGAAATTTTGATATTAGAAAGACATTAATTAAATTCGACAATGTTCTTAATGATCAAAGACATGTAATTTTTTCTCAAAGAAAAAACGCAATGGATAGTGGTCAAATTTTTGAATACTCTAATGACTTTTTAGATGAAATTGTTGAAAATTTAATAGGATTAAAAGAGAGAAAATTATCAGATCCTAAAAATAATGAATTTGCATCAAGACTAAAATCTATATTAGGTAAAAATTTAAAAGAGGATGAATTTGAAAAAATTGTTAATTCAAATAACAAACTTTTTAAAGAAAAAGTTTTAATGAAATTTAATGATGCAAGGAATGAAAGAATAGAACATTTGGGAGAAAAACAGACTAAAGAAATAGAAAAAAGAATTTTTCTTCAAACTATTGACATGAATTGGAAATCCCACATCCAATACCTTGAGCAATTAAGACAAGTGATTGGTCTTAGATCTTATGGTCAAAGAGATCCTCTTATTGAATATAAAAAGGAAGCTTTTATTCTTTTTGAAAATTTATTAAATAAATTAAAATTAGATTTGATAACAATATTAATGAATCTTAAAATTGTTTTAGCTCCAAAAGATAACAAAGAAGAAGTAAAATCGAAAAAAATTGACCCTAAATACATAGGAAAAAAAATGAGTAGAAATGAGCCATGTTTTTGTGGTTCAGGAAAAAAATACAAACGTTGTTGTGGAGCTTTATAAAAAATAGGTAATTGTAATTAAAGTTATTGCGATACAAATTCCTGAAATTAATATAAATTTTTTAGACTTCAAAAGTTGACTGTAGTTATTAATTATAGGTTTCAGAGTACTTAAGTCTTCAAGGTTATTTATAAAACCTTTGTTTCTTCCAATTCTAAGAAATTTATTTTTTCTCTCATTAAAAATTTCATCTGACGACATGTTCATAAATTTTTCTAAGTTTTTTGAAATTGAATTTCTTATATTATTTAAGATTAAATCTTTATCTCTATGTGCTCCACCAATTGGCTCAGATATAATTTCATCAATTATTTGAAGCTCAAGCAAATCTTTTGCAGAAAGTTTCATTGCCTTTGCA
>CACPQV010000013.1 GCA_902636165.1 uncultured Pelagibacteraceae bacterium
AATATATTAAAAGTTTAGTAAACAAGGGAATAATCATAATTCCGAATTCAAGCAAAACTGAAAAGGAAATTGAAAAATTTAATAATGAACTTGGAATGGATCTTCCTTATATATCAGAAAACGGTTCATCCATATGTGGTTTAAATTTAATTAATAGTAATTTTCCAAATAAGATTGTTTTAAGTAGAGAAAAAGATGAATTAATCAAAATTTTTAATGAAAAAATTCCCGAAAATTTAAAAAATAAATGTGTACAACTTTTAAAAATAAATACAAAAGAACAAGAAAAGATATTTGGTCAAAGTAAGGATAAGCTTAAAAATGCTTTAAATAGAAAATATACTTTGCCTCTTTTATTTATGGGCGATAAGAATGAAAAAAATAAACTACTTAAAATTTTAAATTCTAATTCACTAACTCTTCAAGAAGGTGGACGTATATTAAACCTTTGTGATAATATTAATAAAGTGAAATCTATGAATAAAGTAATTAAAATTTTTAAAAAAACAGAGGAAAAAATTAAGACAATTGCAGTTGGTGATAATTATAATGATTTAGATATGTTAAAAAACTGTGATATTCCATGTTTAGTATTTAATGATCAATTTAAGTTAGATCAAATTAACATTGAAAATCTTATATTTTCAAATAAGCCATCACCTGAGGGCTGGGCTGATGTGATTAAAACAGCACTAGTTAAATTTGGTTATTAATACTAAATTTTAATAATGGGCGATTTTTCTCAAAATGGAGTAATTTCCACATTACATGACTTTGGTACTAAGACTACCCAGGTTATTGAAAATGAATTACTTCAATTTTCAAAACAAAGAAAAATGGAATTAATTTTGCCATGCTTATATTCTGAACTGGAAGGAGCAGCTTTACCAAAAATAGTTGATGAAATCAGTAAAACCAAATACTTAGACCATATAATTATTGGATTAGATAAAGCGAATGAAAATCAAGCTAAAAAGGCCTGGAAATTTTTTAAAAGAATTAAAACACCTTTTTCAATTCTTTGGAATGATGGTCCAAAACTAAAAAAACTTGATCAAGAGTTAAAGAAAAATAATCTTGCTCCAAACGAACTTGGTAAAGGACGTAATGTTTGGTATTGCATAGGTATGTGTATTGCAAGAGATAGTGCTCGTTCTGTTGCGTTACACGACTGCGATATTAAAACTTACGATAGAAGAATGCTTGCTAAGCTCTTTTATCCAGTTGTAAATCCCCTATTCAATTTTGAATTTTGTAAGGGGTATTATCCAAGAGTAGCAAATGATAAAATGAATGGTCGAGTGGCTAGATTACTTGTTTTTCCTTTATTAACAGCTTTAGAAAAAACTATTGGTAAAAGTGATTATTTAGAATTTATGAAATCATTTAAATATCCTCTTGCTGGTGAGTTTTCTTTTAGACGAAATGTTTTACCAGAATTAAGAATATCTTCAGATTGGGGTATTGAAGTTGGGATTCTTTCTGAAATGCAAAGAAGTTTTTCGCCCCAGAATATTTGCCAAGTCGATTTAGCAGATACTTATGATCATAAACATCAAAACCTATCAATCGAAGATGAAACAAAAGGATTGTCCCGAATGTCGATCGATATCATTAAAACATTTATTAAAAAATTAGCGACTCAAGGAAACACATTTAGTAGAGAGAGATTTAGGTCACTAAAAGCCACTTATTACAGATCAGCCTTAGATTTAATTGATATTTATAGAAGTGATGCAATTATGAATGGGCTAAAATTTGACTCTCATACAGAAGAAAAAGCTGTAGAATTATTTGCAATGAATATAATGAAAGCTGGGGAAGCATTTATTCTTAATCCTATGGATACCCCCTTCATACCAACATGGAGCAGAGTTAAAAGCGCTATTCCAGATTTTCTTGGAAGACTTGAAAAAGTAGTTAATGATGATAATAAAAAATATTATTAATGTTAACTCAAAAAGATCAGGAAAAAATAAGATCTAAATTAGATAGTATTTATAAGACATACTTATCTAAAAAAGAAATTGATTATTTTAAAGATGAAATATCAAAAATAATTAAAATTTTTAATAAAAATAATCCTAGAAGAAAAAAAATTATTTCTGAAAAAACCTCTCTAATAATTTGTTATGCCGATAGTGTATATTCTAAAAAAAAAAGTTCGATTAAAATTTTTCAAAGTTTTTATAAAAAGAAATTAAAAAAGTATTTTAATACTATTCATTTTTTACCATTTTATCCCTCAAGTAGTGACAGTGGGTTTGCTGTTAAAGATCATTATAAAATAGATAGTAAACTTGGTAATTGGTCCGACATAAAAAAAATTTCAAAATCAAATGATATTATGGCTGATATGGTGATTAATCATTCATCAGCCAGAGGTTTATGGTTTAAAAATTTTCTAAAAGAAAAAAGACCAGGTAAAGATTATTTTCTTACTGTAGATTCAAAATTTAATACCTCTAAAGTTGTAAGGCCTAGAGATCATAAGCTATTAAAAAAGATTAAAATTTTTAAAAAGACTGATTATCTTTGGCGTACTTTTAGTCCAGACCAGATTGATCTAAATTTCAAAAATCCATCTGTATTACTAAGGTTTATCAAAATTATGATACATCTAATTAACAATGGTGTAACAATTTTTAGGTTAGATGCTATAGCCTATCTATGGAAAGAAAATGCTACTAAATGTATAAATTTAAAACAAACACATGAGATAATTAAACTCTTTAGAATAATAGTAAATCTTCTTAATGTTCAAACTATAATTATCACTGAAACAAATTTACCTGAAAAAGAAAATTTAAGTTATTTTGGCAATAAAGATGAGGCTAATTGGATTTACAATTTTTCTCTACCGCCATTATTAATTCATGCTTTTTTATTTGAGAATAGTTTGTATCTGAATAAATGGAGTAAAAAACTTCCCAGCGCTAAAAAAGGAAACAGTTATTTAAATTTTATTGCATCACACGATGGAATTGGAATTAGACCGACAGAGGGTATATTTAATAAAAAAATATTAAATAATTTTCTTAAAAGACTTAAAAAGAATGGTTCAAAATTTTCTTATAGAAAAATTCCAAATAAACCTAAAAAAGTTTATGAGGCAAATATTACAGTTTTTGATGCATTAAAAAGAACAGATTACGATCAGACGGGAAAATTTTATTTACAAAGGTATATCTCAGCTCATGCAATTATGATTTCTTTTGAGGGAATTCCTGCTGTTTATTTTAATTCAATTTTTGGTACGTCTAATGACGAAGCTAAATTTGTTATAACGGGAAACAATAGAGATGTTAATAGATACAGATGGAATTTTCAAAATATTATAAAAAAACTTACTGATGAGAAATCAAAACAGAGTATTTTTTATCGAAATATTCTAAATTTATTGGATAAAAGAAGAAAACAAAAAGCATTTCATCCCAATGCTTTAAGATATAACATTAACTTAGGTCCTAAAATCTTTTCATTCAAAAGAATAAGTATAGATAAAAAACAAACAATAATTTGTATCACCAGTTTATCGTCAAAAATTCAAAGCTGTAAATTAAATGGTAATTATTCAAAATGGAAAAATCTTATTGGGCCAAAAATTAAGATTATTAAAAAAAAATTAATTTTAAAACCTTTTGAAACAGTTTGGTTATCAAATTAAGTGAGAGTTAATTAAAAATTTTACTAACTTGTTGCTTAAAGACTTTTTTTTCATCATATAATATCTTTCTATAATTTTCGAAATATTCTATTTCTGTATCAAAATTGTTAAATATTTGGATGATCTTATTTCTAATTAGTTTTAAACTTTTTCTTTTTTCATAGAATTTAAAATTCTCATTAATTGAGACAGCATCTTGATAATTGGCACTCCCTTCTTTATTTGTAATTATGCAATTTTTTAGTATTGCTGCCTCTCTAGGCAAATGATCTACACCTGGATGAAAGCCAAAATCAACATAGATTTTACTTTTTAATAGTATTTCGATTAACTCATTAATGCCATAATTTATCAATGGAACAAACTTTATATCTGTATTTGACATAATTATTTGCTTCATGAAAAGAGAGCTTTTTCTAGGATTATAACAAACAAAATTTTCTTTATTTTCAAACGAAATTTCTTTTGCAGCTTCAAAGTAATCTTCTCTTATATAATCAAAAAGTAATTCTGACTGAATATTTTTTGAATTTAAAACATGATATTGATATTTGGATTGAGATAAATTTATTAAGATATCATCAACTTTTGCAATGTTTTTAAAAGGATAATTTAAGTAAACAAATCTTAGATATTTTGGGAGCGTTAAGTTACCAAAATTATTTAATGTGACTTTATGGAATAAATTAATTAAATTAAATGGGATTTTAATAATTGATCTTACTATTTTTGGAAAATTTTCCGTGAATTTTGAGATAAAAAAGTAGTCTAAACTCAACCACCACAAAACTTTTTGAATTTTTATAAATTTCTTAGACAATAATATTGTTTGATTTATTTCGGGAATAACCAAAACGTTTTTTTTCATGTCTTCAATTTTATTTGTAAAAGGTAAATTATAGACTTTATAATTCTTATGGACTGGTTTTTTTTGATTTTCAGGAAAATAATACATATAAACTTTTTTTCCTT
The DNA here is from genome assembly GCA_902636165.1 of uncultured Pelagibacteraceae bacterium. Classification (GTDB taxonomy): domain Bacteria; phylum Pseudomonadota; class Alphaproteobacteria; order Pelagibacterales; family Pelagibacteraceae; genus Pelagibacter. Next base: position 4,640 of record CACPQV010000013.1, read on the forward strand.
GATCCTTTAATTCACATGCTAATTGGTGTAGATCATGAGGCCCTCCTGTATCAACATCTGCTGGAGCCAATATATAAAAAACTGTATCCTTCGTGATATTCAATCCCATTTATTATTTACTTCCCTGCTAATGCTTTCATAAGATATTTAATATCAAGATTACAATCTTTGTAACCTCTTTTCACAATATTGAAGTATCTTTCTGTTGGAAATTTAAAACTTGATTTATTTACCATCGTATAAGTCATTACTTTTTTTCCATAATAGTAAAAATAAAACTTTTTGTATAAGATTGGGTAATCTTCATAAACATCCAATTTTTTTTCATCACTTTTTGATATTTCAAAAAGTCCACCTGGTACAATTGAATTCTGTTTTTCTTCAATATCTGCTGCTCGATATTTACTTCTAAAGGTAAGTTTAAAATTTTTTAAATTAATCTTTTTTAAAAAAATGCTATCTTTACACCTTCTTTTCATTTGAAAATGATGGAGATTACTTCCGTAAGCAAAATATAACATTTATCTTTTATCTTTTTACAACTTCAATTTTTTTTTCATTTACAAATTTCAAAATTTGTGAATTACACTCATCTATTTTTGACTGATTCTCTGAACGAATAACTATCGATACTCCAAGTTTTCCAGCATGAAAAAAAGGGTAGCTTCCTATTTCCACATCTTTATTTTGATTTTGAACTTTTGATAAAGAATTAGCTATTTCACTCTCAACAGTTCTCAAACTGATAGTGTGACTTAAAATAGGTTCACCTCCTACAATTCTATTTTTCAAACCACCTAACATTGACTTCAAAATTGATGGTACCCCTGGTAAGCAAAAAACGTTTTCAACATTAAATCCGGGAGCTCCACTAGTTTGGTTCAAAATCAATTTAGCATTTTGAGGCATCCAAACCATTTTTTGTCTACCTTCATTAAATTCACCTGGCTTATAGTATGCCTCTAGAATTTTAAATGCTTCTTTATGCACTTCATACTTTAAACCAAAAGCTTTCGAAACTGAGGCTGCAGTAATATCATCGTGAGTGGGTCCAATACCTCCAGTTGTGAATACGTAGTTATTTTCTTTTCTTAAAATATTTAGAGTATCAATTATCTTTTGTTCATCATCTGGAATAACTCTAACTTCATTAACTTTTACTCCTAAAGAATTTAACCAATTAGCTATGGTACTGGTATTTGTATCTTGTGTTCTACCAGAGAGAATTTCATTTCCGATTATTAATATTGCTGCATTTACTTTTGTGTTTTTTGTCATTTTATTATGTATAATTTGATTATGGAATTTACCAAGTCTTTAATTAAGGGCAAATTAATCAAAAGATACAAGCGTTTTTTTGTTGATGTTAAATTGAATAAAGAAATAGTTACTGCACATTGTCCAAATACTGGTTCCATGAAAGGTCTTTTAGATGAAGGAAACGAAGTTTATTTACTTAAAAATGATGATCCAAAAAGAAAGTTAAAATATGGTTTAGAAATTATTAAAGCTCAGAAAAACTTAGTAGGAGTAAATACCCATTTAGCTAATAAAATTGTTCTTCATGGGTTAAAAAATAATCTAATTAAAGAGTTACAAAATAATTATGATATTAAATCGGAAGTTTTTTTTAATAAAGAAACAAGATTTGATTTTTTGATTGAAAACAAAAATAAAAAAAGTTTTTTAGAAGTAAAAAATGTCACTCTTTGCAGAAAAGAAAAAACTGCCGAGTTTCCAGATGCAGTTACCCAAAGAGGATCCAAGCATTTGCTGACCCTTATTGATGCCATAAAAAAAGGCTATAAAAGTTATTTGATATTTTTAGTTCAAATTCAAAATATGGAAAAATTTAAAATAGCTAGGGATATAGATGAAGAATACTTCAAAAATTATGTTATAGCGAAAAAAGCAGGTGTTAATTTTTTAGCTTATAGGTGTAAGATAAGTCCAAATAAAATTATTATAGAAAAAAAATTAAAAATTATCGATGAATAATTATTCTGAAAAGTTTGAAAAAATGAGAATTGCAGGAAAACTTGCATCTGATACTCTCGATATGCTTACTACAAATATTAAAGAAGGTGTTTCTACTGACTATATAGATAAGCTTGGATATGAATTTATTCGAGATAATGGAGGTTATTCTGCACCACTTTATTATCGTGGATTTCAAAAATCTCTTTGTACTTCTTTAAATCATGTGGTTTGCCATGGCATTCCATCTAAAGAAAAAATTTTGCAAGAAGGAGATGCAGTTAATGTTGATGTTACCGCAATTGTTAATGAGTATTACGGAGATACCAGTAGAATGTTTTGTATAGGTAAAACTCCAATTAAGTTAATTAATTTAATTGATGCAACTTATGAAGCAATGATGCGTGCAATAAGAATTTTAAAACCAGGTAAAAAACTTGGAGATATTGGGTACGAGATTCAATCTCATGTTGAAGAAAAAGGATTTTCTGTTGTCAGAGATTTTTGTGGTCATGGAATAAGTAATACATTTCATGAGTCTCCCAATATATTACATTACGGAAATAAAAATACAGGTATGGAATTAAAAGCTGGAATGACATTTACAATAGAGCCAATGATAAATGCAGGAAAATTTGATGTAAAAGTGCTTAATGATGGTTGGACAGCTGTTACAAAGGATAAATCATTATCCGCACAATTTGAACATACTGTTGGTATAACAGAAAATGGTTATGAAATTTTCACAGAATCTGCTAAAGGTTATTCAAAGCCTCCATACTAATAATTAATGATTAAAAGATATTCTCGAAAAGAACTTACTGATATTTGGTCAGAGGAAAATAAGTACAAAATTTGGTTAAACGTAGAGATCGCTGCAGCCCAAGCTATGGAAAAATTAAATCAAATTCCTAAAGGTGTTTCCTCAATTGTGAGAAAAAAAGCAAGAATTAATGTCAAAAGAATTCATCAAATTGAGGCTCAAGTAAAACATGATGTTATAGCTTTCTTAACTTCCGTCACAGAAAAAGCTGGTATTAAAGCAAGATATCTTCATCAAGGGATGACATCATCAGATGTTGTAGATACAAGCTTTAATATTCAATTAGTTCAATCAGGAAAAATAATTCTTAAAGATATTGACCAAATATTAAAAGTTTTAAAAAGACAAGCAAATAAATATAAGTTCACTCCATGTATGGGTAGAAGTCATGGTATACACGCTGAGCCTATCACCTTTGGTTTAAAACTAGCTTCATTTTATGCAGAGTTTAAAAGGAATAGAAAAAGATTAGAAGATGCAATAGATGAAGTTTCAACCTGTGCTATTTCAGGTGCTGTTGGAACATTTGCAAATATAAGTCCTAATGTAGAAAAATATGTTGCTAAAAAGCTTGATTTAAAAGTTGAACCAATCTCAACTCAAATTATACCAAGAGATAGACACGCTTTTTATTTTTCTGTCCTTGGAATAATTGCTAGTTCAATTGAGAGAGTAGCTATAGAAATCAGACATTTGCAAAGAACTGAAGTATACGAACTACAAGAATTTTTTTCAAAAAAACAAAAAGGTTCATCTGCTATGCCACATAAAAAAAACCCTATCTTGAGTGAAAATTTGACAGGTCTTTCAAGAATGGTCCGAAGTATGGTAATTCCTGCACTTGAAAATATCTCATTATGGCATGAAAGAGACATCTCACATTCAAGTGTCGAGAGAAATATAGGGCCTGATGCTAATATAACTATTGATTTTGCTCTTAATCGGTTAGCTAATATTCTAGATAATATGATTGTTTATCCAAAAAAAATGTTAGAAAATTTAAATTTAACTAAAGGACTGATTTTTTCTCAGGAACTAATGTTAGAGTTAACTAAAACAGGTTTAAGTAGGGAAAAATCTTATAAAATTGTGCAAACTTATGCAAAAAAATGTTTTGCTGAAAACTTAAATTTATTTGAAGTTATTCAATCTGATAAATATATAATGAGTAAAATATCAACAAAAAGATTAAAAACTATATTTAGTTATGCCATGCATTTCAAAAATGTAAATTTAATTTTTAAAAGAGTAATTAAGTAATGAAAAAAGGAAAAAAAATATACGAGGGAAAAGCTAAGATTATTTATGCTACTCAAGACAAAAATTTAGTTATTCAATATTTTAAAGATGATGCAACTGCTTTTAATAATCAAAAGAAAAGCACCATTGAAGGAAAAGGAGTTTTAAATAATAGAATTTCAGAGCATATTCTTTCAAATTTATCACAAATTGGAATTAAAAATCATTTAGTCAAACGTCTCAATATGAGAGAGCAAGTGATCAAACTTGTAGAAATAATTCCAATAGAGTTCATTACAAGGAATGTTGCTACAGGATCAATTACCAAGAGATTAGGTATTGAAGATGGAACAGTTCTAAAGGAACCACTAATTGAATATTGTTTAAAAGACGACTCCTTAGGAGATCCATTAATTGCTGAAGAACATATCTATGCTTTTGATTGGGCTACAAAAAAAGAAATAGAAAAAATCAAAAAAACGATTTTAAGAATAAATGACTTCATGGTTGGTATGTTTAGAGGAATTGGAATTAAACTAATTGATTTTAAATTAGAATTTGGAAGGATTAAAATTAATGGAAAAAGTGAAATTATTTTAGCAGATGAAATCAGTCCAGATACTTGTAGATTGTGGGATTCTGTAACTGATAAAAAACTCGACAAAGATCGATTTAGAAAAGATTTGGGAGATTTAATTCCTGCATATACAGAAGTTGCAAAAAGACTAGGTATTCTTCATGAACAATCAAATGTTTCTGCCGTAAATGTTACAAGATTATCTTCTGTAAAAAAGAAAAAAAAATGAAAATATCTGCAATAATTACACTTAAGAAAGATGTTTTAGATCCTCAGGGTAAGGTTATCCAGCAAGCATTGGATGGTATGGGTTTCAAAGATGTTGATGAGGTAAGACAAGGAAAATATTTTGAAATAGATGTAAAAGAAAACGATCCAAATAAAGCTAAAGAAATTGTTGAGGAAATGTGTAAAAAACTTTTAGCAAATCTTGTAATTGAAAATTATAAAATTATTGGAACTCAATAATTGATGAAATCATCTGTAATAACTTTTCCTGGTTCAAATTGTGATAGAGATATGGATGTTGCGCTAAAAAAATTTGGTTTTAACAATATCATGGTTTGGCATAATGATAGTGAGCTTCCTAAAAGTGATTTAGTTGTTCTTCCGGGTGGTTTTTCGTATGGCGATTACTTACGATGTGGAAGTATGGCCTCAAAGTCTAAGATAATGCAATCAGTAATAAATTTTGCAAAAACTGGTGGATTAGTAATGGGAATTTGTAATGGGTTTCAAATATTAGTTGAAACAGGTTTGGTGCCAGGAGTTTTATTAAGAAATAAATATTTAGAATTTATATGTAAAAATGTTTTTGTGAAATTAAATAATAAAGATAATGCTTATTTTAAAAATCTTAATAAGGACGTTTTGGAATTTCATATTGCTCATAATGAAGGAAATTATTTTTGTACTAATGACCAATTAAAAGAAATTAAGGATAACAATCAGATCGCAATTTATTATTGTAATAGTGAGGGTAATATAGATGACCAATATAATCCTAATGGATCAATTAAGAATATCGCAGGTATTTTCAATAAACAAAAAAATGTCTTAGGAATGATGCCGCATCCAGAAAGAATGATTGATCAAAGTTTATCTGGAGAAGATGGTTCTTTGTTTTTTAAAAATTTAATCAACAACATCAAATAATGCAAGTAAACGAAAAAATTGCAATAGATCATGGTCTAAAAGCAGATGAATATAAGAGAATTTGTGAACTACTTAAAAGAACGCCTAATTTAACTGAACTTGGAATTTTTTCTGCAATGTGGAATGAACACTGTTCTTATAAATCGTCAAGACTTCATCTGAAAAAATTACCAACTAAAGGAAATAAAGTTATTCAGGGACCAGGAGAGAATGCAGGAGTAATTGATATTAAGGATGGTGATGCAATAGTTTTTAAAATCGAAAGTCATAACCATCCATCCTTTATAGAACCATATCAAGGTGCTGCAACAGGTGTTGGCGGTATAATGAGAGATGTTTTTACTATGGGTGCAAGACCAATAGCAAATCTAAATTCAATACATTTTGGTTCACCACAACATAAAAAAACTAAAAACCTATTAAGAGGAGTAGTTCATGGTATCGGGGGATATGGAAATTGTATGGGAGTACCAACAATTGCTGGACAAACATCTTTTGACAGCTCCTACAATGGAAATATTTTAGTTAATGCAATGACTCTGGGCTTAGTAAAAAGAAATAAAATATTTTATTCTAAGGCTGCTGGTTTAAACAAACCTGTTATTTATGTGGGCTCTAAAACTGGTAGAGACGGTATTCATGGAGCTAGTATGGCTTCAGCAAGTTTTGATGAAAAAATAGAGGAAAAAAAACCAACAGTTCAAGTTGGTGATCCTTTTACAGAAAAACTTTTGCTTGAAGCCTGTTTAGAGTTAATGGCAGGAGATTCGATAATTTCTATTCAAGATATGGGAGCCGCTGGTCTTACTTCATCAAGTATAGAGATGGCTTCAAAAGGGAATTTAGGTATTGAGCTTAATTTAGATAAAGTACCGTGTCGAGAGTCAAAAATGACTCCATATGAAATAATGTTATCTGAGAGTCAAGAAAGAATGTTAATTGTACTCGAAAATGGTAAAGAAAATTTAGCTAAGAAAATATTTGATAAATGGAACTTAGATTTTGCAATTATTGGTAAAACAACTAACACAAAAAATATTGAATTATTTTTTAAAAATGAAAAGGTAGCTAGCATACCCGTAAATACATTAGTTGAAAACGCTCCCATATATGATCGTAAATGGAAAAAATCAAAATTACCAAAAAAAAATAAAATAAAAAAAGATATTTTAAATAAATTTAAAACCAAAGATGTACTAATAAAAATTTTAGCAAACCAAAATATTTGTAGTAAAGAATGGATTTGGCAACAGTATGACCATACAGTAATGGGTGATACAATTCAAAAACCAGGGGGCGACTCGGGTGTTGTCAGAGTTCACGGAACAAATAAAGCTGTTGCTGCATCAGTTGATTCTTCTGCTGTATATTGTTGGTCTCATCCTTTAACTGGAGGTAAACAAGTTGTTGCTGAAAGTTGGAGGAATTTAATTTCTGTTGGAGCAAAGCCAATAGCTATAACTAACTGTTTAAATTTTGGAAGCCCAGAAAATGAGGATAACATGGGTGAATTTGTTGAATGTGTTGAAGGTATCAGTGAAGCAAGTAAATATCTCGATTTTCCAGTAGTTTCTGGAAATGTATCTTTCTACAACCAAACAAAGGATGTTGGAATAAAACCAACCCCATCAATTGGAGGGGTTGGTTTGTTAGAAGATTATAAAAAAATGGTTTCTATGGATTTTAAAGAAAATGATAACCTAGTTTTAGTTGTCGGTAAAACTGAAGGTCATATTGATCAAAGTTTATTTTCAAGAACAATTTTAGATGAGAAAAATGGTCCTCCGCCCGAAGTGAACCTTTTTAATGAAAAAAATAATGGCGAAACATTGTTAAAATTAATTAACCAAAATTATATCGAAAGTGCTCATGATGTATCTTTAGGTGGTCTATTAACTGCAATCAGTAAAATGTGTATTAAGGGTAACAAAGGAATAAAGCTTAAAAAACCAAAACATTCATTGAGTGATATTGAATATTTTTTTGGAGAGGATCAAGGTAGGTATATAATTGAAATAAATCCAATGAATTTAAATGAAGTTACTCAAATTTTAGAAAAAAACTCAGTTCACTACGAAGAATTGGGTATAATTATCGAAAAAGAAATGATTCTTTATGATAAGACAAAAGTTGTAATTGACGAATTAAAATCAATTAATACTAATTGGCTTAAAAATTATATGAGTTAGTTATGGCAATGGATTTAAAAGAAATTGAAAAACATATAAAAGAAGCTTTACCAGACGCTTTAATTGAAATCCAGGATCTGGCTGGTGATAGTAATCATTATTCAGCAGTAGTGACATCCTCAAAATTCAAAGGTAAAAGTAAAATTGAGCAGCATAAAATGGTCTATAATTCTCTAAAAGGAAAAATGGGTAATGAACTACATGCATTAGCAATTAAAACAAAGGAAATGTAATGGATGAACAAACAAAAAATTTAATTCAACAACACATTGATACAAATGATGTGTGCTTATTTATGAAAGGAACACCTGATGCACCGCAGTGTGGTTTTTCGATGGCAGTTTCAAATATTTTAAAGATACTAGAAGTTAATTTTAAAAGTGTAAATGTTTTAGAAGATCAGTCTTTAAGAGAGGGAATAAAAACTTTTAGTGATTGGCCTACAATCCCACAACTATATGTAAAAAAGGAATTTATTGGTGGGTGTGACATCATTAAAGAAATGTATGAAAATGGAGAGCTGAAGAAAAAATTTCAAGATCAGGGAATCAAATTTAAGACAACATAATTTTTAAAATTCAATTAACAAATGTTTTCTATTTACATTAACAGTAATAGGCTGATTAAGTATCACTACTTTTTTGCATAACTTATCTATCTTTTTTTTTATTCGTTTAATATCTACTTCAAGTAATTGATACTCATTTTCTAATTTCCTATATTTAGGATTGAAGAATAAAACCACTCCTTGAAAAATGAGACTAAAAAAATATCCTCTTAAAATACTATATGAAAAAAATTTTATATAATCCTTCTTATCATTTTTATCAATAATATCTGAGATCAAAAATTTTGTGCCTCTTTTAGAAACCTTTTTCACGGATTTAATCAAATTTATAACTTGATTTTCATTAGAAAAATATTGAATTACTGAATTACAAAAAATAATATCAAATTTTTTATTCAATTTAAATAATTCATCATAATTTTTTTTAAAAAGATAAATCTTTATATCTTTATATTGTGCAAACTTTTTTATGCATGTTGATACATAATTATTTGAGATATCTACTCCACAAATGTTATTAGATATTTTAAGGATATTCTCAATCAACTCACCTGATCCACAGCCAATGTCTAAAATTTTTTTATTTTTAAGAAAAAATTTTTTATTTGAATAATTGAATAATATAATTGAATTTTTTTTCCAAAGTTTAGATGAGCTCCAAATAGTCTTCTTTGACCAATAATTGATCCATTTATTGCTCATATATTTTGATTTATTTATCTAGAATAATATTCTATCACAAGATTTGGTTCCATCACGATTGGATAAGGAACTTCCTCAAATTTTGGTATTCTAACAAATTTAAATTTTTTATTTTTTTCATCTAGTTGAATGTATTCTGGAGTCTCTCTTTCTTTATTTGCAAGAGCTATATCAATAATAGCTAATTGTTTTGATTTATCTCTAATTTCAATTGTATCTTCCTCTTTAACCGAATAGCTTGATATATTAACTTTTTTACCATTTACTTTGACATGCCCATGATTAATCAATTGTCTAGCTGAAAAAATAGTAGTTGCAAATTTTGCCCTATAAATCACTGCATCTAATCTTCTTTCTAAAAGGCCAATTAAATTTTCACTTGTATCACCTTTAAGCATACTTGCTTTTTTATAAATATTTCTAAACTGTCTTTCATTAATATTTCCATAATAAGCTTTAAGTTTTTGCTTCGCTTGTAATTGAATACCAAAATCTGAAGGTTTAGATGTTTTTGTTTGACCATGTTGACCAGGTCCATAAGCTCTTTTATTGAAAGGACTTTTAGGTCGTCCCCATAAGTTTGCTTTTAATCTTCTGTCTACTTTATGTTTAGAATTTAATCTTTTTGTCATTTGATATTCGGCTTTATAAACTTGCACATTATTTTGTCAATCAACGTTTTTTGCCCAAACTTGCAAATACACCGGATAATATACGTGTTTCTTTGTCAGATAAGTCCATCTTGTAAAAGATGTTTCTTAAGTTTTCTAACATTTTTGGTCTTTTTTCCTTCGGTCGAAAAAAATTAATATCATCTAAATTTTTAATACAAAGATTTAACATTGATTGAATTTCTTTCTTACCAGCTGATTTAACTTTTTTTGATTTTTCAAATGGAACATTCTTTAACTTAATGATACCAGCAACATATTGAGCAATTATGATTAAACTATGGGATAAATTCAAAGATTTGAAATCAGGGTTCGTAGGTATTTGCAAAGTGTAATTAGTATAACTAATTTCGTCGTTTGATAAACCTGATGCCTCTGAACCAAATAAAAATCCAATTTTTTTCTTATAATTAATCTTTTTTAGATCAACTAAACTTATATGTTCGACGTTTTTATTTCTAAATCTTGCAGAGGTGGCAATAACAATATCAATCTTTCTTATAGCCTCCTCTAAATTTTCATATTTTTTACTTTGTTTAATAATATCTTTAGCGCCTACTGAAGTAGCTAAAATTTTATCATTTGGGAAAGCAGGTTTAGGATTAATTAAAACTAATTTCTTAAAATTGAAGTTTTTAATTGCTCTAGCGCAAGCACCAATATTTTCTGATAACTGAGGTTTGTGTAGAATAAATGAGATATTGCTTTTACTCATTTATTTACTTGCAGGCGCATTATCTTTAAATAATTTATAATCCAAACTATCAATTAATGCTTTGAATGAAGCATCGATTATGTTTGTTGAGACTCCAATAGTAAACCAATTTTTTCCTTGAGAGTCTGTGCTTTCAATTGAAACTCTTGTAACGGCCTCAGTACCTGTATTTAAAATTCTTACCTTATAATCTACCAGTTTTAAATCTTTTAAATATTTTGAGTATTTTGCTAGTTTATCAACGTTTTGTCTGATGGCATTATCTAAAGCATTGACTGGACCATTTCCTTCTCCTTCACACATAATCTTTTCTCCATCAACTTCTAATTGAGCTTTTGCAGAGGAAACAATTTCGCCAGAATTATTTTTTTTTACTGAAACGTCATATTCATTAATAGATATATATCTTGGTATTTCTCCAATGATTCTTCTAGCTAATAATTCAAATGATGCATCGGCACCATCATAACTATAACCAATAAATTCTCTGTCTTTTACTTCATCTAATAATTTTTTAATTTTTGGATCATTTTCTTGAATATCAATTTTAATACTTTTTAATCTTGAGATAATATTTGATTTTCCTGATTGGTCAGAGACAACAATATTTCTTGTGTTACCAACTTCTTCTGGATTTATGTGTTCATAAGTTTTTGGATCTTTTTGTACAGCAGATACATGCAATCCCCCTTTATGTGAAAAAGCCGCTGCGCCCACATATGGTAAATGTTGGTTAGGTTTTCTATTTAAAATTTCATCTAAAAGTCTTGAGCAATCGGTTAGATTTTTAATACTTTTAGATTTTATTCCAATTTCAAATTGAGATGAAAAATCTTTTTTTAAAAAAAATGTTGGTATTAATGACATTAAATTTGCATTTCCACATCTTTCACCCAATCCATTTATTGTACCTTGAATTTGTCGAACACCAGACAATACTGCTGCTAATGAGTTAGCAACCGCATTACCAGTGTCATTATGTGCGTGAATTCCCAAGTTTTTTCCTGGTACTACTCTTGTAACCTCACTAACTATCTGTGTAACTTCATGTGGAAGTGTACCCCCATTCGTATCACATAATATCACCCACCTTGCACCTTGGTCATAAGCAGCTTTAATACATGACAGCGCATATTTTGGATTTGTTTTATAACCATCAAAAAAATGTTCTGCATCGAACATGAATTCTTTTTTTGCTTTAACAA
>CACPQV010000014.1 GCA_902636165.1 uncultured Pelagibacteraceae bacterium
TTTTTTGTTCTTTTGAAGATTTAATTATTTTGTCATCAATATCAGTTATATTTCTCACATATGTTACTGAAGTATACTCATTTTTTAATATTTTAAATAAAATGTCAAAAATTATTAGTGGTCTTGCATTTCCTATATGGGGATCATCATAGACTGTAGGTCCACAAACATACATTCCAACATTTTTTTTCTTTTTTTGGAACAAAATGTTCTTTTTTATTATTTAAATTATTTGTTAAAAAAATATCCATATCAGTTGATTAAGAAATATACCTTATTTGATGATTTGTTAATCTAATTGATTAACTAGGAATTTTGCATACAGGAATAGGGTCCATTTTATGCAAATTTTGTTTTCGAATTTTTTCGTATTTAGCTTTGTGAGGTGAGTCGGGATTATTCATTGCATCTTCTAATTCATTATAACTAAAACCAAGTTGACCTTCATCTGTTCTTCCATCGTCCCATAAACCATCTGTTGGAGGAGCATCTATAATTTCCTTTAATATTCCCAATTCTTTACCTAATTCCCAAACTTCAGTTTTATTACAATCAGCTATAGGTGAAATGTCTACTCCACCATCTCCATATTTTGTATAAAATCCAACACCAAAATCCTCTACTTTATTACCTGTACCTACAACAATGCCTTTATTTGCTGCTGCCACTTGATAAAGTGTTGTCATTCTCAATCTTGCTCTAGAATTTGCAAAGCCATGTTCATTATCAAATTTATTCAATGTTAAAGAGAAGGTCTCAAATAATTTATCTAAGCTAATTGTGTGAGCTTCAACATTCTTAAAATTTTTTACCAGCCATTGTTGATGCTTTAAACTAAGATCGTGTTGATTTTCTATTTGTTTAATAGGCATTGTAAGAACTATTGTTCTTAGTCCAGTCATGGCACTTAATGTGCTCGAAACAGAAGAGTCTATACCACCAGAAATTCCAATAACTAAAGATTGGGCTTTTGAGGGCATTCCTTCTGCATAGGATTTAATCCAATTTGATATAAATTTAGTTTTTTCTTTAGGATTCATAACAATCTATTTAATTATCTTAGAACAGATAGCAATAGCTTAAGATGCCGCTTGAATAGCATTTTTAGAATAACTGCTATTCTTTTTAATCTCGTCAGATATTAAAAAAGCCAACTCTAAAGCTTGGTCTGAATTCAATCTTGGGTCACAATGAGTGTGATATCTACTTGATAAATCAGCATCAGATATTTTTCTTGCTCCTCCTGTGCACTCTGTCACATCTTGACCAGTCATTTCAACATGTAAACCACCTGCGTAAGATCCCTCTGACTGATGTACGCCAAAAACATTTTTGACCTCATTAACTACACTATTAAATGGTCTCGTTTTAAAACCAGTGGTTGATACAATTGTATTCCCATGCATTGGATCACATGACCAAATAACATTAAGCCCTTCTTTTTTTATTCGTCTAATCAATTTAGGTAGAAACTTTTCAACATTTTGATGACCGAACCTTGAAATTAAAGTTATTTTGCCTTTTTCATTTTTAGGATTAAGAACTTCACAAATTTTTGCTATCTCTTCAGGTTTAGATGTGGGACCACACTTAATTCCTATTGGATTTTCTATTCCTCTACAAAATTCCACATGACCTCCATCAAGCTGTCTTGTTCTATCACCAATCCAAACAAAATGTGCAGATGTATCATGGTACTCACCAGTTGTAGAGTCCACTCTTGTCATGCTTTCTTCAAAGGGTAAATGTAATGCTTCGTGTGATGTCCAAAAGTTAACCGTATATAATCTATTATTAAAATCTGAAGTTATTCCACATGCCTCCATGAATGCTAAAGCATCAGCAATTTTATCCTCTAATTCTTTAAATTTTTTTGCTTGGGGACTTTTCTTTATGTAGTCTAAATTCCACAAATGAACTTTATTTAAATCTGCAAAACCACCTTTTGAAAATGCTCTTAAAAGATTTAGTGTTGAAGCTGATTGAGAATACGCTTTAAACATTCTTTTTGGATCTGGTCTTCTAGCTTTTTCATTAAAGTCTATAGCATTGATGTTATCACCTAAATAACTAGGTAATTCTACACTACCTTGTTTTTCTGTTGGAGCACTTCTTGGTTTTGAGAATTGTCCAGCAATTCTTCCAAGTTTAACTATAGGTAAAGATGCTGAATATGTCATCACTAATGCCATTTGAAGAATTACTTTGAAAGTGTCTCTAATATTATCGGGATGGAATTCTGCAAAACTTTCTGCACAATCTCCACCTTGTAATAAAAAGGCTTTACCTTCTACTACTTTAGCTAATTGATCCTTAAGATGTCTTGTTTCGCCCGCAAATACGAGTGGTGGAAAAGTTTTTAATTTATTTAAAACACTATTGAGCTCCCTCTCATCGCCATACGCAGGTATGTGCTTTACTGGATGCTTTCTCCAACTGTTAATTTTCCAATTTTTCATGTTCAACTCTGGCTTGTTGTATCAGAGTTTTTTTATTATTCAACGGTTACTGATTTAGCTAAATTTCGAGGCTTATCTATATCAAATCCTTTTTTAAGTGCTGAATAATAAGCTAATTTTTGCAAAGGTATTGTTAAAAGAAAAGGTAGGAGGTCCTCATTAGTACTTTCAACTTCTATCTTTTCCCAAATATTTTCTGAAACTACCTCATCTTTACTCCTATCTGTTATCAATAGAACTTTTGCTCCTCTAGCAATTACTTCCTGCATATTAGAAATAGTTTTCTTATAATAACTATCTCTGGGTGCTAGAACAACTACAGGCATTCCCTCTTCAATTAATGCAAGAGGTCCGTGTTTCATTTCTCCAGCTGGGTAGCCCTCAGCATGAATGTAAGATAATTCTTTTAATTTTAATGCACCCTCCAACGCTATTGGAAAAGAGAAACCTCTACCTAAAAACATTGACCCTTTTGCTTTATTAAAAGTATTTGATACCGACTGTATCTTGTTATCAATCATTAAAGTTTTTTCTACTAATTTTGGCAATAACTTAAGATCTTTCAATTTTTGATCAAATAATTGTTTTTTTAAATCTTTTCTCAATAATCCAAGTTTTAAACCTAGAATATATAAAATTAGAATTTGTCCTAAAAAAGCTTTAGTAGATGCAACACCTATCTCAGTTCCACAATGTATGGGCAAAACAAATTTAGAATCTCTGGCAATGGAACTTTCAATGACATTTACAACAGCGCATGTTTTCATATTATTTTGATTACATAAATCTAAAGCTGCATAAGTGTCAGCTGTTTCACCAGATTGAGAGACAAATACATATAAATTATCTTTTTTAAATCTATTTTTCCTGTATCTAAATTCTGAGGCTATATCTACATTTACATCTAATGAAGTAAGTTGTTCGAACCAATATTTTGCCAACAAACAAGAGTGATAGGCTGTACCACAACCAATAAAAGTTATTGTAGAAATCTCATGAGATTTCCAAGGAAAATTATAAATATTTATGTCATTCTTTAAAGTATCAACATACTCATTCAGTCCAGTTTTTAACGTTGATGGTTGCTCCTCTATTTCTTTAGCCATAAAATGTTTGTATTCACCTTTGTCGTATTTTTCCTCTTCAGAAGATAATTCTAAAACTTTTTTATTAATCTTAATCCCTTCCTCACTAAAAAACTCAACATGATCTTTTTTAATAATACAAAATTCACCGTCATTTAGATAAGTGATTTTATTTGTCATTGCTTTTAGGGCATAAGAGTCTGAGCCTAAGTAATTTTCATTGGGACCGTATCCTACTGCTAAAGGTGATCCTCTTCTTGCACCAACAATTAAATCTGGCTGATCTTTAAATATTATTCCAAGCGCAAAACTTCCATGAAGAGAATTAAGAGTCTTTTTAATAGTATTAACAATATTTTCTTTCTTTAAGTTTTCTGTAATTAAATGAACAATTACCTCTGTATCAGTTTGTGATTTAAATTTATGACCTTTGCTAACTAAAAACTTTTTAAGTAATGTAGAGTTTTCAATTATTCCGTTATGGACTACAGAAACATTTTGTGAAGAATGTGGATGAGCGTTAACACTATTTGGTAAGCCATGTGTTGCCCATCGAACATGTCCAATTCCAATTGTTCCAACCATGTTGTTAACTAAAGAATTATTTTCAAGTTTATCTACTCTACCCTCTGATTTAACTTCATTTATTTCGTTATTTGAAAGTGTTGCTATTCCTGCTGAGTCATATCCTCTATATTCTAATTTTTTTAATGAACTAATAATTGTTGATGATACAGGCCTATTACTATTTATTCCAATTATTCCACACATAATTATTTATATTTTCTTTTATAATTATTTACTTCTTGTTGTTGTGTTCTGGTTAAAGCTAAAGATTTTTTGCTCACGCTTCTGGTAATCACAGATCCAGCTCCAATTATACTATTTTCACCAAGTGTTAATGGAGCTACCAAAGATGAGTTGGAGCCAACAAAAACATTATTTTTTATTTTAGTTTTATTTTTTTTTACTCCATCATAATTACATGTGATAGTGCCTGCTCCAATATTTACTGATTTTCCAATATTTGTGTCACCAATATAAGCCAAATGATTAACCTTTGATTTTTTCCCAATATTACTTTTTTTTATTTCTACAAAATTTCCAACTTTAGAACCTTCTTTTAATATTGTGCCTGGTCTGATTCTAGCATAAGGACCAATTTCAACTTTATTTTCAATACGACAAGATTCTAAATGTGAAAAAGATTTTATAATAACGTTATTTCCAATTTTAACTTTTGAACCAATTACAACAAAGGGTTCAATGATTACATTTTTTCCTATCTTTGTATCTTTTGAAAAAAAAATTGTTTCTGGTCCCATCATTTTAACTCCAGACTTCAAAAATTTATTTCTTAGTATATTTTGATAGTTTTTCAAATTTACGTGTTTCATCTTTTAAATTCTTTATATTAAGTATATACCTTTCTTAATTCACAAAATATTTCTTAAAAATACTTTTGATTATGGATAAAAAATTTACAATTCTTTTTGATCTAGATGGCACTTTGGTTGATACTGCCCCTGATTTAATGCGTGCTCACAATCATGTTATGAAACAATACGGTTACGCAACCAAATCGACAGAGGAAATTAGAAATTTAGTGGGTCAAGGTGCAGGTGTTATGCTTGGAAGATCAATATGGGGTCAAGCAAAAAAAGAATTTAGTAAAATTGAAGATGAAAAAATCAAAAAAGAAATGGTCAAAGAGTTCGTAAGTTTTTATGGAAAAAATATTGTAAATGAAAGTAAATTAATAAATGGTGTAAAAGATTTTTTAATCTGGGCAAAAAAACAAAATATTTCAATGGCTGTATGTACAAATAAACAAGAGCACTTATCAATAGATCTTTTAAAAAAAATTGGTATTTATGACTTTTTTGAATATGTTGCTGGACATGATACGTTTGATTATTGTAAACCAGATCCAAGACACCTTACTACTGTTGTTGAAATCTTAGGTGGTGACATAAAAAAATCACTAATGATTGGGGATAGCGAAAATGATGCCAATGCTGCAAAAGCTGCGGGAATACCAGTAATTCTCCTTGAAGATGGATATACTGAAAAAAATATAACTGAAATTTACCATAATCACTTAGTAAAAGACTTTGTTGGTATAGATAAGATTATTTCAAAATATATTTAATATTGATTATTTTTTTTTAACTATTAGAACAGTTTTCTATTAGGAGTTATTTTGATCATACACAACGTAAAAGTTTTCCCATCTAAAATTCACTTACCTAAAAAAAAACAATTAGCTTGGAAAATTGCAGAAATTGCAAGTGATAATTCAAAATTAAACAAAGAAGCTGTGGAAATGGTAATTAATAGAATTATTGATAATGCATCAGTTGCAATAGCGTCATTAAATAGACGACCAGTTATTTCATCTAGAGAAATGGCTTTAAAACATTTAAGAAAAAATGGAGCAACATTATTTGGAGTTGATAGTAAATTAACATTTGACTGTGAGTGGGCAGCTTGGTCGAATGGAACTGCAGTAAGAGAACTTGATTTTCATGATACCTTTTTAGCTGCAGACTATAGTCACCCTGGGGATAATATTCCTCCACTAATAAGTGTTGCTCAACAAAATAAAAAAAGTGGTTTAGATCTTTTAAAAGGAATAATTACTGCATATGAAATTCAAGTTAATTTAGTAAAAGGAATTTGTTTACATAAACATAAAGTGGATCACATAGCTCATTTAGGTCCAAGCGTTGCAGCTGGAATAGGCTCAATGTTGAAATTAAAAACTGAAACTATTTATCAAGCGGTTCAACAAGCATTACATACGACAATTTCAACCAGACAATCAAGAAAGGGTGAAATTTCAAGTTGGAAAGCTTATGCTCCAGCACATGCAGGAAAGCTAGCAATTGAGGCTGTTGATAGAGTCATGCGTGGTGAAGGTGCACCAAGTCCAATTTATGAGGGTGAGGATAGTATAATTGCTAGAATTCTTGATGGAAAAAAAGCTTTATACAAAGTTCCTCTTCCAAAAAAGGGTGAAACAAAAAAAGCAATACTTGAAACTTATACAAAGGAATATTCTGCAGAATATCAATCTCAAGCATTAATCGATTTAGCGAAAAAACTAAAAAAAAAGGTAAAAAATTTAAATCAAATTAAAAAGATAGATATTTTTACAAGTCACCATACACACTATGTAATTGGAACTGGAGCAAATGATCCACAAAAATTAGATCCTAATGCGAGCAGGGAAACTCTTGATCACTCAATAATGTATATATTTGCTGTAGCTTTAGAGGATGGTAATTGGCACCATGTGAAATCTTACACAAAAAAAAGAGCAAAAAGGAAAAGTACAATTAGAATTTGGAGATTAATAAAAACACATGAAGACAAAAAGTGGACTAGAAAATATCACGACTCAGATCCAAAGAAAAAAGCGTTTGGAGCAAAAGTAGTAATTACTATGAAAAATGGCCAAAAAATTATTGAGGAACAAGGCGTTGCTGATGCTCATCCTTATGGATCACGTCCTTTTAAAAGGAAGAACTATATTGAAAAGTTTTTAACTTTAACCAGTGGCATATTGGATAAAAAAGAAAGCCACAGATTTTTAAAAGTAGCTCAAAATTTAAAAAATTTAAAATCTGGTCAGTTGAATAAATTAAATATTGAAGTTAAAAAAAGTAAATTAAGAAGAAATTTAAAAAAAGGAATTTTTTAATGCATTTTGTAAAAAAAGAACCAAAAAATAAAAGAGAAGATTTGGTAGAAAAATTAAAGTCAAACAAAATTCTAAGAGTACCAGGAGCATATAACCCATTAACAGCAAAATTAATTGAAGAAATAGGCTATGATGCAGTTTATGTATCAGGTGGGGTAATGGCAAATGATTTAGGATTTCCTGATATTGGATTAACAACTCTTCAAGATGTGAGCACTCGATCTTATTTAATTTCTAGAGTAACTAATCTTCCAACAATTGTTGATATTGATACTGGATTTAAATCTTGCAAAGAAACAATTGAAACTTTTGAGGAATTTGGAGTTTCTGCTGTACATTTAGAGGACCAAGTAGAAAGAAAAAGATGCGGTCATTTAGATAATAAAGAATTAATTTCAACTGATGTTATGGTTAAAAAAATTAAAGAATGTATTTCAGCTAAAAAAGATAAAAATTTTAAAATTATCGCAAGATCAGATGCTAAAAGTGTCGAGGGTATAGATAAAATGATTGATAGATGTAAAGCTTATATAGATGCAGGTGCTGAAATAATTTTCCCCGAAGCACTAGAAAATGAGAAAGAGTTTGAGAAAGTAAGGAAAGAATTATCATGCTACTTGCTCGCGAACATGACAGAATTTGGAAAGTCTAAATTGTTAAATTATAAGGAATTGGAAAGATTAGGATATAATATAGTTATTTATCCCGTTACGACACAAAGATTAGCGATGAAAAATGTCGAAGACGGATTAAGAGACATTTATGCAAATGGACATCAAAATAATATTATTGATAAAATGCAAACTAGAAAAAGGCTTTATGAACTTGTTGACTATGAAAAATACAATAGTTTAGATGAAAAAATTTACAACTTTAATAAAGATGGACATGAATAATGAGTGATGAAATTAAAAAAGGGCTACTAGGAATAGTTGTTGATGAAACAGAGGTTTCTAAAGTAATGCCAGAAATTAATTCTTTAACTTATAGAGGATATGCTGCCCAAGATCTATGTGAATATTGTAGGTTTGAAGAAGTTGCATATTTGATTTTAAATAAAGATCTTCCAAATACAATTCAATTAAGAAAATTTGAGAAAGAAGAAAAAAATAATAGAGATTTATCAAAAGACTTATATTCAATTATAAAACGTATGCCAAAAAAATCACATCCTATGGATGTTGCTAGAACAGCGGTTAGCATAATGGGTTTAGAAGATAAGGAGACTTCAGACTCCTCTCAAGAAGCAAATATGAGAAAAGCAATAAGAATTTTAGCTAAAACACCAACTGCTTTAGCTGCTTTTTATAGATATAGAAAAGGAAAAAAAATTATTAAACCTAAAAAAAATTTAAATATTGCAGAAAACTTTTTTCATATGTGCTTTGGAAAAATCCCTCAAAAGGAAATTGTAAAAGCTTTTGATGTTTCTTTAATATTGTATGCAGAACATAGTTTTAATGTTTCAACTTTTACAGCTAGAACAATTACAAGTAGCTTATCAGATATTCACGGTGCAATTACCGGTGCAATTGCAAGTTTAAAAGGTCCTCTGCATGGTGGAGCAAACGAAGAAGTGATGCACATGATGAATAAAATAAAGAAACCCGAAAATGCCCTTAAGTGGATAAATAAAGCACTAGATAATAAAGAAGTTGTCATGGGATTTGGTCATAGAGTTTACAAGTCTGGAGACTCTAGAGTTCCAACTATGAGAAAATATTTTTCAAAAGTTGCAAAAATAAAAAAAGATAAGAAATTTGAGAAAATTTATGACATTGTCGAAAAAGTAATGATTAATAGGAAGAATATTCACCCAAATGTCGATTATCCAACAGGTCCCACATATCACTTAATGGGATTTGATACAGATTTTTTTACACCGATATTCGTTATTTCTAGAATTACAGGTTGGTCAGCACATATTATGGAACAACATGCAGCTAATAAACTTATAAGACCTTTAGCTAGCTACAAAGGCAATCAGCATAGAAAAGTAGTTCAGCTAAATCAAAGATAATTTATTTTTTCTCTATCTTAGCAAATCTTGAGTTAAGTAAAATTTCACATTTATAATTATTTTCTTTAACAAATTCATCTATGGCTTTTTTAACTCCTGGAGCGTATGATAAATTATAATCATCACATAAAATAGTGCCACCATTTTTTAAAACATCGACACAATTTTTTAAATCATTTTTAACTGTATTATATTCATGACCACCATCTAAAAATACATAATCGATTTTTGACATATCTATTTTTTTTAAAACAATGTTAGAATTTCCCTTTATTAAATGAACGTTGCTTTTAAATTTTTTAAGTAAATCTTCGACCGCTTCTATTGTATATGGATCAATTTTTTTAATATATTTAAAATATATATTCTTTAACGGATTAGAAAAATTTGTATTAGGTATTATCTCAGCTTTTGTTTCATCATTTTTTTCAAATAAATCTAATCCTATATATTTAAAGTCATTTTTATGTATCTGATAAAGTAATTCACAAATATTTCTAGCAGTAACACCATGAAATACCCCTACTTCTAAAAAAAATTTGGGTTTTTTTTTACTTATTTCATTTAAGAAGAAATCGCCGTCACCTTTTTGTTTAAGGCTTGTTTTTCTAAAATACTTCTTGTATTTCAATAGGACTAACTAAATGCTTCTACCCAAGTTCCTTGTGTTGATGCTTTAGAATATTCTGTAGCACGACCCTCAAAGAAATTCATATGTTCAACTGCGTTCAACATTGTATCAAGCCATCCAAGGGGATTTTTCTCTACATCATAAATTGGTTCTAAACCCAATTGAACTAATCTTCTATTACCAATGAACCTAATGTAGTCTTTTACCTCTTGTGCAGTTAAGCCTTCCATTGGACCCATTTCAAAAGCCAGATCAATAAAAGCGTCTTCATGTGAAATAATAGTTCTGCATGCTTCATAAAGTTCTTTTTTTAATTTTGATGTCCAGATTTCAGGATTTTCCTTAATAAATTCTTTAAAGATTCTTATCATTGAATTACAATGAAGTGTTTCATCTCTAACAGACCAAGTAACAATCTGACCCATTCCTTTTAATTTATTATGTCTTGGAAAGTTTAAGAGAATTGCAAAACTTGCAAACAATTGTAAACCTTCAGTAAACGCACTAAATACAGCAACTGTTTTTGCTATGTCCTCTTTTGAGTTTACATTAAATCCTTGCATATAATCATATTTATCTTTCATTTCTTTATATTTCATGAAAGCAGAATATTCTGACTCAGGCATACCAATTGTGTCAAGTAAATGAGAGTAAGCTGCAACATGAACTGTCTCCATTGCTGCAAAGGCTGTCATCATCATTAAAACCTCTGTTGGCTTAAACACTGTTGTGTAATGTCTTAAGTAACAATTGTTAACCTCAACGTCTGCTTGAGTAAAAAATCTAAAAATTTGTGTTACTAAATTTTTTTCTGGTTGAGATAAATTTTTTTGCCAATCTCTCACATCATCTCCAAGTGGCACTTCCTCTGGTAACCAGTGTATTCTTTGTTGAGTTAACCAAGCATCATAGCACCAAGGATATCTAAATGGTTTATAAACAGGGTTTTCTACTAATAAACCCATTTTTTTTGGTTTAATTATCTCTTTCTTTTCAGTCTTGATTTTGTCTGTTACTGACATGATAAACACTCCTCATATTCTGGTTGGTCGTTTGATTGTTGATTTTTTGATTTATATACATTGGCTGTAATATCAGTTGATTTTGCATTATTGATATTTTCAGCTCTTTGAATTGATTTTGATCTACAGTAATAAAGGCTTTTTAAACCTTTTTTCCATGCATCAAAATGTATTCTATGTAATTCTTTTTTATGAACATCGGCTGGTAAAAATAAATTAACCGATTGTGCTTGAGAAATAAACGGAGTTCTGTCTCCGCTTAACTCAATAATCCATTTTTGATTTAATTCAAAAGCAGTTTTAAAAACATCTTTTTCTAAATCGGTTAAAAAATTTAGATGTGAAACCGATCCCTGATTAGTTGTGATTGTAGACCATGTTTCATCATCATTTTTACCATGACTTTCTAATATTTCCTCAAGATATCTATTTCTTACATTAAAAGATCCTGATAAAGTTTTGTGTGTGTAACTATTGGCTGCGATTGGCTCAACTCCAGGAGAGGCGCCACCACATATGATAGAAATAGATGCTGTTGGAGCAATTGCTGTTTTGTTAGAAAATCTCTCTTTAAATCCATATTCCGCAGCATCTGGACATGCTCCTCTCTCCTCAGCTAGATCTTTTGATGCTTTGTTAACTTGTTCATTAATTTGTTTAAAAATTTTTTTATTCCAAGACTTCGCCATGACAGATTCTAAGGGGATTCTATGTTTTTGTAAGAAGGAATGAAAACCCATAACACCAAGACCTACACTTCTTTCTCTCTCAGCAGAATATTTTGCATCTCTAAACTGTTCTGGAGCTTTGTTGATGAAGTCTGATAAAACGTTATCCAAAAATCTCATTACATCCTCGATCATATTTGGATCATCTTTCCACTCATCGTATTTTTCTAAATTTAACGAAGACAAACAGCAAACTGCCGTTCTATCTCTTCCATCTTTATCAATACCAGTTGGCAAAGTTATTTCGCTACACAAATTAGAAGTTTTAACTGTAAGATTTGCCAATTTATGGTGTTGTGGAATTTGTCGATTTACAGTGTCAATATAAATAATATAAGGCTCACCTGTTTCTATTCTTGCAGTTAACAATCTTATCCATAAATTTCTCGCTGAAATAGTTTGTTGAATTGATCCATCGGCTGGACTTTTTAATGCCCATTGCTCATCATTTTCAACAGCTCTCATAAATGCGTCTGAAACTAAAACACCATGATGAAGATTTAAAGCTTTTCTATTAGGGTCACCACCTGTTGGTCTTCGCATTTCCATGAACTCTTCTATTTCAGGATGATCAATAGGAAGATAACAAGCAGCAGAGCCTCTTCTAAGTGAACCTTGGCTGATAGCCATGGTTAATGAATCCATAACTTTTATAAATGGTATTATACCCGATGTTTTTCCAACTTTTCCTATTTTTTCTCCTATTGATCTAAGGTTACCCCAATAACTACCTATGCCTCCACCTTTTGCTGCTAACCAAACGTTTTCACTCCAGAGATCTAAGATACCTCCTAAACTATCTGAAGCTTCATTTAAAAAACAAGAAATAGGTAAACCTCTTTTTGTTCCACCGTTTGATAAAACAGGTGTTGCAGGCATAAACCATAGATTGCTTATATAATTATAAATTCTTTGTGCATGTAAGTTGTCATCTGCATAGGTGCTTGCGACTCTTGCAAATAAATCTTGAAAAGACTCATTGTGGCCCAAATATCTGTCTTGTAAAGTAGCTTTGCCAAAATCAGTCAGATTAGTATCTTTTGATCGATCAATTTTAATAATGATACCTTTGTCGTTCTGAAATAACTCTGTCTCATTATTTAATGAGAATAAATCTGGTCTGTTATCTTTTATAACTTCTTTTACCTCTGGGGTATATTCGGAGACAGCTTTCTTTAAGGCCTGAGACAGGATTTTATTCATATTATTTATGTATTCTAATTGTTATTTTAACGAAAACAACTATATGTTGTATGCGCTTTGTATTGATATACTAAATAACTCGTAAATCAATAGAACATTTATAGAACAGTGTAAAAAAAATTCAACCAAAAAAATCAAAAAAAGGTAAGTAATTAACAGCATGAATCAATCTTTAAAAATAGATCCCTATGGATTTAGAGAATATGACGCAAGGTGGCTTTATGGAAAAGATATAAATGCTGAAGGAATCACTGATCTTGGAAAAGGTTTGGGTACTCAAATAATTAAACACACACAAAAAAAAGACCCAAGAGTAATATTAGGACATGATTATAGATCTTACAGTGAAGAGATTAAACTTGCATTAATTAAAGGTTTAACGTCAACAGGATGTTTTGTTGAGGATGTGGGTCTATCATTATCACCGATGGTTTATTTTGCACAATTTAACTTAAATGCTGATGCTGTGGCCATGGTTACTGCAAGTCATAATGAAAATGGTTGGACTGGAGTTAAAATGGGTATCAAAAAAGGACTAACTCATGCTCCAGAAGAAATGAAAGAGTTAAAAGATATCACACTAAATAAAAAATTTGTTAAAGGTCAAGGAAAAGTAAAAGAGATAAAAGATTTTCAACTAATTTATAAAAAAGACTTAATTAATAAAAATAAGATTAATCGAAAAATTAAAGCTGTTGTTGCTTGCGGAAACGGCACTGCAGGAATTTTTGCGCCAGATATTTTAAGAGGAATAGGATGTGATGTAATAGAACTAGATTGCAATCTTGACTGGACATTCCCAAAATACAACCCTAATCCAGAAGATATGAAAATGCTTCATGAAATTTCTAAAATTGTGAAAGAAAACAAAGCAGATATTGGCTTTGGTTTTGATGGTGATGGCGATAGAGTGGGAGTAATTGATGATAAAGGAAATGAAATATTTTCTGACAAAATTGGTTTATTGATAGCAAGAAACTTATCTACGAGACATAAAAAATCTAAATTTGTGGTTGATGTAAAATCAACAGGTCTTTATGCAAATGATAAAATTTTGGTCAAAAATGGTTGTGAAACAATTTATTGGAAGACAGGACATTCTCACATAAAAAGGAAAGTAAACGTTGAAAAGGCTTTGGCAGGTTTTGAAAAAAGTGGACATTTCTTTTTTAATGAGCCTCTTGGATATGGCTATGATGATGGAATTAATTCAGCAATACAAGTTTGCCATTTAATGGACAAACAAAACAAAAAAATAAGTGATATCTTAAAAGAAATTCCTAATACTTTTCAATCACCTACTATGGCCCCATATTGTAAGGATGAGGAAAAATATAAAGTTGTTGAAGGTTTAGTAAGTGAAATTAAACAAGCGCAAAGCAAAAAGATTAAAATAGATAATCAAGAAATAAAAGAGATTTTAACAGTGAATGGTGTGAGATTTTCATTTGAGGATGGATCATGGGGATTAATAAGAGCTTCATCAAATAAACCATCTTTGGTTGTGGTAACTGAGAGTCCAACTTCAAACGAGCGTAAAATTAAAATCTTCAAATTTATTGATCAAATTCTTCAAAGCACTGGAAAAATTGGAGATTATGATCAAAAAATATAACTCCATTTTTATTTTCAATTATTACGAGTTTTCATGATTTGAACGAATCGTTTATAGTTACTAGTGGGTGGTAGAGGGAGACTGAAGCCACCCATCCCTTCTCTGGCAAAATTTTAAATCAAAAAATATGGCAGATAAAAAAATTAGATCAGTTGCAAAAACATTTTCCTGGAGACTGTTAATTTTTCTTTATTGGGTAATTTTCGGTTACATTTTTACTGGATCTTTGAAAGGTGCAAGTATTCTTGGATTGGGATCTATAATACCCCTTTTTTTTTATTATTTTCATGAACGTGTTTGGAACAAAATAAAATGGGGCACAAATGATTAATAATAAACTTTAACTAATTGAGAGATATTCAACATAAGACCTTATTGAGACTATTAATAAAAAAATCCCGAAGATCTTACTTAGTAATTTTTTATCAATTTTATAAACAGCTTTAGCACCAAGCCTGGCCATTATCATCGTTACTGGCACAAAAACTGCAAAGCCTAAGAGATTTATATAGCCAATACTAAATGGTGTTTTTACATTATCAATTAACTTCCCACCAATTATCATTGTAATTGTACCAGTAACAGCTATCAAAAATCCAACAGCTGCAGCAGTTCCAATCGATTTTCTAATATCATAACCAAATGTTCTCATGAAAGGCACCATTAAAGATCCACCTCCTATTCCAAGAGGAACAGAAATAAAACCAATTATAATTCCTGATATATTTTTTACTAAATTTGATATTTTTTTTGGGTTATCAACTAATTTTTCTCTTAAAAAAATAAAGAAAAGTCCCACCATAAAAGCAAAGATTGAGAAGAATAAAACAAGTGCTGGTGTTTTTAAATTTACTGCTAAAAATGTGCCAGAAATAACTCCAAATAAAATAAAGATTCCAAAAGACTTAACCATTTTAAAATCAACCGCATCGTATTCTGAATGAGTTTTTGTTGAAATTATAGATGTTGGAATAATTATAGCTAATGAAGTTCCAACAGACAAATGCATTCTGGTAACAATATCAAAATCTAAAACTGTAAAAGCATAGTACAATGCCGGAACCATAATTATTCCACCTCCTACACCAAGTAAACCTGCCATAAATCCAGCAACTGCTGCGGCAGCTCCAAGTACTAATAGTAAATTTAATATTTCGTTAAAATTAAGGATTTCCATTATGAGCTAACTTGATTAGCTTTTTCATTGTTTTGAACAATTGTCATTATGTGTTTTGCT
>CACPQV010000015.1 GCA_902636165.1 uncultured Pelagibacteraceae bacterium
ATAAGATATCCCAGAAAACCCATATGCGTTAGTGATTTTTAATTTATTTATATTTTTTTTAGTGATACCACCTAAAGCAATTATTTTCTTATTACTTTTTCCAGCGAGAATATTAAATTTAATTATTTCGAGGCATTTTTTATAGTTTTTGGTTTTGAATATTGGCGACAAAAAAATTACATCTACACCCTGTGTTTCTTTTGTCTTAATTTCACTCATATTATGAGCTGATCCTAAAATAAGAAATTTATCTTTTTTATTATATCTTTTAAAATTTAAATTTTTGTTGAAAGCTGGAATATAAACCCCATCCAAATCTAAGTTTATCGCTAATTTAATGTCATTTGCTAAAAAAAAAGGTTTTTTATGTTTTTACAAAATTTCTTGAAATTTAATATCTTATTTTTATCTAATTTTTCTTCATAATTTCTTAAAATTATGCCTACTTTTTGATCTAAATTAATAATTTCTTTTTTATTTAAATTTGAAATAAAAGTGAAACTATAAGGAATTTTTTTATGCATAAAAGTATTGTCAATTTAATCGAAATTCAAAAAGAAATATATTTAAAAAAAAAAGATTCAGGAAAACAACCAAAAATTATTGCAGTAACTAAAACATTTTCTTTAGAGAATATTTTGCCACTGATTGATCATGGACATCTTGATTTCGGAGAAAATAAAGTTCAAGAAGCAATTGATAAATGGACAAAGATTAAAGCTGAGAATAAAAATTTAAATTTACATATGATAGGAAAATTACAGACAAACAAAGTAAAATTTGCAGTTAAAATATTTGACTATATTCATTCTTTAGACTCAATTAAGTTGGCCAGGAAAATCTCAGAGGAACAAAAAAAGATACAAAAAAATATAAAGTTATTTATTCAAATTAATATTGGAAAAGAAAAACAGAAAAGTGGGATATTAATAGAAGATTTGAAGAATTTTTATATGTTATGTTCCAAAGAATTTAATTTAAATATTATTGGATTAATGTGCTTACCTCCAATAAACATTAATCCCTCTAAAAATTTTGAGGAGATGAATATTGCTTTAAAAGATTTGGGTTTAAACCATCTCAGCATGGGAATGTCAGCAGATTATTTGGAGGCAATTAAGTATAATTCTAGTTTTTTAAGAATAGGATCAAAAATTTTTGGCAAAAGAAATTAGAAAATCTTTATTCTAGTTTTCTTATTTATTAACCTTAAAAGAATTAAAAAATCTTTTTTTTTTAAAGTAATACATCCCAACGTTTTTTCATAATTACTAGTTAAATGTAAAAAAATTGCACTTCCTTTACCGACAATAACTTTTTTAGTATTATACAATATTGGTATCAAAAAATCGTACTTTTTATCTTTCCTAAAAAGTTTTTCATGTTTAATACCTTTTTTAATTTTAAACAATTTATTATAAAGTTTTTTGTTGTTAATGTCGTGACACCAACCCATATTTTTTTTTATTGGTATACATTTTAGCTTAGTTTTTGGTTTTTTATTTCTATCATTTCTAAAATATAGATTTCCAATTTGAAAAGTACCCCTAGGAGTTTTTTGGTCAGATTCGACTTTATTTTTAGTAAATCCTTTTCCGCCTATTGAGCATTTGAAAATAAAATCATCATAGATAAGTGTTACTTTATTTTTAACTATAATTGTCATAATTTAATTATACATGAATTTAAAAAAAATAATTGTTTATCAAAATGATATTTTGTTCAATATATTGGATGAAATCAAAGAAGAATTTAATTTAAATTTATTTAAAGCTGATAGCCGAAATATTATAGATGTTAAAAACGAGCTAAAAAGTGATTTTTTGATCTTAACATCTAAAGAAATCAAAAATGACAAAAATCTTTTAATATTAGATAATTTACCTTTGAGAGTTTATAAATTAATGGAAAAAATAAATCTCAACTTTCTAAAACAGAAATTTAGTAATCAATCTGATATTTCTATTGGTAATTATAAAATAAATATGAACTCTCGAGAAATAAGCAGAGAAAATAAAAGTATTTATTTAACAGAAAGAGAGATCAATCTAATAGTCTTTCTAAAAAAATCGTTGTCACCTGTTAAAATTGAGGAACTTCAAAAAAGAGTTTGGGCTTATAGTTCAGAATTAGAGACGCATACGGTTGAAACTCACATTTACCGTTTAAGAAAAAAGATTAAAGCAAATTTTGATGATAAGAATTTTATAATAAGCTCAAAAAAGGGTTACTTTATTCAATGAAAAAAAAGAATGTTTTTGCAAAAGATCTATTTACAAAAAAATATAAAACTCGTGTTGTGAAATCTAAAAAAGGAAAAGGAAGTTTTGATAGAAAAAAAAATAATAAATATTAATTTAATTTAGTCTAGCACCGATCTGTTGAATGATCTTTGATGACATTTCAGTACCTTTTATCAAACAATCTTTTGTTGAAAAATTGTTTAATATTCCATGAAGATAACCAGCTGCAAACAAATCACCTGCTCCAGTAAGGTCTACAACATCAATATTTTTTTTTGCTTCTATCTCTACAACACTATCTTCCTGTATTGAAATTGCCCCTTTCTCCCCTCTTGTTATAACTAATTTTTTTTTGATTTCTTTTGCAAATGTGATTACCTCTTGTAATGATTTTGCATCAACTAATGACATTATCTCTTCTTCATTTGCAAAAGTTATGTCTAAATTATTTTTTACCAATTCTAAAAAATGTGGCTTATGTCTATCGACGCAAAATTTATCTGATAGAGACATAGCGATTTTATTTGCACTCTTGATAGCTTTATTAAATGCTTTTTTTGGATCTCCTTCATCCCACAGATACCCCTCTAAAAAAATCATTTCACTATTTTTAATAACATTTATATCGATATCATTTTCATTTATTTTTCCAGCGGTACCAAGGTAAGTACACATTGTTCGCTCTGAGTCAGGTGTTATTAAAATTAAACAAGTCCCAGTTGGGAGATTTTCTTTTTTTTTGGAATAAAAAAAATCCACATTTTCTTTTTTAAGTCCAATTTCATATTTTATACCTAAATCATCATCATTAATTTTTCCAATAAAGCCCACATTATTCTTTAACTGAGAAAGACCTACTATTGAATTAGCAACTGAGCCACCAGAAATTGTTTTTTCAATTTTTAAGCTTGATAGTAATTTATTAAATTCAGCTACGTCAAAAATTAATTTCATGTTGCCTTTCGACAAACTATTTAGATGAAGAAAATTTTCATCAACTCTGCATATTACATCAACTATAGCGTTACCAATACCCAATATTTTCATACTAAGCTTTTAAA
Source organism: uncultured Pelagibacteraceae bacterium (assembly GCA_902636165.1). GTDB lineage: Bacteria > Pseudomonadota > Alphaproteobacteria > Pelagibacterales > Pelagibacteraceae > Pelagibacter. Next base: position 3,305 of record CACPQV010000015.1, read on the forward strand.
GTTATTACTGGTTTTTTTCTATTAGGATAACAAGAGGAACAAATTTTACAAGTCAATCCATAGCAATCTCTTGCTTTGCAATATTCTCTACCATAATAAATTATTTGAAGATGAAGTTTGTTCCATTTTTTTTTGGGAAATAATCTTTTTAGGTCTTTTTCGGTTTGAACAACATTTTTTCCGCTCGAAAGTCCCCATCTTTGTGCGAGTCGATGAATATGAGTATCTATTGCAAAAGCAGGATATCCAAATCCTTGAGACATAACAACACTTGCTGTTTTATGACCTACGCCTGGAAGTTTTTCTAATTCCTCAAATGTTTTAGGCACTTTTCCATTATGATTATTAATAAGAATTTTTGAAAGGTTATAAATACTCTTAGCTTTAATTCTAAAAATTCCAATTTTTTTTATCAATTTTTCAATTTTTTTTCTTCCTAGTTTTACAAAATGTTCAGGTTTGTAATATTTTGTATAAATTTTCTTTGTTACATTATTTACGTTTACATCTGTACATTGAGCAGAGAGTAAAACAGATATCAGTAAAGTAAAAACATTTCTGCTTTTTAAAGGTACTTTAATATTTGGATATATTTTATCTAAAGTAGTAAGAACAAACTTAGCTCTCTGTACTTCGTTCATTATTTGAAATTCATTAGATCGCGCATTGAGTAAAGTCCTTTCTTTCTTTTTATTAACCATTTCGCTGCGGATAAAGCTCCTTCAGAATATAAAGCCCTATCAAAAGCTTCATGGTTTAAAGTTATCACTTCTTTACCACTCGAAAAGATTACTTTGTGTTCACCAATAATCTTACCTTTTCTGAAAGAGTTAAAATTAATTTTTTTTCCAAAAGGAAAGTTTTTTTTATTAAGATATTTTTTTCCAATTAAATTGTAAAAGTTTTTTTTTTTACCGACAGCAATGCCTTTACCAAGCATTAAAGCAGTTCCGGATGGGTTATCTTTTTTATATTTATGGTGAACCTCGCTTATTTTACTTAAAAATTGTTTTCCCAATGAACCTGATGCTATTTCTGTTAGATACATTAATAGATTAATTCCCAAGCTCATATTTCCAGCTTTTAAAATTGGAATTTTTTTTGAATATTTTTTGATTAAGTTTTCTTCTTTTTTACTAAAACCTGTTGTTCCTATAACAACTTTTTTTTTTAATTTTGATGCAATCTTTAAGACCTCCAAAGTACATTTAGGTACAGTAAAATCTATGATAATATTTGCCTTTTTTAATGCACTTTCAGAATTAGTCTCAATATTTAATCCATTAATTTTTTTTTTTATTTTTTTTGTTTCAGTGAGTGTTGTAATTTTAAAATTTTTATCTGCTTTAGCTGATTTAATTATATGTTTTCCCATACGCCCCATGCAACCAATAACTGCTAAATTAATTTTTTTCATATGAAGATAATTATAAATTAAAAACTTTTAGCATTATTTTTAATGCTAAGCCAAGAATTATTTTCTAGTAATTAAATAATTAAGATTAGCTTTTCCAAAAATCCTTAGCTTTTTGAAAAAATTTTTTAATACTTGGATTTGATTTTTCATTTTCAATTTTTCTAAATTTTTCTAACAGTTCTTTTTGTTCTTTATTTAAATAAATTGGAACCTCTGTTTTAACCTGTACGTATAAATCACCAAAATCTCCTCTTCTCATAAAAGGCATTCCTTTACCTTTCAATCTAAATTGTTTACCATCTTGAGTTCCATCAGGTATTTTTATTTTTGCTTTTTTACCATCTATTGTTGGTATCTCTATAGTTGTTCCAAGTGCTGCATCCGCTATTGAAATTGGAAACTCAAAGAATAAATTTACATCTGATCTTTTAAATAAGTCGTGGGATTTTACATTTATAAATAAATATAAATCACCACTAGCACCGCCTCTAGTTCCTGCCTCACCTTTTCCAGCAAGTCTTATTCTTGTTCCATCATCAACCCCTTTTGGTATTGTGACAGATATTTTTTTTGAGGTTTGAGTGTTTCCTTGTCCATTACAGTCCGTGCAAGGGTTGGTTATTTCTTCTCCACTACCAGCACATTGAGGGCATGTTTGTTGAACTGTAAAAAAACCTTGATTGGATCTTACTCTGCCGTTTCCTCCACAGTAAGTACATCTATCTGGACTAGACCCAGGTTTAGATCCATTTCCTTTACACGTATTACATTTTTCAGATGTTGAAAATTGTATATTTTGTTTCTTCCCTGCGTAAGCCTCTTCTAACGAAATCGATAAATCATATCTTAGATCTGAGCCCCTATTATTTGAGCTTCTTCCTCTTGAACTTTTTCTTCCACCGCCAAAGTCACCAAAAAAATCCTCAAATATGTCTGAAAAATCTGCACCACTGAAACCCCCAAAACCTCCAAATCCGCCTTGTCCACCGCCACCATTTTCAAAGGCAGCATGACCAAAGTTGTCATAATTCTCTTTTTTTGATTTATCGGAGAGAACACCATAAGCTTCACTTGCTTCTTTGAATTTGTCTTCTGCTACTTTATCACCAGGATTTTTATCAGGATGATATTTTACAGCTAACTTTCTATATGCAGATTTTAATTCTTCAGGGGACGCACTTTTATTTACACCGAGGACGTCATAATAATCTCTTTTTGCCATTTAATACCCCGGACAGATAAATGTATGTTAAGCGCTCTTTTCTTTATTCTCGTCTTTTACTTCCTCAAAATCAGCATCAACAACATTATCTTCTTTTTTTCCTTTATCATCTTTACCATCATCTTTATTTGAATCTGGTTTTGTATTTTGTTGCGATTTATATATTGCTTCTCCAAGTTTCATTGAAGCTTGAACCAGTACCTCAGTTTTTTTCTTGATATCATCTGTGTTTTCGCCTTTAAGAGCCTCTTTTAATTGACTTGAGGCATCTTCAATAGCTTTTTTGTCAGCTTCAGACACTTTAGACCCGTGCTCTTTAAGGTTTTTATCTGTAGAGTGAATTAAGGTATCTGCTTGATTTCTTACATCTACAGACTCTCTTTTCTTTTTATCAGCTTCTTTATTAGCTTCAGCATCTTTTACCATTTTTTCAATCTCTTCGTCGCTCAACCCACCTGAAGCTTGAATTTGAATTTTTTGCTCTTTTCCAGTACCTTTATCTTTTGCTGAAACGTTAACAATTCCATTAGCATCAATATCAAATGTAACTTCAATTTGAGGAACTCCTCTAGGCGCAGGTGCAATCCCAACAAGCTCGAAATTCCCTAAAATTTTATTATCAGCTGCCATCTCTCTTTCGCCTTGCAACACTCTTATAGAAACAGCAGGTTGATTATCCTCAGCAGTTGAGAACACTTGGCTTTTTTTAGTAGGTATTGTTGTGTTTTTTTCAATTAATTTTGTAGAAACACCACCTAAAGTTTCAATACCTAAAGAAAGAGGCGTTACATCTAATAATAATACATCCTTAACATCACCTTGAAGAACTCCTGCCTGTATTGCAGCACCCATAGCCACAACTTCGTCCGGGTTAACACTTTTGTTAGGCTCTTTTCCAAAGAAATTCTTAACTTCTTCAATTACTTTAGGCATTCTAGTCATACCGCCTACCATTACAACTTCATCAATTTCATTAGCTGTGATACCAGCATCTTTTAAAGCTGTTTTACATGGCGGCATTGTTTTGGCTATTAGATCTTCAACAAGTGCCTCAAGTTTTGCTCTTGTAAGTTTTAAATTAATATGTTTTGGACCAGTTTTGTCAGCTGTGATAAACGGTAAATTAATATCAGTTTGTTCAGCTGAAGATAATTCAATTTTAGCTTTCTCAGCTGCTTCTTTTAATCTCTGAAGAGCAAGTTTATCTGATTTTAAGTCTATACCATTATCTTTTTTAAATTCTGTAATTAAATACTCAACTACAGAATTATCAAAATCTTCACCACCTAAAAATGTATCTCCGTTAGTTGATTTAACTTCAAAAACTCCATCACCCAATTCAAGAATAGAAACATCAAATGTTCCACCGCCTAAATCGTAAACTGCAATTTTTTTGTTTTGTTTTTTATCTAATCCATAAGCTAATGATGCTGCTGTTGGTTCATTTATTATTCTCAATACTTCTAATCCAGCAATTTTTCCTGCATCCTTAGTTGCTTGTCTTTGTGCATCGTTAAAATATGCAGGAACAGTTATTACAGCCTTTGAAACCGCTTGACCCAAGTATTTTTCGGCTGTCTCTTTCATTTTTTGAAGAATGAAAGCAGAAATTTGAGAAGGAGAGTATTTTTCTCCTTTAGATTCTATCCACGCATCTCCTTTTTCTGAATTAACAATCTTAAATGGAGCTGCTTCTATATCTTTTTTAACAGTTGGGTCATCAAAGTTTCTGCCAATTAACCTTTTGACTGCAAAAATAGTATTTTCAGGATTGGTTACAGCTTGCCTTTTAGCTGGTTGGCCTATTAATTTTTCTTTTTCATCAGTAAAGGCTACAACAGATGGTGTTGTTCTGGCACCTTCTGTATTTTCTAAAACTTTTGCTTGGCTTCCCTCCATTATAGCCACACAAGAGTTTGTTGTTCCCAAATCTATTCCAATAATTTTACTCATAATTATTAATTATATCCGTCATATAAGTGTTATTTTTAATTCTACAAGCTGTTCCAATCATTATTTAGTCTCCGAATTTTCTTTAGTTTCCTCTATTTTAGCTGTTTTTTCTTGAGTTTTCTTAGCTACACCAACTAAAGAGGGCCTTAGTAATCGATCTTTAATTGTAAAACCTTTTTGAATTTCCTGAATTATAGTTCCTGGCTCTTTTGTATCATCCTCAATTTCCATCATTGCTTGATGAAAGTTTGGATCTAATTTTTTATTTAAACTATCAATCTGTTTAATATCATTTTTGTTAAATATGGATATTAAATCTTTATGGATTATGTCAAAATGTTCTAAAGTTTTTTTAAGTGCTTCAGAGTTTTTTAATTTTTCATCACTCTCTAAAATACTTTTAGATCTTTCAAGATTATCTATAAGACTAAGCGCTTCTTTAGCAAATGAAAAACCACCGTATTCGAAAGCATCTTCCTTCTCCTTCTCAAATCGTCTTCTTTGATTTTCCATTTCAGCAAATGTTCTAGCTAGTTTATCCTCAAGCTCTAAAATCTTTTCCTCTGGTGTTAATTCTTTTTTGTCCTCATCCTCTTTTTTATTGTGATCATCCGTTTGATCCTGAGGCTGAGCAGATTGATTATTTTCTTCCTTAGCCAAATTTTCGTTTTGGATATTTTCTTTTTGCTCTTTCTCCATAGTTGCTTATATGGTAAGAAATTTTAAAATTTCTAGATGTTAAAAAAAAAAATATCAAAAATAATAATTGGCACAAATAACAAAGGAAAACTTAGGGAAATCAAAGATTTATTGCCAAAATCAATTAAAATTTTTTCTACATCGGATTTCAATCTTAAAAGTCCAGCAGAAAACGGACAAACATTTAAAGAAAATTCAATAATTAAATCTAAGTATTTCTCAAAAAAATCTAATTTAGTTTGTATTGCTGATGACTCAGGTCTTGAAATAGATTGTTTGGATAAAAAACCTGGAATTTTTTCAGCTAGATGGGCAGGATCTAAGGGAGATTTTAACAAAGCAATAAAAAGAGTATATAGAGAATTAAACAAAAAAGATAAGAACTGGAAAACTAAAAAGATTAAAGCTAGATTTGTATGTGCGCTGTCAATTTGTTATTTAGATAAAATAATTGCAAGTGTTATGGGAAAAATTGAAGGTTATATTTCAAACAAAATAAAAGGAAAAAATGGTTTTGGATATGATCCAATTTTTATTCCAAAAAAAAAGAAACAAACTTTTGGTGAAATGAAATTTTCTAGTAAATCTAAAATCGACCATAGATCAATCGCATTTAAAAAAATTAAAAAATTTCTTTGAGTTTTCCATCTTGAACTTGATAAAGATTTAACTGATGATTGATTTTGTTATCTTTAATGTTAAAGATTCCAATCTTACCTTTAAAAGAATTTTTTTTTTTAAATAATTTTTCTATATCGTCGAATTCGTTTCGAAGTGATAAGTAATATATTAAACCAACTAAATCATAACTTAGTAAAGATAAATAATTTGGGTATTCTTCAAATTCTTGAAAAAACTTTTTTTCAAAATCCTCTAGATTTTTTTTGTTAATAGATGGATAATAAATCGGCTGAATAGCATTCTCTCTCAATAAACTTTTATCAAACCATTGATTAAATGTTATAATGAATTTTTTTTGAGGAGACACATCAGTATATAAGAGCGATGTGATAACACTTTTAAGACTTTCATCGAAATCAGAGATAATAACTGAGTCAAAATTTACATTACCTAAAGTATATCTTTTTTTTAATTTTTCTAATTGATTTTCTTTATCTGCAAGATTAGAATCTTCAACTCTTCTAATCTCATCAAGTAAATTTTGTTTTCTTATTTTATAATTTGTAATTTTTTCTATTTGTGCAGTTAGTTTTGTTGGTTCTTTATCGTATAAATAATGTTTATGTATATTAATTTTTGACTTTTTGATCGCTTTTTTAATTTCGTTTTCATAATCAAGTTTAGGAGTTAAGAAAATTGTTTTTTCAATATTATTTAATTCTATAAACTTTTTTATTGTATTTAATTGTGAAGATGCGTTGACACCACTACTAATAACATTCTTGGGTAAATTAATTGTTTTGTTCGTGAGAGATACAAAAATTAAATCTTGAATTTCTTCTAAATATTGCAAGTTTTTGTAAAAAACTGGGCCAATAATTATCTTTGCGCCGAGATTTTTTAATTCAAGAGCAGACCTCAAAGTTTTATTTGGATCAGAGCCTGTATCTCTTGGATAAATTTCTAAGTTATTTGAATTTATTTCTTTAAGTGCAATTCTTGTTGATTTTACTATCTGGTATCCCATTTCACTGTTTTCTCCAGTTAAAGGAACTAATAAACCAATTCTAATTTTATTCTCGGAGGATTGTACGATTGAGACAAGACATAGAAAATTTAGGAGCAACAAAACAAGAATTTTAAAAAATTTAAACATTTTTCATGATACTATATTATTTAATTTATAATTATGGACATAAATATTAGGACACACAATAAAGAAATAAAAAAAGGACTATATTTAATTCCTACGCCTATTGGAAATCTTGAAGATATTACTTTTAGGGCAGTTAATATATTAAAAAAATCCGATTATATATTATGTGAGGACACAAGAGTTTCTAAGATTTTATTTAGAAAGTATGAAATAAAAACTAAATTAATAGCTAATCATAAATTCAATGAGACTAAAAATTTACCAAAAATAATCGAATTGTTAAAAAATGGTGCTTTAGTATCTCTCATTTCTGATGCGGGAACACCATGTGTTTCAGATCCAGGTAAGATCTTATTGAACGAGTGTATTAAGAAAAATATTGATGTATATTCTTTGCCAGGTCCAAGTTCAGTTACAACCGCTATTTCAGCAAGCGGATTTTCTGAAAAATTTTTTTTTTATGGATTTTTTCCAGAAAAAAAGAAAGATTTAAAAGAGGATTTAAATAATCTTTCAAAGCTGAATTCTTGTTTAGTTTTTTTTGTTTCATCAAAAAAAATCAATAAAATTATACCTTATTTAAAAACAAATTTTGCTGGACGAAAAATTTTGATTTGCAGAGAAATGACCAAATATTTTGAAGAATTTATAAGAGAGGAAGTAAATTCAATAAAAAAATTTGATACTCAATTAAAAGGTGAATTAACAATTGTTATATCTGAAAAAAAATCCACTAAAAAAAGTAGTTATAATTTAAGTGAATCAGATAAAAGATTAATAAGTAAAATGATAAATAAAATTTCTACAAAAGAAATTGCAAAGCTAATTGGTGATGAAAAAAAAATTTCAAAAAAAGAAATTTACGATTACTGTTTAAAGTTAAAAGATGAAAATTAGAATAATAATATTTTTTTTTATATCTGTGATTTTAACAAGTTGTTCAGGAGTATCATCATCTGGACTATTTGGCACTGGTGTGAGTGTAGCATTAGATCCAAGATCTGTTGGTACTCAGATAGACGACTCAATTATGCAAAAAAATTTATCTGCAAGAATTGTATTATATGATAAAAAATTTTTAATTTCTGTAAAATCAAAAGTTTTAGATGGAAGAATTTTTTTGACAGGAAAAGTTGATGATCCAGAAGAAAAACTTAAGCTAACAAAAATGGCATGGGAAACAGATGGAGTAAGATCTGTAAGAAATGATATTAAAGTTAAAGAAGAATTTAATTTCAAACAATCTGCAATAGATATTCTTATTACATCACAATTACGGACGGCTTTAATATTAAATAAGAGCGTCAAATCATCAAATTACCAGATAGATACTTATAAGAAAAAAGTTTATCTATATGGTATTGCAATTTCTTCTGATGAAAAAAAAGAAGTTATTACTGAGGCAAAAAATATCACAGATGTTGAAGATGTGATTGCAAGCATCTTGCTTGTAGAAAATCTAAGAATTCAAAAAAATTAATTTATTTTTTATAATCTATAACATCCGCAGAATATGCTGCAATAGAAGCTAAATTTAATATATCAGAAGTGGAAGATCTTAAAGGTGCTATTTCAATTGGTAAACCTAAACCAATTAATAAGGGACCGATTACTTTTGCTCTACTCATTGACTTTATCATCTTATATGAAATAGCAGCACTATGTTGGCTGGGCATAATTAAAACATTAGAATTACCAACTATTTCTGAAAATGGATAAAGTTCTTTATACATTTCCTCTAAAGCAACATCTGGCTGCATCTCACCATCAAATTTAAAGTCTACTTTATCGTTTTTTAAAATTTCAACAGCATCGCTTAGTCTTTTTGTTCTATCTGTAGCTGGCTCTCCAAAAGTAGAGTGAGATAAAAAGGCAACTTTTGGATCAAAACCAAATAATTTTGCAACTCTAGCTGCTGATTTTGCCATTTCAGCTAATTGTTTTGCATCTGGGTATTCTATTACTGATGTGTCGCAAATAAAGATTGTTTTACCTCTATTTACAACCAGGTTTAACCCAAACATAATTTCTCCAGGTCTAGGATCAACAACTTTAATTATTTTTTCTAGTGAAGATGAATATCTTCTTGTGTTCCCAGTTATCATTGCATCTGCATCCTGACATGCAACCATACACGATGCCCAAATTACCCTGTCATTTCTTACAAGCCTATCACAATCCCACTCCAACATTCCTTTTTCTCTTTGGAGTTTTTTAAATAAATATTTGACATATTTCTGTCTTTTAGCAGTGTCTTTTGAATTTACAATTTCTATATCAAAATTTTCATTGTAACCAATTTTTTTAATTTGATTTTTAATTAGTTCTTCTTTTCCAACTAAAATGGGTGTTCCTAAGTCAGAGTTCTTGAAAGCTATCGCAGCCTTAAGTGTATTTTCATCTTCACCATCAGCAAAAACAACTTTTTTTTGTTTTTTCTTAATATAACTATTAACACCCTGCATAATTGTAACAGTTGGATCTAATCTTTGTTTAAGCTGATCTTTATAAACATCAAAATTATCAATTTTTTTTCTTGCAACTTCAGTATCTATTGCAGCTTTGGCAACTGCAGCAGGTATTACACTTATTAATCTTGGATCAAATGTCGATGGAATTATATAATCTTTTCCATAGTGTGGTCTCTCACCTCCCATTGCAGCAATTACCTCATCTGGCACATCTTCTTTAGCTAGTTTCGCGATTGCATGTGCGGCTGCAATTTTCATCTCTTCATTAATTGTTTTTGACCGTACATCTAATGCGCCCCTAAAAATATAGGGAAATCCAATTAAGTTATTTACTTGATTAGGATAATCTGACCTCCCTGTTGCTATGATTGCATCATCTCTTACTTCTTCAATTTCTTCAGGTGTAATTTCTGGATCAGGGTTAGCACATGCAAATATAATTGGATTTTTTGCCATTTTTTTTACCATGTTCTTCGTTAACGCTCCTTTAGCAGATAAGCCTAAAAAAACATCTGCATTTGTGATAGCATCATCCAAAGTTCTTTCTTTTGTCTCAATTGCATGACTTGATTTCCATTGGTTTAAATTATCTCGACCTCTGTAAATGACCCCTGTTCTGTCCACCATTGTAATATTTTTTTGGGGTACACCAGTTTTTTTAAATAAATTTGCACAAGCCATTGCTGATGCTCCTGCACCATTTACAACTATTTTGACTTTATCAATTTTTTTTTTACTTATGTCCAACGCATTAATCAATGCCGCAGTTGTGATGATGGCAGTTCCATGCTGATCATCATGAAACACAGGTATATCAAGTACTTCTTTGAGCTTTTCCTCAATAATAAAACAATCTGGCGCAGCAATATCCTCAAGATTAATACCTCCAAAACTTGGAGCAAAATTTTTTATACTATTGATGATTTCATCTGGGTCTTCGGAATCTATCTCTAAATCAATTGAGTCAATATCAGCAAATCTTTTAAATAAAACTGCCTTACCTTCCATGACGGGTTTTGATGCCAACGCACCTAAATTTCCCATACCCAAAATTGCAGATCCATTACTAATAACTGCCACAAGGTTTCCTTTACTAGTATAATCAAACGCTGCTTCAGGATCATCACTAATTGCTCTCACTGGAGCCGCTACACCAGGAGAGTATGCTAAAGCGAGATCTCTTTTGGTTGTCATGTTTTTTGAGGAAGATATTTCAATCTTGCCTGGTTTTTTATACTTATGAAAATCTAAAGCTTCTTTGTCAGTGTAATGATCAATTTTTGTTTTTTTCATTTATGTTAATTAGGTGTACAAATGGGGTAAAATTAAGACTAATATGATTTATGAACTTAATTAAGTCAACAGGGACTTTCAGCTTTTATACTATTATCAGTAGATTACTTGGTTATTTGAGAGATGTTTTGATAGCAATTTTTCTCGGAACAGGTTTTTTAGCTGATGTATTTTTTGTAGCTTTTAGAATTCCAAATACTTTTAGAAGATTATTTGCTGAGGGAACATTCAACGCAGCTTTTGTGCCCAGTTATACTACTGAATTAGTACAAAAAAAGTCAGAGGCTCAAAAGTTTGCAAACAAAATTTTTAACTTATTATTTTTAGGGTTATTGTTTTTAGTTTTAATAATTGAAATTTTTATGCCAGCTTTTGTGAGCCTAATAGCCCCAGGTTTCATTGACAACAATGAAAAAATTCAGTTAGCTGTCAATTTAACCAGGGTAACTCTTCCATTTTTAATTTTTGTTAGTTTATCCTCTTTTTTTTCGGCAATTCTTAATTCTCATAATAGATTTGCTGCTGCTTCAGCAGCTCCTATAATACTTTTCTCAGGATCTATACCGCAAGCTATAAAAGTTGCTAAAGTTTCACAAATATTATCTTTCAATTTTTTTGGATTTTGAGTAACCGTAATAGCATGTAAATCAACAACACAAAATACACACTCATTTTGATCATCATTATTAAGTTTAACAAAGTTTTTTATTGCTCCTAAATAATTTCCTAAGTGGAGATTGCCTGTTGGCTGAACACCTGAAAAAATTTTTTTTGACATTAACTAATACTTTAATTGAAGATCTTTGTAATTAAAAGCCTTGATAAAATATGTAACCAACAAATAAAAAATAAGACCTAATAAGACTGATATTATTAAGTAAATTGATTTAAAGTCATAATCATAAACTAATTTATTCTCAAAAAAAAATATCAAATAGTTAAAAAAT
>CACPQV010000016.1 GCA_902636165.1 uncultured Pelagibacteraceae bacterium
AAGAATAAATTAGACTCTAAAAAGATTCCTGGGTCAACCTAGGATTGAATTATGTGTAATTAAATTGTGTAGAATTAATTAAAATTAACTAGATCTTGTGGTTTTACGTGAAACATATTTTTTTACTGGAAAAAAATTCTTTCGATGATGACAGGTGACTCCTTGATTTTTAATAGCTTTAAGGTGCTCTTTGGTTCCATAACCAGAGTTTTTAGACCATTTGTAAAGTTTAAATTTTTTACCTAATTCAGAGACTACTTCGTCTCGTTTTACTTTAGCAATAATTGATGCAGCAGAAATAGATGGTATTTTTTGGTCTCCTTTGATTACTGATTTTATTTTATAATTCTTTATATATGGTATTTGAATTCCATCAACAAGTGTAATTGAGGGCTTTTTTTTTAATTTTTTAATTGCTCTTTTCATTGCTAATAGACTTGCAATTAAAATATTATATTTTTCAATTTCTTTTACTGATGCCTTAGCTAAAGCCCACATAGAATTTTTTTTTATATATTTAGCTAAAATTTTTCTTTTCTTTTTAGATAATTTTTTAGAGTCTTTTAGTAATTTTTTATTAATAGATTTGTGTAGTATCACTGCACCTGCAAAAACTGGGCCCATAAGACTCCCTCGGCCAACTTCATCCACTCCTGCAATAATTTTCATTATATCTTTATATTTAAATCACTTATCTTCTGCTTAATCTTTTTAAGATCTTCCCAAGAATATTTTTTATTTTCAGAAAATCTGATTAGATATGATGGGCTATAAGTAATCAATAATGGAATAGTTTTATTTTTAATTATAATTTCTTTCCACTGTCCCCTCTCATTTGAGATTTTGGTATTTAAACCAGTAACAGTTTCCATTGCAGTGCTTCCCATCAGGATTAAAATTTTTGGATCTATTATTGATATATGCTCTTTTAAAAATACTGAGTATCTTCTCATTTCTTGGGATGTAGGTTTCCTATCTTCCGGGGGTCTGAAATTAATCGAATATGTTAAGTATACTCTCTCTTTTTTTATGTTTATTGCTGTCAGCATCTTTTCTAATAATATACCCACATCTCCCTGAAAAGGCTTACCAGATTTTTCCTCTAATTCTCCGGGCGTCTCTCCAATTATCATAATTGGACTATTAATTTCACCATTTCCCATAATCAAGCTTCTTGAGTCTTTTTTCAAATTACAATCTTGAATTGAAGTAATGTTTTTCTCAAGAACTAATAGACGATCAATTTTGTCAATAATATTTTCATTTTTAACAAATTTAAATCTATTTATTGGTTTGTTATCAAAAATATACTCAGGCTCTATGGTTTCTATGAATTTATTAACTTTTTTGTCATTTTGATTTAAAGACCTTTTAGTCATAATGTAGAATAATGCCTATAAAAAAAATTATTTTAATATTAATTATAACTGTATTTTATCAAACTCCAGTTGTCTCTGAAAGTAATAGTTTTGAAAAATTTAACTCTAAAAATTTGTCAAAGTACTTTTCGGGTATAGTTGCATCTGAAAATAATGATAATAAAACTGCATTAAATTTCTTTAATTCCTCCAAAATTTTGTTGAATAGGCATAATCCATTTTTAAAAAAATATCTCTATTCTTTAATTTTACAGGACAAAATTCCCCAAGCAATAAATCTAGTAAAAAATAATTATGGAAATGAAAATACGAATTTTTTTGATGCTTATCTATTATTGATTATAGACAGTTTAAAGAAAAATGATTTTTATCAAGCAAACCTGTATCTCAGAGAGACTTCTAATTTAATTGAGCTAGAAAATTTTAATTTAGTAATTTTAGAAAGTTTGAGACAATTTATCCATGTCTTTAATGAAAAGAAAATTTTAAGTGATAAAAAAAATCTTGGGAAATTATCTATAATAACAGAAACTTTTCAAAGATGTTATTTAGAGGATGATTTGACTGAGAGTTATTTTTCAAACTTAATCAATGATAATGAAACAGATTACACAAGATATATTTTTTTTTATTTAAGTTACTTGGTTGAAAATGACAGAATAAATGATGCAGAAATTATAGTAAATGATTTAGATTTTATTAATAACACTTTACTATTATCCCAGGGAAAAAGTTGGATAGAAAATGGACAAATTGAAAAATTAACTCAATTTTTTTCGTGTAAAAACTCTAACGATGTTATTAGTGAGTTTTTGTTTTTAATTTCAAACCTATATTCATCTGATGATAATTTTGAAAAATCAAATTTTTATTTATATTTATCTAATTATTTAAACCCAAAATTTGTTTTTAATTTATCATTGTTAGCTGAAAATCAATATTTTAATGAAGAATATAAAAAAGCAAGCATAACTCTTAAAAATTTCAAGAAAGAACATGACTTTTATCATTGGTATAGAGTAAAAAAACAAGCACAAATTCTAGGTAAGCTAAAGAATGATGAGCAATCTTTAAATTATATTAGAGATGAATTTAAAAAAATTGATCAACCCAATAACAAACAAATATTTGATATTGCAAATTTTTATAAAAGTTTCAAAAGATACGAGGAAGCAATAAAATATTATTCAATTTTAATTGAGTCTCTTGGTCAATATTCAGAAATTAAATCTGATCTTCTTTATAGAAGAGGAAGCAGTTACGAAAGGGTTAAAAATTATAATAAAGCAGATAAAGATCTTTTAGAAGCACTAAGTTACGATCCTGATGATGCATATATTTTAAATTATTTAGCTTATTCATGGCTTGAAAGACATAACAAGATTGACGAAGCAATTAAAATGCTTGAAAAAGCGTACTCTCTAAAAAAAAATGATCCTTATATAATAGACTCTGTTGGATGGGCCTATTATTTAATAGATGATTATTTAAAGGCAGAAAAATTTTTGAAGAGAGCTGTGGAGTTGATGCCTGAAGATCCAATAGTTAACGATCACTATGGCGATATCCTCTGGAAGTTAAATCGAAAAATTCAAGCTAGATATTTTTGGAAAAATGTTCTCAAAATGGATGATGTAGAGCATAAAATGATTAAAGATGTTAAGATAAAATTGATTAAAGGCCTTGTGAAATCATAATGAAAAGTTCAGTAATTAAATCTTTTGCTAAAGTTAATTTGTCTTTAAACATCACTGGTAAAACTAGTCATCTTCATAAAATCGAGTCAATGGTTGCTTTTATTTCATTACATGATGAAATTTTTATAAATCCAGTAAATTCAAAACAACATATAATTTCCTTTAAAGGAAAGTTTTCAAAAAATATTAATAAGAAAAATACAGTGTCTAAATTATTTGAAATACTTGATAATAAAAACTTATTAAACAATAAGAAGTATAAAATTACTATCAATAAAAAAATACCAAGCAAAGCAGGCCTGGGTGGAGGGTCTATGAATGCTGCAAATATCATAAAATTTTTTTTAAAAAAAAAAATTTTGAAAAATAATTTAAGAGAAATTAAAAAAATTTCAAATTTAATAGGCTCAGATGTAATTTTAGGACTTGAACCCTGTTATTCTATTATAAACTCAAAAAATGAAATTAAGAGATTTAAAAATTATAAGAAGTTTTACGTATTAATTGTAAAGCCGAATTTTGGTTGTTCAACTAAGGATATCTATTCAAAAGTTACAAAATTTAAAAAGCCAAAACTAATAAATCCGAATAAAAAAATGTTTGAGTTAGAGCATCTTAAGAATATGACTAATTGTTTGGAGTCTGTTGCTATTTCAAAATTTTCAAAATTAAAAGAAATAAAACTATTCTTAGAAAATTTATCATCCCCGTTTTTTGTTAGAATGACTGGATCTGGATCCGCGTTTGTTGCGTATTTTCAATCAAAAAAATTATGTGGAATTGCTAAAGAAAAGTTTGTTAAAAGGTATAAAAATTACTGGTGTATAGTATCAAAAACTATATAAATTTTATTTTTTTGTGCTATACGAATTTATTATTGGGGCGTAGCCAAGCGGTAAGGCACGGGTTTTTGGTACCTGCATCCTAGGTTCGAATCCTAGCGCCCCAGCCAACTATGAAAAACTTATTAGACAAAATTTTTTCAAGATCAAATAATTTAGATTATATTAGTCAAAGTGTAAAAGAATTAACAAAACAAAAATTTACAAATAAAGTTTTTGAAGCCATAAGTTCTTACTCTCCTGATAGTGAAATAAGATATGTCGGTGGGTGTATTCGTAAGATTATTAACAAAGAAAAAGTTGACGATATTGATTTGGCTACTAACCTTGAGCCAAAAGAAGTTTGTATGGCTTTGGAAAAAAATAATATTAAATTTTATGAAAGTGGCATTGAACACGGTACAATAACAGCCATTATAAGTGATTATAAATTTGAGATTACTTCTTTGAGAAAAGATATTCGCACAGACGGAAGACATGCTAAAGTTGAATTTTCTAAAGATTGGAAAGCAGATGCATCTCGAAGAGATTTTACAATAAATGCAATTTATTCTGACAAAGACGGAAACTTATTTGATCCATTCAATGGTAAAAAAGATTTAGAATCTGGGCTTGTGAATTTTATTGGTAGACCAGATGAGCGAATAAGAGAAGATTATCTTAGGATAGTTAGATATTTAAGATTTTTTTTAAATTATTCTAAACAATCGCATAACCCAGAAATTATTCGAACTTTAAAAATTAATATTGAAGGTATTACAAAACTTTCTAAAGAAAGATTATTGAATGAATTAAAAAAATTAATAAACTTTAAATCTCTTGAAAAACTCTCAAAAGATAAAATTAGTCTAAATTTAATTATGATGATTTTTCCTGAACTTAGAAATATCAATATTTTATTCAAATTAAATGATTTTAAAAAGAGATTTGTAATTGAAAAAGATTTTATTTTCTTAATAGCTCTTATGATAATTGACGGGAGTGATAACACTGATTATTTTTTATTTAAATTTAATATATCTAAAAAACATCAAAAAAGAATAAAGATGATAGATGATTTTTTTAAAGAAAAACTTCACACGAAGTCATTTACAAAAAATGATATGAACAAAATATTTTATTATAATGGAAAACAATCAGTTCTAGATATTTTAAACTTTAAAATTCTTAAATCAAAAAAAATAGATAAACAACTTGTAGAATTACATAAACATTATTTAAACAGTCAAGTCCCTGAGATGCCAATAAGTGCAAACTTCATAATGGAAAAATATAAAATTTCTGAGGGAAAATATTTGGGAGAAAAACTGAAGAATATTGAAGAGTTATGGATTAACAATAATTTTAAAATTTCCCAACCTCAAATTGATAAAATATTTAATGTTTAAATATATTTAACATTCTTTATTTCAAAATTCCTTACACCAGAGGGTGTATTAATTTCAACCAAATCATGAGTACTTTTACCAATTAATCCTTTTCCAATCGGTGATTTAAAATAAATTAATTTTTGTTTAATGTCTGCTTCATCTTTTCCAACTATTTTATAATTAATTTTTTCACCATTATCTAAATTTTCTAAAAAAACTGTTGATCCAAAAATTACTTTTCCGTCATTATTCATTTTAGTTACATCAATTACATTTGCTCTAGCAATGATATCATTTATTTCAGTTATACGACCTTCATTGTGAGATTGTTCCTCTTTTGCAGCATGATACTCAGCATTTTCTTTTAAATCTCCATGTGATCTAGCCTCAGCAATAGCATTTACAATTTCGGGTCTCTTTTTTTCTTTCAAAAAAATTAATTCATCTTTAAGTTTGTTAAGACCATTAAGAGTTATTGGTTCTTTATCCATTTATTTCCATTTTGCTAATGGTGGTAATGACATTAATATTCCTTCTATGTTACCACTTGTTTGTAATCCAAATTTAGTTCCTCTGTCATAAAGGAGGTTAAATTCAGCGTATCTTCCTCTTTTAACATATTGATCTTCTTTATCTTTAGATGTCCATTTTTTTTTAACCTTTTTTTCAATTATTTTATTAAAAATTAATTGAAAAGTTACACCTACATCTCTTACGAAATCAAAATCCTTCTCAAAGTTATTTTTTTTATAATCAAAAAAAATTCCACCAATCCCTCGTGGCTCTTTTCTATGTGGTAAATAAAAATATTCATCACACCATTTTTTATATTTTTTATAATAACCTTTACTATGACGATTACATAAATTTTTTAATGTGCTATGAAACTCTTTTTTTTCTGCATTATCTATTTTTGATGGAGTAACATCCATTCCACCTCCAAACCACTGTTGTGTTGTACAAATATATCTTGTATTAAAATGCATCGCAGGAATTAAAGGATTTTTCATGTGCATAACAACGGAAATACCTGATGCCCAATATCTAGGATCTTTCTCAGCACCTGGTATATTTTTTTGAAATTGTTTAGGAAATTTCCCATAAACTTTTGAAAAATTTACTCCCACTTTTTCGAAAACTTTTCCATTTTTTAATATTCTGAATTCACCTCCGCCTTCATCATTTTTAATATTTTTTTCCCATTTTTTAATTCTAAATTTAATTTTATTTTTTTCGATTTTGAGAATATCATCGCATAAGGCATGTTGAAGTGTTTTAAACCAGTTACTAGCTAAATGTTTTTTAATTTCTAAGTCCATATCAAATTAAGTTAATCTGCTTTAAACTTTCAGCAAGAGTTATTGCAACTGATGTGGCAATATTAAGAGATCTTTTGTTATTTTTCATTGGAATTTTAAGTCGGTTTTTTATTAACTGGTGTACTCCTTTCGGGACACCTGCACTTTCCTTACCAAATAATATTGTGTCATTTTTATCAAATTTAAATTTTGTATAAGATTTAGTTGCTTTTGTAGTCATTAATATGATCCTTTGATTTTTTTTCAATTCAAAAAATTCATCAGCACTTTTGTAGAATTTTATGTTTTTTTCATCGAAATAGTCCATAACTACCCTTTTAAACCTTTTATCAGTTAATAAAAAACCACACGGCTCAATAATTTCCAATTTCGCTCCAAGGCAAGAGCAAGTTCTAATAATCGCTGCAGTATTTTGAGGAATATCAGGTTCAAATAGCGCAATTTTAAGCCCCTCATTTGTTTGATTATGTGTCATTCTTTCAGTAGAAAAATAATACTTTTTTATTATATGTAATCATATATTAACAACCTAAATCAATTTATAAAATTGTAAATTATAGTTAGATGACAGATAAGAAAATTGAAAGACGAGATTTTTTATTTACTGCGACTTATGCAGTAGGAGCTGTGGGTGTTGGGGCTGTTGTATGGCCAATGATTGATCAGATGAATCCTGATGCATCAGTAAAAGCACTAGCCAGTACAGAAGTTGATATTAGTACAGTGAGCCCAGGAAAAACTATTACAGTGCTGTGGAGAGGTAAGCCTGTATTTATTAGAAGAAGAACTCAAGATGAGATAGTTGAGGCAAAGGCAGTAAAAATGGAAGAATTGAAACATCCTGAAAAAGATGAGGATCGAGCTAAAAATCCAGAGTGGCTAGTTATGCTTGGTGTGTGTACTCATCTTGGTTGTGTACCCCTGGACCAAAAAGGCGAATACAATGGCTGGTTCTGTCCTTGTCATGGTTCTCATTATGATATCTCTGGAAGAATTAGAAAAGGACCAGCACCGACTAATATGGAAATTCCTAAATATGAGTTTGTTAACGCTAATACTATTAAAATTGGATAAATATTATGAGTGATCACGAATACACACCGAAATCAAATTTTGGAAAATGGTTTAATGATCGTTTACCTTTATTAACTCTTGCTAATCATTTAACTGATTATCCAACACCAAAAAATTTAAATTATTGGTGGACGTTTGGTGGAATATTAACTTTTTGTTTAATTACCCAAATTGTAACTGGTTTAGTTCTTGCAATGCATTACATAGCTCATGCCGATATGGCTTTTGATAGTGTAGAACATATTATGAGAGATGTTAATTATGGTTGGTTAATTAGATACATTCACGCAAATGGCGCATCGATGTTTTTTCTAGCAGTTTACATACATATCTTCAGATCATTATTTTATGGATCGTACAAATCACCAAGAGAGATTATATGGATTATAGGTATAATTATCTATCTATTAATGATGGCTGCAGCTTTTATGGGCTATGTGCTTCCATGGGGACAGATGAGTTTTTGGGGAGCAACAGTAATCACGAATTTATTTAGCGCTATTCCTTTAGTTGGTGAAGGAATAGTGACTTGGTTATGGGGTGGTTATTCAGTTGATAACCCAACGCTTACAAGATTTTTTACTCTTCATTACTTAATTCCTTTTTTAATCCTTGGTTTAGTCGTTTTACATATTTGGGCATTGCACGTTCCAGGTAACAATAATCCAGTTGGAATTGATATAAAAAAACCATCAAAAGATACAGTCCCATTTCATCCTTACATTGTGATTAAAGATGGCTTTGCTTTACTTATGTTTATGATCGTTTTTGCTTTTTTTGTTTTTTATACACCAAATATTTTAGGACATGCAGACAATTATATTGAGGCTGATCCGTTAGTAACACCAGCCCATATAGTTCCAGAGTGGTATTTATTACCATTCTATGCAATTTTAAGATCAGTACCAGATAAACTTCTTGGTGTTGTTGCGATGTTGTCTGCAATTTTAATTTTAGCAGCTTTGCCTTGGCTTGATACTTCTAAAATAAGATCTGCAGTTTTCAGACCAATATACAGACAATTTTATTGGGTTTTAGTAGCAGATGTTCTAATTCTTGGATATGTTGGAGCTATGCCTGCAGAGGGCTTGTATCTTTTAGTTGCTAGAGTAGCTACAGCATATTATTTCTTACATTTCTTGGTGATATTACCGGTTTTAGGATGGAGGGAAAAAACTCTTCCAATCCCACTAAGTATTACCGAACCTATATTAGGAGGATCGCCTAATTTAGCTACAGCAAAGAAAAAGGAAAGTTTAGATAATTAAGTGAAAAATCTTTCTAAAATATTTTTTTTAATTATTTTATTATCTGGAATTTCATTTACTGCTCAAACTGCTGAAAAAGTTGAATATTTAAAAACTGATTGGAGTTTTAAAGGTTTATTTGGGAAGTTTGATAGGGCATCACTTCAAAGGGGATATCAAGTTTATACTGAGGTGTGTTCCTCATGTCATTCAATGAAATATCTATCTTATAGAAATTTAGCTGAAAAAGGTGGGCCTGAATTTTCTTTAGAACAAGCTAAAGCAATAGCAGCATCTTTTGAGGTAAAAGATGGCCCAAATGCAGACGGTGAAATGTTCACAAGACCAGGAAAATTATCTGATAAATTTGTTATGCCTTATGAAAATGTAAAAGCTGCACAAGCTGCAAATGGCGGGGCATATCCGCCTGATATGTCTGTTTTAGTTAAAGCAAGAGGTGGCGGTGTAGACTATATCTATTCTCTTTTGCAGGGATATGAAGATCCCCCTGCGGATGTTAGTTTAGATGATGGAGTATATTACAATAAATACATGTATGGAAATAAGATAAAAATGTCAAATCAACTTTCTGATGGTTTAGTTGAATATTCAGACGGAACTAATGCGACTGTGGAACAAATGTCAAAAGATGTTACAACTTTTCTAATGTGGGCTGCAGAACCTCATCTAGAGGCTAGGCATAAAATGGGATTTAAAGCTATAGTATATTTAATAATATTAACTACACTTGTATACTTTAGTATGAAAAAAATCTGGTCACGTGTTGAAACGAAAATTTAAAACATCACCATCCTTAACAATATAATCTTTACCTTCTAATCTCATTTTGCCATTATTTTTTGAATTTACCCATCCATTGTTAGCAATAAAATCATCATAGGAGATTGTTTCTGCTCTAATAAAACCTTTTTCAAAATCGCTGTGTATTTCTCCAGCAGCTTTAGGAGCTGTACAATTTTTTTGAATAGTCCAAGCTCTAGTTTCCTCTGGTCCTGACGTGAAATAAGTGTCAAGCTCAAGAATTTCATAACCTTTTTTAATTAACTTATTTAATCCTGTTTCATTTAATCCAATCATTTCCATGTAATTTTCTTTTTCTTCAAAATTTAATTGGTTTATTTGATTTTCTATATCAGCTGAAACAATGAGAGAGTTTTCTTCTCCAAATTTTCCAATAAAATTTTTAGTATATTTATTACCGTTTTGGACACTTTTTTCATCTACATTACAAACAAATATTTTTGGTTTTAGTGATAGTAAGCCGCTTTGATTTAATTGCTTTTTTTCATAATTAGATGTTAATACAGAAAAATCCTCACTTTTATTTATACATTCAAGAGCAATTTCTAAAATCTTTAACTCCTCATTGTCTACATTTTTTTTATTATTTTTTTCAAGTCTTTTTTGAATAGACTCAAGATCAGCTAACATCATCTCTGTTTCAATAATTTCAAGGTCTCTTATTGGATCAACAGATGGATTAACATTTTGAATATCATCAGACTCAAAACACCTTATCATGTGTATAATTGCGTCCACTTCTCTTATATGAGATAAAAACTTATTTCCTAATCCCTCACCCTTAGATGCGCCCTTAACTAAGCCTGCTATATCAACGAATGAAATGGTTGTGTTTATAATTTTTTTTGATTTTGAGATTTCAGCTAAATTTTTTAATCTATAATCAGGAACTGGTACAATACCAATGTTTGGATCTATTGTACAAAACGGAAAATTAGCAGCTTGAGCCTTACTTGAATTTGTTAAAGCATTAAATAAAGTTGACTTACCAACATTAGGTAATCCAACTATTCCACATTTAAAACTCATTATTTGTTATTAACTGTACTAGAGAATAAATCTAATTTTCTTTCTACAAGTATAGAAATTGATTCTATGATATTTTCTGAAATTTTTTGAATTCCTAGAGACTCATCTTCATCAAAATTCTGCAGGACATAATCTGAAACCTCAATATTTCCTTTTGGTTTTCCAATTCCAACTCTTACTCTTGAATAATCTTTACCAATGAATTTATCAATTGACGCTATACCATTGTGACCTGCGCTTGAGCCACCAAATTTAGCTTTTATTTTCCCGAACTCTACATCAAGATCATCATGAAATACAATTACGTCTTCTGCATCAATTTTAAAATACTCAATTAATTCTCTTATACAAATTCCAGAATTGTTCATAAAAGTTAAAGGTTTAATAGCATAAACTTTTTTATTACCTATATTTCCAGTTGTTAATAAACCTTTAAATTTTGGTTTTTGTTTAGATAAACTGAATTCTTTATTTATTGCATCAATAATTTTAAAACCAACATTATGTCGATTATTTTCACTGTTTGGTGTTGGATTTCCTAATCCTACAAATAAAAGCATAATTTATTTTATAATAACGAATTTCAAATTTATTGATTATTTTTTTTCTTCAGAAGGTTTTTTGTCTGTAGTTTTTTTATCATCACCTTCTTTTTTACTTTCTTCATTAGAAGGCTTATCTCCAGTCTCTGTTGCTGCAGCTTCAGTTCCTTGAGCACCTTCTTCACCTTCTGTTGTTTCGGTCTCTGCAGGCTTCTCTGGTTCTTTCATAACTGTTGGTGCAGCAAGGGTAGCAATAACAAAATCTCTTCCTTGTATTGTAGGAGTTACCTCATTATCCAATTTTACTGAAGAAATTTTAAAACTTTCACCAATATCAACACCATCTAGATCAATGATTAAATTTTCAGGTATTTTTTCACTTGGACACTTTAACTCAACTTTTCTTCTTACTATATTTAAAACTCCACCCCTTTTAAGCCCAGGAGATTTGTCATGATTTATAAAATTTACCGGTACATCTATTTTGATTTTAACTCCAGGCAAGACTCTCAAAAAATCTACATGAATTGGTTCATCACTTAATATGTGATACTTTACTTCTCTTGGTAAAACATTTTGAGACTTACCCTCAACGTTTAGAGTAATAATATTTGATAAAAAATTTTCTTTTTCAATTAATGATTTAAGAAGTTTTTTGGATATAGAAATTTTTTGATTTTCATCTTTACCACCATAAACTATACATGGAACACCACCGCTATTTCTGATAGCGTTTAATTTTCCCTTTGTAGAATTGTCCCTAATGTTGGCTTCTAGTGAAATCATAAGAAGAATTTTTTATCTTATGTTTACAAATAATCAAGATATTTATTTAAATAAATCAGATACAGATGTTGAATTTGATATTCTCTTTATTGCTTCACCCATAAGACCAGAAATAGGCAAAACCTCAATATTCTTAACATTTTTTGTTTTATGAACATTGTCTATTGTATCAGTTATAACTAAATTTTTTATTACTGAATTTTTTATTTTCTTAATAGCATCGCCGCTTAAAACTCCATGAGTAATATAAACATAAACATCTTTTGCTCCCCGAGATTTCAAGGCTTTTGCTGCATTAACAATTGTGCCACCTGAATCGATTATATCATCAACTATAATACAGGTTTGACCTTTTACATCACCGATGACGTTCATTACTTCTGATTGTCCAGGTTTAGGTCTTCTTTTGTCAACAATAGCTAGTCCTACATTTAAAAGTTTTCCAAGTGCTCTAGCTCTTTCTGTTCCTCCCACATCAGGTGCAACACAAATAATTTTTTTACTTTTAATTTTTTTTTTAGCGTGTCTCGCAAATATTGGAGTAGAAAATAAGTTATCAACAGGAATATCAAAGAAACCTTGAATTTGACCTGCGTGCAAATCTACAGTTACCACTCTATCAGCACCAGCTTTAGTAATTAAATTTGAAACAAGTTTTGCGGATATCGAAGTTCTTGGAACAACCTTTCTATCTTGTCTTGCATATCCAAAATACGGTATTACCGCTGTTATGTTTTTTGCTGATGACCTCTTTAGAGCATCAATGCATAACAATAATTCCATTAAATTATCATTTGCTGGAGAAGAGATTGATTGAACGATAAAAATACTGTTGCCTCTTATATTCTCATTTATTTCAATATAAATTTCACCATCAGCAAATTTTCTAATACTTGAATTTACAAGTTTTGTTTTTAAGTATTTAGCAATATTTTTACTTAAAACTTTATTGCTGTTTCCAGTTAATAATTTCATTGAAAACTCTAATTAATCATAATTAATGAAATATTTCTACCATAATCATCTTGATTTAAATACAAAGACCTTCTTGCACTAAAAAAATTATTTTTTTTGGGAAAAGTATCAATATTTATCGTATCTAAATTTGTGATTTTCATTAATTTGAGTTGTAATTTAACATATTTTGATAAATCAAAATAAATTAAGTTTTTTCTTTTTTTAAAAAATACTTTATTTCTTTTATCTTTTTTTAGGAATTTTCTTTTAAAATCTTCTTTTACGTTATAATTTTTTTGGGCAATACAGGGACCTATAACAGCAATTATATTCTTTTTTTCACAGCCCTTTTTAACCATGAAATTTATTACTTTTGAAATAATTCCTTTGTATGCACCTTTCCATCCAGCATGAATAGCAGCTACCATCTTTTTTTGTTTATCATAAATTAATATTGGTGCACAATCAGCTGTAAGAATTCCAATCGGTAATCTTGGAATGTCGGTAATTACTGCATCTGCTATCTTTTTTTTTGGATACTTAGAATATTTATTGATGAAAACAAATTTATTACTATGTATTTGATGGAGTAAAAAAATATTTTTTGAATTTTTATCTATTTTCTTTTTTACGATTCTTAAATTTTTAATAACTTTTGTTTTGTAGTCATTAGAGCCTGGTCCACAATTTAAGCTTTTATAAATACCTGTTGAGCACCCGCCTTTATTATTAAAAAAACCATGACTGATTTCTTTTATTTTAGATAATTTTTTTGAAACTATCAATGAAAACCCAATTTATATTTGTTATTTTTCTTTTTAATAAACATTACCTTAAATAAATTTCCCATTTCCTTCTCATCTATAAGTCTTTTTAATCTATAGTAGATATCTGCTTTTTTTGAAAAGCTTTGATTTTGTGAAATTATTTCAGCTCTATTTTTTATTCCTAATTTTACTAAGAAGCTTCCTTGAGTTGTTATTAAACCTTTTAAACCACCCAATTGATCAATTATTTTCTTAAAAAGGTAAAAATTAATATTATGGGTAATATCTGATTTTCCAATATTTTCCAAAATATTGCTGTGTTTATGATTTGAAATTGATTTAAGAGTATTTTTCATCTTTTTTTCCATATACCCGTA
>CACPQV010000017.1 GCA_902636165.1 uncultured Pelagibacteraceae bacterium
AAAAGAAAAACTTTTTTTGATTTAATTGATTTTTTTTCAAAAAAATTTTTAAAATCTTCGAAAATTTTTTCTCTTAAATTTTTTTGAAGCCCGGCAGGAATTTCCTCACTAAATAACTCTAAAAAAAATTCCGACATTTTATATTTGTGTCTCTACCCAAATTGCAGCGGCTTGTTTTGTGATTTCTCTTATTCGACCGATATATTCAGCTCTTTGAGCAACACTAATAGCGCCACGAGCATCTAATACATTGAATACGTGGCTTGCTTTCAAACATTGATCATATGCGGGTAAAGATATTCTTTTTTCAACTAATGATTTTGCTTCATCTTCATGCATATCAAATATCTTAAATAAGTTTTCTGTATTAGCATGCTCGAAGTTATAAGCTGAAAACTCTTTTTCTGATCGATGAAAAACTTCCCTATACTCAATACCTTCATTATTCCAAACTAAATCATAAACGTTTTTTTTCTGTTGGGTAAACATGCAAATTCTTTCAAGACCGTAAGTTATTTCTACCGAAACGGGTTTGCATTCAAAACCTGCCATTTGTTGAAAATATGTAAATTGAGATATTTCCATTCCATCACACCACACTTCCCACCCAAGACCTGCAGCTCCTAGAGTTGGACTTTCCCAGTCATCTTCAACAAATCTAATATCATGTTCTTTATGATTAATTCCTATTACCGACAAACTATTTAAATAGAGTTTTTTAATATTTAATGGGGAAGGTTTAATTATAACTTGAAATTGATAATAATGCTGAAGTCTATTTGGGTTATCTCCATATCTTCCATCTGTTGGTCTTCGTGAAGGTTGGACGTAAGCTGCTTTCCATGGCTTAGGCCCAAGTGATCTTAAAGTAGTAGCTGGGTGAAATGTTCCAGCTCCAACTTCCATATCATATGGTTGTAAAATTACACATCCATTTTTACTCCAAAACTTTTGTAAATTAATAATTGTATCTTGGAAAGTTTGAAATTTTAATTTTTTTTTATTTTTCTTAGAGGCCATATTTTTGCCAAACTGATTTTTCCTCTAATATATTTGATAATTGATCAACACGGTCATTTGAAGATGCTAATTTTTTACTAAGCCAACTTTTTGATTTTTCAAATTTTTTAATAATGATATCATCCCCAAATTTTTCTCTTAATATCTGATTTGCATTTCCAATTTCATCTATCAAACCAAGATCTTTAGCTTTTCTTCCCGACCAAAACTCACCTGAAAATAATTCTACATCAGATTTTTTCAGTTTTGATGACCTGCTTTTTTCAACCACTTCTATAAAATCTTTATGTAAATCTAATTGAATATTCTTTAATCTTTCGATGTCTTCTTTTTTTTCATCTAGAAATGGGTCTAACGTGCTTTTATTTTTCCCAGCAGTATGAACTCTTCTCTCAACACCTATCTTTTTTATCAACTCTGTAAAACCAAAAGAAGAGTATATAACTCCTATCGAGCCTATTATTGAACTTGAGTTTGCATAAATTTCATCACCAGCACACGCAATAAGATATCCACCTGAGGCCGCTACATCCTCAGCAAAAACTATCACTTTTTTTTTATTTTTTTTTGCCTGATGTCTAATTAGGCTATAAATTAAATGAGATTGGACAGGAGAACCTCCAGGAGAGTTTATTGTAAT
Source organism: uncultured Pelagibacteraceae bacterium (assembly GCA_902636165.1). Lineage (GTDB taxonomy): Bacteria > Pseudomonadota > Alphaproteobacteria > Pelagibacterales > Pelagibacteraceae > Pelagibacter. The sequence goes on from CACPQV010000017.1 coordinate 1,661, forward strand.
AGCCACACATGGTGCTTTTTTAACTGAAAAAGCTTTTGAAATAATCTCCTCTTGACCAGAAAAATCTATACCTTGTTTAAATTTACCAACATTTCCAATAACACCACTTAGCTTTATGTGTGGAATGATTTTTTTCTTTTTAAATAAAGAGAACATTTCAAATATTTATAGAATTTTTTTATGAATATAAAGACACCTTATAATTGAAGTTTCGGGTGCGTCAATTGATAAGTATCAAAAGTAACCTATTATACTAATTTGCTCGATAAATGGGAAGTGTAATACAATTAAAAAACAAAATTAATAATTCATATTTTCAACTTAAAAATTCTGTTGAAGACAAATTGATGTTGGTTGAAGAAAAAATTAAGTCTAAATTAGAGAGCAATGTAGACTTAGTTGAGAAAATGACAAACTATCATCTTGATACTGGTGGAAAAAGATTAAGGGCCTTACTAACTTTAGGTTCTGCAAAATTATGTGGATATTTAAAAGGAACTAGGGATATAAATTTAGCCGCTTGTGTAGAACTTATTCACTCAGCAACTTTAATGCATGATGATGTAATAGATAATGGATCTATCAGAAGAGGTAGAAAAACTTTAAACAAAGTTTGGGATAACCATTCTTCTGTTTTAGTTGGGGATTATTTACTTAGTAGATGTTTTGAAATAATGGTAGATGATGGAAATATTGAAGTCTTAAAATTATTATCTTCAACTTCCTCTAAAATTGCTCAAGGGGAAGTTTTACAGTTACAACATAGGGGCGAGGTAGATATGTTGGAAGAAACTTATTTAAGAATAATCTCTGCAAAAACTGCTGAATTATTTTCAGCAGCTACAAAAGTTGGTGCAATTTTGTCTGAAATGACGACAAAGGAAAAGGAGGCTTTAGAATTTTATGGAAGAAATTTGGGTTTAACGTTTCAAATAGCCGATGATACTTTAGATTATAATTCTGAGTCAAAATTATTTGGAAAAAAAATTGGAAAAGATTTTTATGAAGGGAAAATCACCCTGCCAATAATCTTGTTATTTCAAAAAGCAAATGTAAAGGAGAAAGAAAGTCTTAAAAATATTTTTTTGAAAGATAATAGAAATGAAGGTGATTTTAATTATACATTATCTTTAATTAAACAATATAAAATTATTAAAGAATGTTATCAAAAAGCAAATCATTATATCAATTTGGCTTCAAACTCATTATCGATATTTAAAGATTGTAATGAAAGAAATATTCTTGAAAATTTAACTTCATTTAGTTTATCTAGAGATTTTTAGGGACTAAGAAGACTTTTTGTCCAACTACCATTTTTATCTAAAGAGTACTTTAATCTTTCATGAATTCTATTATCTCCATCCAACCAAAACTCAATTGTTGAAGGTGTTAAATTCCAGCCAGACCAATGGCTGGGTCTTGGCACATTATCTTTGTCATTATATTTTTTTTTATAATTCTCTAAAGCATCTAAAAGTTCATCTCTAGTTTTTAGAATATTGCTTTGTTTTGAGGCCCAGGCACCAATTCTACTATCATATGCTCTAGAGTTATAGTACTCATCAGCCGTTTGATCATCTACTTGTTTCAATGTTCCAACTATCCTTATCTGTCTTAGAAGACTTTTCCAATGGAAGCACATAGTGGCATTTGGGTTTTCTTTAATTTCATTTCCTTTCTGACTATTTAAATTTGTATAAAAAACAAATCCATTTTCACTGTGTCCTTTGAGTAAAACCATTCTTACTGAGGGAATACCTTGTTTGGTTGCGGTGCCAAGTGCCAAAGCATTTGGATCATTAATTTCTTTTTTTTTAGCCTCCTCAAACCATTTTTGAAATAGTTCAAATGGGTTATCTAGATCCAAGAAACATTTATTAAGCCCTAGTGAGTTTTTTTGATTCATAATTTAAACAAAATAATCTATATAATATAAATAATGTCATTTAATACTTTTGGAAAGGCTTTTCGATTCACAACTTGGGGGGAATCCCATGGTCCAGCTATTGGGTGTATTATCGATGGATGTCCACCATTAATAGTATTAAAAGAAGCCGATATTCAAAAAGAACTGAACAAACGAAAACCTGGACAATCTAAGTTTACTACTCAAAGGAAGGAAAGTGACAAGGTTCAAATCCTTTCGGGAGTTTTTGAGGGAAAAACAACAGGGACTCCGATATCATTAATAATTTATAACGAAGATATGCGTTCAAAAGACTATAATGATATTAAAGATAAATTTAGACCAGGACATGCTGATTTCACATATTTTAAGAAATATGGAATAAGAGACTACAGGGGGGGTGGTAGATCATCTGCAAGAGAAACAGCCGCAAGAGTTGCAGCGGGTGCTGTGGCAAAAAAAGTTTTAGAAAATAAATTAGGAAAAAGATTTAAAATCACTGGAGCTGTAACCCAACTTGGAATATTAGGATGTGATACGAATAAATGGGATGATAAAGTAATTTCTAAAAACTCATTTTTCTGCCCAGATAAATCAATGTTAAAAATTTGGGAAAAATACTTATTAAGTGTTAGAAAAGCTGGATCATCATGCGGGGCAATAATAGAAGTAAGAGCAAATGGTATTCCTGCTGGATTAGGTGCACCTATATACTCAAAATTAGACTCTGACATTGCATCAGCTATGATGAGTATAAATGCTGTAAAAGGAGTCAATATTGGCTCAGGGATGAATTCAGCTCAATTATCAGGTGAGGAAAATTCAGATGAAATTTTTCAAAATAGAAAAAAAACAAAATTTAAGTCTAATAACGCTGGAGGTATTCTAGGAGGTATTTCTTCAGGTCAAGAAATAATTGTTTCATTTGCCGTAAAGCCGACTTCTTCAATTTTAAAAAGTAGAAAAACAATTAATAAATTTGGAAAAAATACAAACATATCAGTAAAAGGTAGACATGATCCATGTGTTGGTATTAGGGCTGTGCCAGTAGGTGAGGCAATGCTATCGTGCGTTTTATTAGATCATTATCTTTTACATAAAGCTCAGTGTTGTTAGTTGTTTAATTTTGTTTCTTCAGGACTATATTAGAATTTAGTAAATCCAAAACTTTTTCCTCGATTGAAACTGAGTCAAGATTTGCAATTTTATACATTTTTTCTGGAGTATCTTGATCAATAAAAATATCTGGTAATGTTAATGATCTAAATTTAAGGTTAGAGTCCATTAAACCTTTTTTTGTCAAAAAATCTACAACATGAGATCCGAAACCACCAATTGAACCCTCTTCAATAGTCATTATTGCTTCATGAGTTGTAGCTAGTTGCCAAATTAGATTTTCATCCAAGGGCTTTGCAAATCTCGCATCAACAACAGTTATTGATACACCTTTTTTTGATAAATTTTCTGCAGCTTTCAATGTATCATTCAATCTTGCTCCAAAATTTAGGATTGCTAATTTTTTTCCTTCTTTAATAATTTTTGATTTCCCTATCTCAATTTTTTCACTTATTGAAGGAAGAATTGAACCTAGCCCTGTTCCTCTTGGATACCTGAATGCACAAGGTCTATCATTAATCTCAGTTGAGGTATTTATCATTCTTACAAGCTCAGCTTCATCACTTGCAGCCATAACAATAAAATTTGGTAAAGTGGATAAATATGTTGTATCAAAACTTCCAGCATGTGTTGGTCCATCAGCTCCAACTAATCCCGCCCTATCGATTGCAAATCTAACAGGTAGACTTTGAATTGCTACGTCATGAACTACTTGATCATAAGCTCTTTGAAGAAAAGTGGAATAAATGGCAGCATAGGGTTTATAGTTTTCTGTAGCCAAGCCTGCAGCAAATGTAACAGCATGTTGTTCGGCAATTCCAACATCAAAAGTTCTATCTGGAAATTCTTTACGAAAAATATCTAAACCAGTACCATCTGGCATTGCAGCTGTAATGGCTACAATTTTACTATCTTTTTTAGCATGTTGAATTAAAGTGTTAGCAAAAACCTTTGTGTATGAAGGAGATTTACTAGTACTTTTAAATTGTTCTCCAGTTTTGACATTAAATTTTGATACTCCGTGATAATGATCCTTTGCTTCTTCAGCAAAAGCATAACCTTTTCCTTTTTTTGATTTAATATGAATTAAAATTGGGCCTTCATGTTTAGAGTCCCTAGCATTTTTTAAAATAGGAATTAATGAATTTAGATCATGACCATCTATTGGACCAATGTAATAAAATCCAAGTGAACTAAACAAAGTTCCACCTGTCACAGCTGATCTTAGTAAATCCTCAGCTTTACCAGCTTTTGCACTAAATCTTTTTGAAAAAGCTGACATTATTAATTTAACAGTCTCTCTTAAACTAAAATATATCTTTCCTGAAAAAATTTTTGCTAAATAAGTGCTCATTGCTCCTACTGGTCGAGCAATAGACATATCATTATCATTTAGAATTACGATCATCTTAGTTTTTGCGGCACCAGCATTATTCATGGCTTCATAAGCCATACCAGCACTTATGGCTCCATCACCAATAACTGCAATTACATTATCTGTTTTATTAGAGAGTTTATTTGCTTCTGCTATACCCAGTGCTGATGAAATTGATGTTGAGCTGTGTGCAGCACCAAAAGGATCATATTCACTTTCTGATCTTTTTGTGAAACCAGAAAGACCATTTCCTTGTCTTAAAGTTCTTATTCTTTCTTTTCTGCCAGTTAATATTTTATGTGGATAACACTGATGACCGACATCCCAGATTAGTTTATCATTTGGTGTATTAAAAATATAATGCAAAGCAACGGTCAATTCAACGACTCCAAGACTTGCTCCAAGGTGACCACCTGTCACTGATACAACATCAATCACCTCCTTTCTCAATTCATCAGCAACTTTTTGTAATTTTGACTGAGGTATTTTTTTTAAATCTGATGGAAAATTAATCTCATCTAATAATTCATATTTTTTTTTCATTTATTTCTATTCAAAATATAATTTAATGTTTCAGACAAATTTCTTGATCTAGATCCATATTTTTTTAATTTATTATTTATTTCTAAAACCAAATTACTAGCATATTTAATAGTATTTTTGTATCCTAGTAAACTAATTAGAGTAGCTTTTCCTTTTTTTCTATCCTTACCAGTTTTTTTTCCAGCGACAAGTAGACTACCTTTATAATCAATTAGATCATCAGCAACTTGAAACAACAAGCCTATATCAGAACCAATATTTTCAAATTTCTTTACATCATTTTTGTTTTTTTTCTTAATTATCAATGGTGCAACACAACAAAAACTAAAAAGCTTTCCAGTTTTTTTAATTTCCATATCTTCAATCTTTTTTTGAGAAATTTTTTTACGCTCATAATTTAAATCTAAATATTGCCCTCCTGCTATTCCAAGATGGCCTGAACTTTCAGAAATTTTATTTATTAAATCGATCTTAGTTTTTTCATTAATTTTAAGGTCTTTATGACTTAAAATTTCAAAAGCCATTGTTAAAAGTGAATTTCCAGCTAAAACTGCAGTGGCCTCCCCAAATTTAATATGCGCTGACGGTTTACCTCTTCTTATAGAGTCATCGTCCATACAAGGTAAATCGTCATGTATTAATGAATACGCATGTATACATTCAACTGCGGCACCAATAATAATTAGTGTTTTATAATCTAATTTAAATAGAAATCCAACATCAATCAAAATTTTTGATCTTATTTTTTTTCCTCCAGAAAATAATCCATATTTCATTGCAACTATCAAATTTGATTTTTTTTGTTTAGCAATAAACCTTTTTAAAAATGAATTTGTATCTCTTGCAATTTTATTTAATTTTCTTTTCATCATTTTTTTTATTAATTTTGAATATTTTTTCTTTTGTTTTGTCATTTATTTCTTTAATATTCATTTGAAATTTTTTCTGGATTATATTGTTCAGTTTAATTAAATTTTGATATTTGTCTAAAGATCTCTCTAAATCCTTTTGATTTTCTAAGTACTCTATCATCTTATTTGCCTCAGTGGTCAATTCTTCAAGAGTTAATGAATTATAATCATTTGGTAAATTTTTATCTTTCATATAATACTCTCAAATAATACATGAAAATTAATCTTGCAAATATTAAAAAAGCAAAAAATCTACTAAATAATAGAGAGTGTGTTGCTATACCAACCGAAACTGTTTATGGAATTGCTGGGAATGCATATTCTGATACAGCATGTAAAAAAATATTTCGATTAAAAAAAAGACCAGCTAATAACCCTCTAATTATTCATTATTATGATTTAAAAAAATTGGAAAATGATTGTGATTTTAATGATAACTTTCTCAAATTATATAAAAGATTTTGTCCTGGTCCAATAACATTTATATTAAACCAAAAAAAAACTTCGAAAATTTCAAAAATTGCAACAAATAAAAAGAATACTCTTGCTGTGAGATTTCCAAAACATCCTGTAACAAGAAATCTTTTGAAATATCTAAAATTTCCTATTGCAGCACCTAGTGCAAATATTTCTTCAAGAATAAGTGCGGTAACTTCTTCAGATGTAAAAGAGGATTTTGGAAAAAAAATTAAGTATATTCTTGAAGGAGGAAGATCATCGGTTGGGGTCGAGTCTACAATAATTGATCTCAGGAATAACCCTAAAATTTTAAGATTAGGTGGCCTAGAAGTTGGAATTATCCAAAAAATACTAAAGAAAAAAATTTCAATAAATACAAATCCCTCTAAAATTTTAGCTCCTGGACAATCAAGAATTCATTATTCACCTGGGATTCCAATTAGACTTAATGTTAAAACCATTAAAAAAAATGAGGCTTATCTATTAATTAGAAAAAGTAAAATTAACAAAATGAACCACTATTTTTTATCCAAAAAAGGTAATTTAAAAGAAGCTTTAAAAAATCTTTACACTATTTTAAGAAAAATTAAGAAAGATAATTATAAATCTATAGCTGTAGGCAAAATCCCTCATAAAGGATTTGGCAAAACAATTAATGATAGGTTATTAAGGGCTTCAAAGTTTAAATGACTATTCCTCTTGAAATAATTGATTTATCAAAAACTTACGAGACAAAAGAAGCTGTTAGAAACATATCATTTAAAGTAAATGATAATGAAATTATTGGAATTCTTGGACCGAATGGATGTGGTAAAACTACAACTATAGGTATGATCCTTGGTTTACTTAAACCTACAAAAGGAAAAGTTCTAATAAATGGTATTGAAATCGAAAAGCAAAGAGTTGAATTGTTAAACAAATTAAATTTTATTTCACCATATATTGAGCTACCAAAAAAATTAACTGTAAAGCAGAATCTAGAAGTTTATGGAAGACTTTATGATGTAAAAAAACTTGGAATTAAAATTGATTATCTTAGTGAAAAATTAAGGCTTAATGAATTTATTAATAAGTTAACAGGAGAACTTTCCTCTGGGCAAAAAAATAGAGTCAGTCTAGCAAAATCTATAATTAATGATCCCTCAGTTCTTCTTCTTGATGAACCAACTGCATCTTTAGATCCTGAAACAGGAGATTTTGTAAGAAGTTTTTTAGAAGAATACCAAAAAGAAAGAGGGACTTCTATTCTACTTGCTTCACATAACATGGCAGAAGTTGAAAGATTATGTTCTTCAGTTCTTATGATGAATAAAGGATCTATCATTGATCAAGGAACCCCAGAGGAATTAGTTAAAAAACATGGACGTAAAAATATGGAGGAAGTTTTTTTAAAACTTACAAGAAATTTAAAATGAACCTAAACAAAATGTATGGTCTTTTTTTAAGACATTTTTATCTAATCAAAAGTTCACTGCCAAGAGTTTTGGATTTAATTTATTGGCCAACAATACAAATTATTCTTTGGGGTTTTATTTCTAAATTTTTTTCCATTTATAGTGATTATTATAATAATACACTCGGAATAATTCTTACATGTGCAATTCTTTATGACATTCTTTTTAGATCTAGCATAAGTTTTAATATGCTTTTTTTAGAAGAAATCTGGAGTAGAAATTTTACTAATTTATTTATTGCTCCTTTGAAACTTAAAGAAATAATTATATCTTTAATTTTTACTGCTTTGGTAAGGACATTAATTGGTCTAGTGCCTGCAATTATTTTAACATCCCCATTGTTCGGAGTTTCAATTTTAAAATTGGGTTTTCCATTACTAATATTATTTTTAAGTTTATACTTATTTGGCATTACACTAGGTTTATTTGTGAGCTCAGGGTTAATGAGATTTGGACCATCCTTTGAAAATATAGCTTGGTCATCATTATTTCTACTCGCTCCATTAGGCTGTATCTACTACCCAATAGAAATTCTTCCTAATTTTTTCCAAGTAATTGCAAAGGGTTTACCATTAGTTTACATTTTTGATGAAACAAGAAATATTTTGATTAATGGTCTAGTAAATTATGAAAATATTAAACAAGCTTATTTATTAAATTTAGTTTATTTAATTTTTGGAATAGGATTGTTTTATCTATCTTTTTTAAGAGCGAGGATTAAAGGGACATTAATGAATATGGGTGAATAGTTGGCGCGCCTGCTAGGAGTCGAACCCAGAACCTCCTGATCCGAAGTCAGGCGCTCTATCCAGTTGAGCTACAAGCGCATATCATATTAATATATCATTTTATGGAAAAAAAAATAAATTTGATAGTTAACAAGACCGAAAATGAATTTCGTGTTGATATTTTCATTAAAAAGAGAGAAGAAAATATCAGTCGAACAAGAATTAAAAATCTTATTCTAGATAAAAAGTTAATAATAAATAACAAGGTAATAACTGATCCATCGAAAAAAGTTTTTTTTAGTGATGAAATAAAATTAGTCATTCCTGAACCAAAAAAGGCTTCCTTAAAACCTTATGAGTTTAATTTAGACATAGTATTTGAGGATAAAGATTTAATTGTTTTAAACAAACCATCTGGAATAGTAATACATCCTGGTGCAGGTAATTATGATAATACAATCGTAAATGCGCTTATGAATTATAGTGAAAATTCTTTTTCTAATATTGGGGGTGAACTAAGACCTGGAATAGTACATAGAATTGATAAAAATACATCTGGGTTAATTGTTGTTGCAAAAAATAATCAAACTCACGAACACCTCTCTAATCAATTTAATAAACACACAATTCAAAGAGTTTACCAGTTATTAATCTGGGGTAAAGTTAGGCCATCTAAAGGTAAAATAGAAACCTTCATTAAAAGAAGCTCAAAAAATAGACAAATGATGGAAGTTAGTAATAGTAAAGGAAAAAAAGCAATTACAAATTACAAAACTTTAGAAATTTTTGAAAATAAAAATACTCCAACTTTTAGTTTGTTAGAGTGTGAATTAGAAACAGGTCGAACTCACCAAATAAGAGTTCATATGAATTATTTGGGTAACAGTATAGTTGGTGATGATAAATATAAAAAAAGATTTAAAAAAATTAAAGACATAGAACCATCATTAGAAAAAATTTTAACAAATTTAAACAGACAATTTTTACATGCCAAAACATTAGGCTTTATACATCCAAAAAAAAATAAGAAGATGGTTTTTAATTCAATTTTACCAAATGAACTTGAAAAAATTCTAAAAACGCTCAGAAATACAGGTAAATAAAACATTGAAAAATTTAAAATATTAATTAGATAAACTATCAATGAGCACAACTATTAATAGCAATCTACCTATCCTAAGCAATGAAGGTGGTCTGTCTGCATATCTCGAACAAATAAAAAAATTTCCAATGCTTGACGCAGAAGAAGAATACATGCTTGCTAAAAATTGGAAAAGTACAGGAAATATTAAGTCAGCAGAAAAATTAGTTACAAGTCATTTACGATTAGTTGCAAAGATTGCAATGGGATATAGAGGTTATGGTTTGCCAGTAAATGAAATGATTTCTGAAGGGAACGTAGGATTGATGCAAGCTGTAAAAAAGTTTGAACCAGAAAAAGGTTTTAGGCTAGCAACATATGCAATGTGGTGGATCAAGGCTTCAATTCAAGAATATATTTTAAAATCTTGGAGTTTAGTAAAAATAGGTACTACTAGTGCTCAAAAAAAACTATTTTTTAATTTAAAAAAATTGAAAAATCAAATAGCCCCTCAAACTGAAGGTGATCTAAGAGATGATCATGTAAATGAGATAGCTAAAAAACTCGACGTAAGTAATGAAGAAGTTGTATCAATGAATAGAAGGTTGTCAGGAAAAGAATTTTCTCTTAATGCTCAAGTAGGTGAGGATGGTGATGAATGGCAAGATTGGCTAGTAGACAAAGAGTTGGATCATGACCTTAAATTTGCTCATCAAGAAGAAATGGAAAATAGGAAAGATTTATTAAAAGAGTCTATTAAAGTTTTGAATGAGAGAGAAAAGGAGATCTTGTATTCAAGAAGATTAACCGATAACCCCTTAACACTAGAGGATTTAAGTAAAAAATTTAAAATTAGTAGAGAACGAATAAGACAAATAGAAACTAAAGCTTTTGAAAAATTACAAAAACATATGTTGATATTAGCTAAATCAAAAAACTTATTACCTGTAAATTAAATATTAAAAGGATTTTCAATTAAAATTGTATCTTCTCTTTCAGGACTTGTGGATATGCTGGATATTTTAGTACCTATAAAATCCTCTACAGCATTTATATATTTTTTTGCATTATCTGGAAGCTCTTTTAAATTTTTAATTCCATTGGTAGAAACTTTCCATCCTGGAAAAGATTTGTAGATTGGTTCAATTTTCAGTTGATCTTCAACAGCAGCAGGTAGATAATCAATGGTTTTTCCGTCCAGTTTATACCGAACACACATTTTGATTTCATCTAGTTCGTCCAAAACGTCAAGCTTAGTTAAAGCAATCCCATTTATCCCTGAAATTTTGATAGTTTGTCTTACTAAAACTCCATCAAACCAACCACATCTTCTCTTACGACTGGTGACAGTTCCAAATTCTTTTCCCCTAGTGCCTAATAATTCTCCTATCTCGTCTTTTAGCTCGGTTGGAAAAGGACCTTCTCCGACTCGTGTGGTATATGCTTTTGTTATTCCTAAAACATAATTTATAGAATTTGGCCCACATCCAGTTCCTGTGGAAGCGCTTGAAGCTACAGTGTTAGAAGAAGTAACAAAAGGATATGTACCGTGGTCAACATCAAGTAAAATACCTTGGGCGCCTTCAAATAATATTTTTTTTCTTTCTTTTTTAAATTGGTCTATTCTAAGCCACACAGGTGCAGAAAATTTAAGAATTTCTGGAGCAATTTTTAATAGATCTTTCATAAGTTGATTTTTTTCAAATATCTTTTTTCCCAATCCTTTTCTAATTGCATTATGGTGTAATAAAACAGTTTCTAATCTTTGATCCAAATTTTTCTCAGATCTTAAATCCATTACTCTTATCGAGCGTCTTCCAACTTTATCCTCATAAGCAGGTCCTATACCTCTCCTTGTAGTCCCAATTTTACTTTTACCAGCAGCATCCTCTCTTATCTCGTCCATTTCACGATGAAATGGTAAAATTAAATTTGCTGCTTCTGAAATCATAAAATTATGTGAATTTACAACTACACCTTTTTCTTTTATTTCTTTAATTTCATCCAGTAAAGCCCAAGGATCCACTACAACACCATTTCCAATGATTGACATTTTATTTTTTCTTACAATTCCTGAGGGGAGTAATCTAAGTTTGTAAGTTACTCCATCTATAACAAGAGTATGTCCTGCGTTATGACCACCTTGAAATCTTATGACTACATCTGCTTGCTCAGATAACCAATCAACGATCTTCCCCTTTCCTTCATCTCCCCACTGCGAACCTACTACTGCAACATTTTTCATTATCTAAATATTTTTTTTAAATTAATTGAATTTAAATGATTTATT
>CACPQV010000018.1 GCA_902636165.1 uncultured Pelagibacteraceae bacterium
TTTTTGAGCATCATTTTGACAATATGATCGTTAAAAAATATACATTTAGTGATATAAATAATTTATTGAAAAATAATGGTTTCAATAAATTTTATAAATTTAAAATGCCGTTTAGAAAAAGTTTCGAGTATATCTATGTTAAAGATTAAAAATATAGAGAGTTTATAAAGTTTGATATACCAATTGACAAAAAAGATATATAAAATTTTTTAATATGAAAAAAAAGGTTGCCTTAATCTTTGGTATTACTGGACAAGATGGATCATATCTTGCAGAAATTTTATTAAAAAAAAATTATGTTGTTCATGGTGTTAAAAGGAGATCCTCTAGCATAAATACCTCAAGAGTAGATCATATTTATCAGGATCCTCATGATAAAAATTATAGATTTAGATTACATTATGGTGATATTACTGACTCTCTATCAGTTTCGAGTGTGATAAAACAAACAAAACCTGACGAAATTTATAATTTAGCTGCTCAATCTCACGTAGCAGTTTCATTTGAGGTTCCGGAGTACACTGCCAATGCAGATGCGTTAGGAGCTCTAAGAATTTTGGAAGCAATAAAATTTCACAAATTAGAAAAAAAAACAAAATTTTATCAAGCTGGCACCTCTGAAATGTATGGCAAAGTACAAACCATTCCTCAAAATGAAAAAACAAATTTTTATCCATTAAGCCCGTACGGTGTTGCAAAATTATATGCGCATTGGATAACAAAAAATTATAGAGAGGCATATAATATTTTTGCTTGTAATGGTATTTTGTTTAATCACGAAAGTCCTAGAAGAGGAGAAACATTTGTAACAAAAAAAATAATTTCAGCATTATGCAAAATTAAAGAAAAAAAACAAAAAAAACTCTTTTTAGGAAATCTTAATTCAAAAAGAGATTGGGGCCATGCAAGAGACTACTGTGAAGCAATGTGGAAAATTCTTCAACAAAAATCTCCAGACGATTATGTAATTGCTACAGGGGTCCAATACTCAATCAAACAATTGATTAATCTAACTGTAAAAAAATTGGGTATTAAAATTAAGTGGAGAGGAAAAGGATTAAAAGAAAAGGCATATGATGAAAATAATAATCCAATTATTGAATGTGACAAAAATTATGTTAGACCATTGGATGTTAATACTCTTTTAGGTGATGCAAAAAAAGCAAGACAAAAGCTTAAATGGAAACCCACTGAAGATATTAATACTCTCATAGATGAAATGATTGAAGCAGAATATAAAAATTTTAATGAAATTAAATAAAAATATTAAAATTTTTTTAGCAGGTCATAATGGTATGGTAGGATCTGCAATACTAAAAAAATTAAAAGATTATGGTTATAAAAAGATAATTACTCGAAATAGAAAAAATCTTGATTTAACTAATCAAGAAAAAACATTTAAATTTTTAAAAAAACACAAACCCCACTTTGTAATTATTGCTGCTGCAAAAGTTGGAGGAATTGGTGCTAATAATAAATTTAAAGATCAGTTTATTTATGAAAATTTACAAATTCAAAATAATATAATTCATGGATCTTTTTTAGCTGGTGTTAAAAATTTATTTTTATTAGGTTCAAGTTGTATCTACCCAAAAAAATGTAAACAACCAATGAAAGAAAAATATTTATTGACTGGACCCCTGGAGGAGACGAATGATGCTTACGCAATAGCAAAGATAGCAGGACTAAAAATGTGTGAGTTCTATAGTAAATTGCATAAACTTAATTTTAAGACATTGATGCCACCAAATTTGTATGGCCCAAACGATAATTATAATTTAAATGAGTCTCATTTTTATCCGGCTCTAATTAAAAAAATACATATTGCAAAAATAAAAAAAAAGAGTGAAATAATTTTATGGGGTAGTGGTAAACCAAAAAGGGAATTAATGTTTGTTTATGATTTTGCGGATGCCGTAATTTTTTTCATGAATAAAAAAATAAGAGAGTCTTTTATTAACATTGGAAATGGCAAATATTTTTCAATTATTTGGTATGCAAAATTTATTATGAGGAAATTAAATATAAAACTTAGAATTAAGTTTGACAAATCTAAACCAGATGGAACCCCAAAAAAGTGCCTTGATATCGCTAGGGCAAAAAAATATGGATGGAAACCTAAAAACAATTTTCACGAAGGAACAAAAATTACTTACGATAGTTTTTTAAAAAAAGAAACTTAATTTATGAAAAAAAATTTATTAGTTACTGGTGGAGCTGGTTTTGTAGGTTCTAATTTGATTGAGTATTTTCTTAAAAAAACCAAATATAGAATCATTAGCTTAGATGATTATTCATCAGGTTCAAAAAAAAATCATATCAAGAATAGAAGGGTAAAATATTTATCCGGCCACACAAAAGATATTAATAAAATTTGTAATAAATATAGAGGGAATATTGAAACAATATTTCATTTTGGTGAATTTTCTAGAATTTACCAAAGTTTCCTTCAAATGAATAAATGTATTCAATCAAACACAATAGGCACTAACGCTGTAATTGATTTTTGTTTAAAAAATAATATTAAACTAATTTATTCTGCTACTTCTGCCTCTTTAGGAAACAAAGGTAAAGATAAAGACTTATCTCCCTATGCATTTACAAAATCAAAAAATATTGAATTTTTAGAAAATTTAAAAAAATGGTTTAATTTTAAATACGATGTAATTTTTTTTTATAATGTTTATGGCCCAAAACAAATTAGAACTGGTAAAATGGCTACAGTGATTGGTATTTTTGAGTATCATTATTTGAAAAAAAAACCTTTGCCTGTTGTTAAACCAGGAACTCAAACAAGGCGCTTTACACACATTCAAGATACAATCGAAATATGTTTTTATGCGTGGAAAAATAAAAAATTTAAAAGTTATAGTATTTCAAATAAAGAGAGCTTTTCTATCTTACAAGTTGCAAAATTATTTAATTCTAAAATTAAATTTGTTCCTCCAAGGAAAGGAGAGAGATTTGCATCTGCTTTAACAAATTTAAGTTTATCGTCAAAAGTTTTTAAAAACTTTGGTAAGATCAGCCTTAAAGATTATGTAAAGAATTTCTTGGAAAATAACTAAATTAGCACTAGTTTTCTTATAAAAGATTGTTTACATTAATTTTTATTTCGCTATAACACTATCGCCGGTGATTATTGCGAAAGGGTTATACCCGATCCCATTCCGAACTCGGAAGTCAAGCCTTTCTGCGCCGATGGTACTTTGTCTTAAGATACGGGAGAGTAGGACATCGCCGGCTTAAAATATTAATTATGAAAATAAAAAGCTCACTTAAATCTATCATAAGAAGAGATCTTAATTCTAAATTAGTTAGAAGAAGAGGAAGAGTTTATATAATTAATAAAATGAATCCAAAATTTAAAGCTCGTCAAAAGTAATTTTTTATGGATAACGAAAACCATAAAAAAACATGGAACAATTTTACCAAATTTGTTTTATGGGGAACATTAGCAGTTATATTAATACTCGTCTTAATGGCAATATTTTTATTATAAATTTTTATGAAAGTTACCTCTTTTAAAGAAGATATAAATATTGAAAAAAGAATAGCTATAACACCTGAGATTGCGAAAAAATATCTTTCAAATGGTTTTGAGATAATCTTAAGTGAAAATTACGGTAATCACTTGGGATATAATGATGAAGAATATAAAAATTTAGGAGTAAGGATCGAGCCCGAAGAAAAAAGAATAGCAAATGATGCTGATATTGTAGTTCAGCTAGGTTTGCCGTCTGATGAAAAGCTGTCATTGTTAAATGAAAATCAAAATTTAGTAGGCATCTTAAACCCTTATTTAAATAAAGAAAAAATTAATGAATTGATTAAAAAAAAAATAAATTGTTTTTCTCTTGAATTGTTACCAAGAATAACCAGGGCTCAATCGATGGATATTCTTTCTTCACAAGCAAATTTGGCTGGTTATAAAGCAGTAATTGAGTCATTTGCTAATTTTGAAAAAGCTATTCCAATGATGATGACTGCTGCGGGAACAATACCTGCAGCTAAAGTTTTAGTTGTTGGAGCAGGAGTTGCAGGTTTACAAGCTATTGCGACAGCTAAAAGAATGGGAGCTATGGTTTTTGCAACAGATGTTAGAATGGCCTCTAAAGAGCAAGTTGAAAGTTTAGGCGGAAAATTTTTAACAGTGGAGGGCTCAGAAAATCTTGAGACAGAGGGTGGATATGCAAAAGAGACTTCCGATGAATTTAAAAAAAAACAAGAGGATTTATTAGCTGAAACTTTAAAAAAAATTGATATTGTAATATGTACTGCTTTAATTCCTGGAAAAAAAGCTCCAGTAATAATTAAAGATACAATGATTGAGAAAATGCCAGCGGGTTCTGTGATTTATGATTTAGCTGCAATACAAGGTGGTAATACTAGCTTTACAAAGCCTGATGAGCTCATAAAAAAAAATGGGGTAAAGATTATGGGTGATTCAAATATTTTAAATAAACTTCCTACCTCTGCTTCAAGCCTATATTCTAAAAATGTATTCAATTTTATTATTAATTTATATGATAAAGATAATAAAAAAATAAATATTAATTTAGAAGATGAAATAATAGAAAAAACTTTAATAAAATAATTATGGAAATTGACCCTTTTATATTCAGACTGAGTATTTTTATTCTATCAATATTTGTTGGCTATTATGTTGTATGGAGTGTAACCCCGTCATTGCACACTCCATTGATGTCCGTAACAAACGCAATTTCTTCAGTGATAATTGTTGGTGCAATAATAGCAGCACTATCAGGGTCTTCAGAGAAAATTTTTGATATACCTAATATTTTTGGATTTTTAGCAATCATTTTAGCAGCAGTAAATATTTTCGGTGGTTTTTTGGTAACACAAAGAATGTTGCAAATGTATAAAAAGAAGAAAAAGTAATTATGATGTCAGCAAATTTATCAGCCTCATTCTATTTAATATCAGGCATATTATTCATACTTGCTTTAAGAGGTCTATCATCTCCTGAAACATCTAGACAAGGTAACTATTTTGGAATTTCTGGAATGGCTATTGCAATAATTGTAACTTTTTTATCAGTTGGAAATTTTGGGTCAGGTTTAGTTTATGTTTTAACTTTTCTTGTAATTGGTGGCTCTATTGGTGCATTTATAGCATTTAGAATTCCTATGACTGCAATGCCAGAACTAGTTGCGGGATTCCACAGTCTTGTAGGTCTTGCAGCAGTTTTTGTAGCAATTTCTGCATTTTTAAAACCGGAAGCATTTAATCTAGGAATAGTAGGGAACATAAAGTTAGCAAGTTTAATTGAGATGTCTCTTGGAGCAGCTATAGGTGCAATTACATTTTCGGGATCTATTATTGCATTTTTAAAACTCAGAGGGATAATGTCAGGCGCGCCAATTACTTTTAAAGGACAACATTTTATCAATCTTTTTTTAGGTTTAGCAATTATATTTTTAATTTACAATTTATGTGTAACTCAGTCCACAAACATGTTTTGGACTATTATAGCTATTTCATTTTTAGTTGGAGTTTTATTAATAATCCCTATTGGCGGAGCTGATATGCCAGTTGTTATTTCAATGTTAAACTCATATTCAGGGTGGGCAGCTGCGGGTATCGGTTTTACTCTCGAAAATACTGCCTTAATAATTACTGGAGCATTGGTCGGGTCGTCTGGTGCAATTCTATCCTACATAATGTGCAAAGGAATGAACAGATCATTTTTTAATGTTATACTTGGTGGATGGGGAGCGACAGAACAATCTACTGGAGGTCAAAACAAAGAGCAAAAACCTGTTAAAAGTGGTAATGCAGATGATGCGGCATTTCTTATGAAAAATGCGTCATCAGTAATTATTGTTCCAGGATATGGAATGGCAGTTGCTCAAGCACAACATGCTTTAAGAGAAATGGTTGATGCTTTAAAAAAAAATGGCGTGAAGGTATCTTATGCTATACATCCAGTTGCAGGAAGAATGCCAGGTCATATGAATGTGTTGTTAGCGGAAGCGAACGTGCCTTATGATGAGGTTTTTGAATTAGAGGAAATAAATAATGATTTTGCAAATTGTGATGTAGCATATGTTATTGGAGCTAATGATGTTACAAATCCTATTGCTAAATCTGATCCACAAAGTCCCATATATGGCATGCCAGTACTTGATGTTGAGAAAAGTAAATCAGTTTTATTTGTGAAAAGAAGTTTGTCACCGGGGTATGCTGGTATTGATAATGATCTTTTTTATCGAGATAATACCTTAATGTTATTTGCTGATGCGAAAAAAATGACAGAAGAAATTGTTAAGAGCTTATAAATTTGACTAAAATATTTTGTGATATCGCAGATATAAATCTTATCAAAAAATTTGATAAGAAAAGTATTGTAAAAGGTTTTACAACAAACCCAAGTCTTATGAGAAAAGCTGGTGCAAAAAGTTACTCTAAATATTCGAGAGAAATTTTAAAGATAACAAAAAAACCTGTTTCATGTGAAGTGTTTGCAGATCATGAGAAAGAAATGATTATTCAGGGTCATGAAATAAATAAATGGGGCAAAAATGTTTATGTAAAAGTACCTATAACAAATTCAAAAGGTTTGCTTATGGGCAAAGTAATTAAAAAGTTAAATAATGATAAAATAAAGCTTAATATTACTGCTGTATACACAGCTAAACAAACAAGATATATTTTAAAAAATATTGATAAGAAAACAAAGGTAATTATATCAATTTTTGCTGGAAGAATGGCAGATGCTGGTAAAGATCCAGTCCCAGAATTTAAAAAAAGTTTAAATTTATCAAAAAAATTTAAGAATGTCGAAATTTTGTGGGCAAGCACAAGAGAGCCATACAATTTTATTCAAGCTAAAAATCTTAGATGCCATATTATAACTGCGCCGCCAGCGATAATAGAAAAAATTGAAAAATTTGGAAAAACTTTTCAAGATCTTACAATTGATACTGTAAAAGCTTTTTTGGTTGATAGTAAGAAGTCTAATTTTAAGATTTAGTTTTAAGATTTATAATATTTTAATGTCATTAATTAACAAAAAAATAGTTTCGTTCTCAATATTTCTTTATTTAACTTTAATAGCAGGTTTTTTTTATGATGAGAGTTTGAATGGCGGAGCTTATGGTGATTGGGTTGGTGCCTATTTAAATCCTATCGAAGATTTTTCAATAAACTTTTATGAAACTTTAATTAATTATGACAAATATGGAAATAGACACTCACCGATATATTTAATTTTTTTGTCATCCTTTTTAAGGATTGATTTATCAATAGATGTTATAAGACTAATTCATTTACATTTTTCAATTCCTTTAATTTTAATTTTTTATAAATGTTTAGAGCTGAAATTTGAAAATACAAAAAAAGCTTATTTAGCTCTCTTATCATTAATTATTTTTTTATCACCTACCTTTAGATCTTTATCTATTTGGCCCGACAGTAGACTTCCAGGTTTACTATTCTTTACAATAACAATTTTCTTTTATTTGAAATTTGAACAGACCCGGTTAGAAAAGTTTATGTGGCTAACATCATTATTTTTGATAATCACATCTTACATAAGTCCAAATTTTTCTTTATTTTTTATTTACTTTTTTTACGACATATTTAAAAAAATAAGTATTCCCAAAATTTTCTTATTTTTTTTGTTCAATTTCTTATTTTCCATTCCAATCTTATTCTACATATTTATAATGGATGTAAATTTTCTAATTGCTGGTCAAACTCCATCATCAAGTAATCAAAGTTTAGCTTTTAGTTATAATTTTGCTAATAAGATATTGATAATTAGTTCAATAATATTTTTTCATCTAATGCCCGTTTTTTTCTATAAAAAATTAAAATTAAAGGAATTGAAAAATGTAAATGAATTAAACAAATAATAATACTATTTTTATTTTCAATATTTTTAATATATTTTTTTAATTATCAAATAAGCTTTACAGGAGGTGGGTTATTTTTCTATTTATCAAATTATATTTTTGAAAACAATTATTTTTTTTATATTATCTCCTTTATTTCTTTATCATTTGTTCTTTACTTATCTAAATTAGATGTGAAAAATTTCTATTTTTTTTTGATATTAATTTTAACCAATATTCAAAACACAATTTATCATAAGTATTACGAACCATTATTATTAATTATATTTTTTACACTTTTAAAAAATGCTCACGCAGAATTGATAGTTAATGATAAAAAAAGTATATATAGTTTCTATTCAGTGAGTATCTTATTTATTGTTATGCGAATTTATAAGAATTATATCATTTAATTGGTTGCGGGGGACGGATTTGAACCGCCGACCTTCAGGTTATGAGCCTGACGAGCTACCAGACTGCTCCACCCCGCGGTATACTTAAATTCTATTCTTAAGTTTATTTAATTTTTTAACTCTTTTAATATTTTCTTGTAAAATTCTTTTTTTTTTCTCTGAAGGTTTTTCATAGGTATTCTTTAATTTTATAACTTTAAAAAACCCGTCTCTTTGGAGTTTTCTCTTCAAAACTCTTAGAGCCTGTTCAACATTGTTATCTTTTACTTCTATTTTAATAAATACCTCCAAAAAAATAGGTAGTTAGCATTTTTACAATTTTATGTCTATTTAATTTATTCACTATTTAATGATTATTTATTTTTATTAAGTTTCTCTTTTTCCTTTTTTTCTCTTTTAATTCTTCTTTCTGCTTTCTCAAGAGCATCAATAAGGTCTTTTTGAGTAAATAAATTTAATGCCACGGGATCCTTTGGATTTAAATTATTATAGTTCCAGTAGCTTTTGTTTCTTATTAATGTGACTGAATTTTTTGTAATGCCTACAAGTTTTGCAATTTGTGAGTCTTTTAAAATATTATGTTGTTTTAGCAACCAAAGAGCAGAGTCAGGTTTATCTTGTCTTTTAGATAAAGGAATATATTTTTTAATTTTTTTTTCAGAGTTAGATATTTCAATATCGGAGCTCTTAATTTCAAGTGGTCTATCTTTATCTTTAGAGGACATCTCAATTTCTTCTCGTGAAAGCTGACCAGAAATAATTGGATTATAAGCTTTAATACCTTTTGCTACTTCACCATCGGCAATACCTTGAACTTCAACTTCATGAAGTTTACAAAAATCAGCGATCTGTTTAAATGTTAGAGTTGTATTTTCTACAAGCCACACGGCCGTAGCCATTGGCATTAAGGGAGCATTTGACATCTAATTTTTTTTATCTGATTTAAAATTTTGAAATTTTTTGTTAAATTTACTAATTCTTCCTTTATCCATTAATTTTTGTTTTCCACCAGTCCACGCTGAGTGAGATTTTGGATCTATTTCAAGTTTAAGTATATCACCTTCATTTCCCCAAGTTGATTTAGTCTCAAATTGAGTTCCATCAGTCATTTCAACTTTAATTTTATGATAGTTTGGATGTATCTTTTTTTTCATTTCGAGACTTATAGCAAAAGATCTTTTTAAAACAATTAAAAGTTATCCAATTTTTCTTGAAATTTTACACAAATATTTGAATTAGAGGCTATAACTTTTAAATTATTCAGTTTATTGAGGTCTAAGCCTTTGATAACTCCACCAGCTTCTTGAATTAAAATAACCCCAGCAGCAATGTCCCATAAATTTAAATTTTTTTGACAATAACCATCATATCTTCCCGCTGCAACATAAGCCATGTCTAAGGCTGCACAACCTGATTTTCTATTAGGAAAATCTGGTTCTTTTTTTATTTTTCCACCTACAGCAAATAAACAATCATTTATTTCATTTTTTTTTGAAACTTTAATTCGATGGTTATTATAAAATGCTCCATTATCTTTTTCAGCAAAAAAAAGCTCATCTTTGATAGGATCATAAATTAAACCTGAAACTATTTCATTGTTAGATTTTAAGGCGATAGAAATCGCAAAATGAGGTATTCCATGCAAAAAATTAAGTGTCCCATCGATTGGATCAATTATCCAAGTATTGTTTTTATCTTTATTTTTAAAAGTTCCTTTTTCTTCACTAATAATCGAATAGTTAGGTCTTGCTTTTGTTAATTCATCAATAATAACTTTTTCTACCTTAAAGTCTGCATTAGTAACAAAATCAGATGGTCCTTTTTTTGAAATTTGTAATTTTTCAATTTCACCAAAATCTCTTATGAGTATTTTTGATGCCTTATCGCTTGCTTTAATCATTACATTCAAATTAGCGGAAATTGATTTCATAATACTAAACTTTTTTTATGTATTCGAGACTTCTCGTATCTAAAATTATACTGTCCCCTGACTCAATAAATGGGGGGACCTGAACGTTTAAACCATTTTCTAAAATTGCAGGCTTGTATGAAGATGAAACGGTTTGACCTTTTAGTGCAACGTCTGTGGTTTTTATTTTACACTTTATCTGGTTTGGAAGTTCAATTGAAATTGGAGTTTCATTATAAAAATTGACATTTACCTCAAGGTTTTCTTTTAAAAGTTTACCTTTTTCTCCAACAACTTCTTTTTTTATTTCTATTTGTTCAAAAGATTTAGGGTTCATAAAAAAGTAAAAATTATCGTCTTCATATAAAAAATTATAACTAATTTCATCTAGAGCTGCTTTTTCTACAGTTTCATTTGATCTAAATCTCTCATTAAGTTTTGTGTTTTTGTTAACACTTTTCATCTCTACTTGTGCAAACGCACCACCTTTTCCAGGTTTGACATGTTGAGTTTTAAGAACTTGCCACAAATCGTTTTTATGTTCCAAGAGCATTCCAACTCTTATTTCTCCTGCGTTTATTTTCATTTTATCTTTTTAATTGCTTCTATTGGTTTAAGTTTTTTATTATTCCAAATGTAGCCTGAGATAGCTAAAAAGTTAGCTTTATTCAATAGAAGTTTTTTATAATTATTTGAATTAATACCCCCAATTGCAACAATTGGGTTTTTTGTTATTTTTCTTACCCGTTTTAATAAGTTAATTGAGGCTTTATATTTTACTTTTTTTGTTTTTGAAGAGTTAAAAGCCCCAAAAGCTAAGTAGTCAGCTTTATTTTTTAAAGCATTATTAGCTAATTTTATAGAGTTATGACATGTAATTCCTATGATTTTGTTTCCAATTATTTTTCTAGCCTCTAAAATACTCATGTCATTTTGACCTAAATGACAACCATCTGCATTCAATTTTTTTGCTAAATTGACATCATCATTAATTATAAATTTTACATTATATTTTTTACAAATTTTTTTAATTTTTTTTCCAATTAATAGTTTTTTTTAAAACTATCTCTCTTAAGTCTTAATTGAAAAAAACTAATTTTTTTTTGATTTAAAATTGCACTTAAATTCCTATAGAAAATTTTATTAATTTTCGGTGGAGAGATAAGATATAAAAATTTTCTTTTATTAACTTTCAAAATCTTTGGACCATCTACCTTGAGCTGCTAATGTATTCATTCTTGCCCTGTGGTTAAAAACCTTTTGTGTGCCTACAATATTTTGAGTATTTTTTGACCAGAATTTTAAAGCACTTTGTTGAAGAGCACGTCCATAAGAATAACTCATTACAAAATTGGTATCATTGTGTTTGTTGATAAGATTTAAATTTTCTGTTGCTTCTAATTCAGATTGTCCGCCAGATAAAAAAGCTATACCAGGCACTTCTGTAGGTACTGAATTTTTTAAACATTTAAGAGTTAATTTTGCTACTTCCTCACCAGAGATTTTTTCTTTAGATTTATTACCAGACAAGATCATATTAGGCTTGAGTATAATTCCTTTTAAATCTACCTTGTGCAAAATCAGCTCATCAAAACATTTCTTAATTACTTCAGAGGTTTTTTCAAAACATTCTTTTGCCGAGTGTTCACCTTCCATTAGAACTTCTGGCTCAACTATTGGAACCATATTACATTCTTGAACTAACGCAGAATATCTAGCCAATGCATGTGCATTTGATTGTATTGATAATTGGCTTGGATAGTTTTTAGTAATATTATAAACACCACGCCATTTAGTAAACTTTGCACCTAGTTGAAAATATTCTTTGAGTCTATCTCTTAGTCCATCTAAGCCTTCAGTGATTTTTTCATCTGGGGATCCAGCTAAAACTTTTGCGCCAATATCGACTTTAATACCTGGTGCAGATCCCATTTCTGAGATTAATTCAGGAATTTTATTTTTTTTTGATGATTCTTGTTTTATCGTTTCATCGTATAAAATTACTCCACCAATACATTCTCTCATACTCGATGAACTAAATAATATTTCTCTAAACAATAATCTATTCTGTGGGGTTGATGGAACATTTACCCCTTCAAGTCTTGTTGTCATGGTTCCGGTACTCTCATCTGCAGCCAAAATACCTTTTCCTTTTTCTAGAATTTTTAATGCAATATTATTTAATTCTGACATATTAATTTAAAGCTTTTATACCAGGAAGTTCTTTTCCTTCAAGATATTCTAAAAATGCTCCACCAGCAGTTGAAACAAAATTAAAATCTTTAATTGCATTAATTTTATTTATTATAGTTACGGTATCCCCACCACCTACAACAGAATAAATTGATCTATCTTTATTTTTTTTTATTATTGTTTTCGCAATTTCATAACTTCCATTTGCAAAATTCGGGTTTTCAAAATAGCCTGCAGGACCATTCCATAGAACAGTCGCACTATTATTAATAATATTTTTTATTTTATCAATTGTCTTTGGCCCCACATCTAGAATCATGTCATCATCTTTAATATTATTTATTTCACTAACTT
>CACPQV010000019.1 GCA_902636165.1 uncultured Pelagibacteraceae bacterium
ATACCTGGATTAATGTTAATGGAAAAATATTAAAAATAATCAATGAAAATTAAGCTAGCAAAAAAAGAAGTTATTCATTTTGTTGGAATTGGTGGAATAGGAATGAGTGGTCTATCTTTAATAATGAAGGGAAAAGGCTTTAAAGTTCAAGGAAGTGACTTAACTATAAATAAAAATGTTGAAAGGTTAAAAAAAGAGAGAATAAGAATTTTTATTGGACATAAAAAACAAAATTTAAAAAAAGCAACTATTGTTGTTATTTCCTCAGCAATAAAAAAAAATAACCCTGAAATTATTGAGGCAAAAAGGAAAAATTTACCAATTATTTTAAGAGGCAAAATGTTAGCTCATATTGTTTCGTTAATGAAAAATATTGTAGTAACTGGGTCACATGGAAAAACCACAACTACATCATTAATAACTTCAATCTTTCAGAAAACTAAATTAGACCCAACAATTATAAATGGTGGTGTTATCAATTCTTTAAATAATACAGCTAAACTTGGTAAAAGCGATTGGTCGATCTTGGAAGCTGACGAGTCAGATGGAAGTTTTATCCACATTCCACCTACATATTCAATAATAACAAATATAGACAGGGAACACATGGATTTTTATAAATCAATGGATGATATTAAAGATTATTTTATCCAATTTATTGATAAGGTCCCATCTTTTGGTAAATCATTTATATGTATTGATGATAAAGTTAACAATGACATTGTTAAAAGATTCAAAAATAAAAATTTTTATACTTACGGTATTAACTTAAAATCAAATTTTTTAATAAAAAACATAAATCAAAACATTAATTTCTCCGAGTTTGATTTATTGGTAAAACTACCTAATAAAAAGAAAACCACTATCAAAAAAATTAAAATTCCTTTACTTGGGATACATAATATAAGAAATTCAGTTGCAGCTGCTGCACTAGCTTTGACAGTAGGCATATCACAATCTGATATCAAAAAAGGATTAAAAAACTTCAAAGGTGTACAAAGACGTTTTAATAAAATTTTCTCGTATAATAATGTGAATTTTTATGATGATTACGCGCATCATCCAACCGAAATAAAATTTGTTCTAGAGGGTGTTGATAAAGTTTATAAGAATTTTGAAAAAATTTGTATTTTTCAGCCTCACCGAATATCAAGGTTAAAAGATTTGAGAAAGGAATTTTCTTTAGCTTTTGAAAAAGCTGACACAGTTCTTCTTTGCCCAATATTCACTGCAGGTGAGAAAATTAAATTAGGCTTTAATTACAATCACTTTGCAAAAGAAATAATTAAAAATTCAAAAGTAAGATTATTTTTAGTTAATGATCAAGTTCAATTAGTAAATTTTTTAAAAAAAAATATATATGGAAAAAAAATCGTTATAGGTATGGGAGCTGGTTCAATCTCAAATTGGATGAGAGAATTACCAAGTTTAATGTAATGGAAGTAAAAAAACTTAAAAAGATTTTAAATCAATTCGGTGAAAATGTTAAATTTGAATATGACCTTAAGAAAAAGAATTGGTTTAATATTGGAGGCAAATCAAAAGTTTTTTATAGAGCAAACAACTTAAAAGAATTGGTAAATTTTTTGAAAGTATTAAATAACGAAGAAAAAATATTCATTCTTGGCGCAGGCTCTAATACATTAATAAATGACAATTTATTTGATGGTGTTGTAATTCAATTAGCAAAAAATTTTAATAATATTTCATTATTACGCGAAGAAATAATAGTGGCTGGTAGTGCAGTTTTAGATAATTCTCTGTCCAATTTTGCAATGAAAAATAATATTGGTGGATTTGAGTTTTTGTCTTGTATTCCAGGAACGATTGGGGGTGGTATTAAAATGAATGCTGGGTGTTTTGGAAAAGAATTTAAAGACATTTTGATATCAATTCAGACAATAGATAATTTTGGAAATATAAGAACAATACCATCAAATCAAATAAAATTTAATTATAGAGAAAATAATTTATCAGATAACTTGATTTTCTTAAGTGCATCATTCAAAGGTTATAGTAGTAATTTAAAAAAAATTGAAGTTGAAATGAATAAATTAAAATTACTTAAAAAAAAAAATCAACCTACAAAAATTAAAACTAGCGGAAGTACTTTTAAAAATCCAATTATGCAAACCGAAAAAAAAGTTTGGGAATTGATTAAAGAGTCTGTGCCACTAGATAAAAGTTTCGGTGACGCTTGTATTTCTCAAAAACATTGTAATTTTTTAGTAAATAAAGGAGATGCAAAATTTAAGGATATGAAAAAGTTAATTGATTTTGTAGCTAAAAGTGTTTTAGAAAAAACTGGTATTAGTTTAGAAAAAGAAATTAAAATTTTAGAGTAATTTGAAAAAAAGAATATTGATAATTTCAGGTGGTATTTCTAAGGAAAGACTAATTAGTCTTGATACTGGAAATCAAGTAGCAGAAGAGTTATCTAAAAATGGTTATAAAGTCAAAATAGTAGAACCAAATTATAAATTGATAAATGTGATAAAATTTTTTAAACCCGAAGTAATATTCAATGCATTACATGGTCAATTTGGTGAAGATGGATATATACAAACGATTCTGGAAACAACTGGTATACCATATACTCACTCAGGTGTAATCCCATCTGCAATTGCGATGGATAAAGATTTGTCTAAAAAAATATTTTTACAAAATGGTATAAATACACCTAAGTATATTACGTATTCATTTAATTTGCAGAATACAATTTTATTAAAAATAATAGAAAAAAAATTAAAATTTCCTGTTGTTATAAAACCTATAAATGAGGGATCAAGTGTAAATGTATTTATTTGCACAAAAAAAAATGTTTTAAAAAAAATAAATTCTTTAAAAAACTATAATAAAATAATTTTAGAGGAATTTATTCCAGGTCGAGAAATTCAAGCAGCAATTATTGGAACAAAAAAATTGGGCGCAATAGAATTAAAACCAAAAAGAAAATTTTATGATTATGAAGCTAAATATAATAGTAAAGCAAAAACCAAACATATAATCCCAGTAGATTTGAAAAAAAAGGATTATAATCGATTAATGAATTTAGCTTTTAAAGCTCATCAATTAATAGGATGTAAAGGTGTAACACGATCAGATTTTAAATTTTATAAAAAAAAATTTTACCTACTTGAGATAAATACACAACCTGGTATGACTAGCCTCTCCTTAGTACCAGAAATTGCCGCCTATAAAGGTATAAGTTTTATCAATCTTATAGAATTAATTTTAAAAGATGCGAAATCAAAAAAGTAAAAAGATTTTAATTTATTCTTTTTTATTTTTATCAATTATATCTTTAAATAATAAGAATTTTTTAAATGATAATCTAGCTCAAGTGGATAAAATCTTGATAAAAGGCCTAGATGAAAAGAATAATTTTTCTATTAAAAAAGAAATAAATAAATTAGATCTGAATAATTTATTTTTTATCGATAAGGCCAAAATAAACATGATTATTAATTCAAACAATCTTGTAGAAAGTTTTTCAGTTTTTAAGATATATCCCTCATCAATAGATATAACAATCAGTCAGACAAAATTTTTAGCAAAACTTAAAAAAGATAAAAAAGATTATATTCTTGGATCTAATGGTAAATTTATAGAAATTAAAAACGAAATAGATATCCCATTTATATATGGAAGTTTTGAGGTAAAAAATTTTTTCAAATTAAAAAAAGCAATTGATGACACTAATTTTAATTATAATGATATTAAAAATTTATTTTCGTTTAAATCTGGCAGATGGGACATAGAAACTAAAGATGGTGTATTAATTTTATTACCTAAAGACAAAATTAAAGAATCTTTAGAGTTGTTTCTACTTTTTTTAAATCGAAATCATAAAAAAGAAATCAACAAATTTGATTTACGTCAACATAATCAAGTAATTACAAATGGTTGATAATATTAACAACGAAACCTTTATATTAATTAGTCCTGAAAAATTTGTTATTTGCGTAAATTCTGAATTTAATGAAAGAATTTATGAAAAAAAATTTCTAATAAAAGATAATTTTAATGAGATTAATTTTCAAAAGTTGGATAATTTTTTAGACGAAAACATTTTTAAAATTGAAAAAGAGTCTAAAAATTTTGTAAAAAAAACATCAATTATAATAGATATTAAAAATTTTTTTCAAATTGGAATCGGAATTAAAAAAAAAAACTATGATAACATAATTAATTTAAAAAATTTTAGTCAAGTCTTATATGAGGCGAGAGATTATTGTAAAAAAACAATACAGAATAGAAGGATAATTCATATTTTAGTTCAAAAATACAAATTTGATGACAAAAATTTCTTAAATTTACCAACAAATATTAAATGTAAAGATTTTTCTTTAGATATAAAATTCATATGCATATCTGATAACATAATTAAAAATTTAGAAAAAATATTGAAAAAATATCAAATTTCAGTGGATCATATCGTGAGTGGTGATTATGTAAAAAGTTTCTTGCGAAACGAGCATGATGATATTTTTTTTATGGCTAAAGATATCATTAATGGACATAACCAAAATGAGGTACTTTTAGTTGATAAAAATCCCAGATATAGAGGCTTTTTTGAAAAATTCTTCAATTTTTTTAGTTAAAATTGTATTTTCTAGTAACATTTGTTGTTTTTGATTTGATTTAATTAAGTATTAAAAGCAAATGTGTCTGGATTAAATCAAAAAACAATTTCTAGTAAAATAAATTTTAGCGGGGTTGGTCTTCATAATGGCTCGATAGCAAATGTAACTATTAAACCGTCTGATCCAAATACTGGAATAGTTTTTAAAAGAGTAGATTTAAAGAAAAATAATTTGATATTTCCAAATTTTTCGAACGTGAGTAGCACGTCTCTAAATACAACTATATCAAATGAGTTTGGTGCAAGTGTATCCACTATTGAACACTTAATGGGAGCACTATTTGGATTAGGAATTGACAATGTTTTAATTGAAATTGACAAAAATGAAGTTCCAATTTTGGATGGTTCAGCTAAAGAATTTATTGAAAAGATAAAAGATGTAGGTTTAAAAGTTAGTAATTCGCCAATAAAAATTATAAAGATAAATAAAAAAATTGAGTTTAAAGATGGTGAAAAAGAAATTTCCATTTCTCCTTCAAAACTTAGATTAGATATAGATTTTGAATTAAAATATAAAAATCCAATAATTGGAGTCCAAAGAAATAAAGTAAACGTTTATGAAGATGATCTAAGAGAAATCTTTAATTCTAGGACTTTTTGTCTTTATGAGGATATAGAAAAAATAAAAAAAAATGGTTTAGCAAAAGGTGGAAGTTTAAGTAATGCCGTGGTTGTTAAAGAAAAAGAAATTTTAAACGAGGGTGGTCTTAGAAATTCTAAAGAATTTGTTAATCATAAAATTCTAGACTGTATTGGGGATTTATTTACTTGTGGATATAGAATGATAGCAAGTGTTAAATGTTCTCAAGGAGGACATTACTTGACAAATCAATTATTAAGAAAAGTTTTTGAAAATAAAGAGAATTTTTCAATCGTAGAAATTCAAGAAAGAAACTTACCCCATACTGTTATTAACAGAAGCCTTTTAAGATCCATAGCGTAATTAAAGGCCTTTATAATTATAAATTAAAATTATATAAGACAATAATGAATCAAACAAAGTATTTGATACTAATTTTAGCATTTTTTTTTATAAATTCGTGCGCTAAAGAAGTTAAAAACATTTCTAAAATCAAAGAAACTGATCAAAATTTAGAAATGGTTGCTGCTTATAAAGAGGCATATAAAGCCCTGGATGAAAATGATCCATATTTTGCTGCTAAAAAATTTTTAGAAGCTGAGTTACTTTTCCCACAGTCAAAATGGGCGCCACGCTCAGCCTTAATGGCTGCATATTCTTATTATATGCAAAATTATTATGCAGAAGCACTTCTGAACTTAGAACGATATCTGAAAACATATCCTACAGATAAAAATTTGCCCTACGCACATTATCTAATAGCTATGTGTTATTACGAGACAATAGAAGATGAAAAAAGAGATACCGGACCATTATTACAAGCAAGAGATAAATTTGAATATATAATGAATGAATATCCAGGAAGTGATTTTGCTATGGATGCAAATTTTAAACTTAATTTAATTCAAGATATTCTTGCATCTAAAGAAATGTATTTAGGTAGACATTATATAAAGAAAGGAAAATGGGTAGCTGCTATTAATAGGTTTAAAAATGTTACTCAGAAATATGATCAAACAATATTTATTGAGGAAGCGCTTCATAGATTAGTGGAAGTAAACTATAAAGTTGGTTTATTAGAAGAGTCTCGAAAATATGCAAATTTATTGGGATATAATTATCAATCAAGCGAGTGGTACAAAAAATCTTATAAAGTTTTCAATCAAGACTATGATCTAAAACTGAAAAAAATAAATAAAGGAGAAAAAAAGGGGATCATTAAAAAATTTAAAAAACTTTTTGATTAATATGAATAAAAATTTGATCAAAAAAAAATATAAAAAAAAAATTGAGCTATTAACATATTATAATCGTAAGTATTTCAATGATAATATATCTGAAATTTCTGACTTAGAATTTGACAATTTAAAGAGAGAAATAATAGAATTAGAGAAAAGATATGATTTTTTAAAAAGTGAAAATTCTCCTCAATTAATTGTAGGATATAAACCTTCAAAGAATTTTAAGAAGGCTCTTCATAGAGCGCCAATGCTCTCACTTTCAAATGCTTTTTCAGAAGCTGACCTAGATAATTTTGAGAAAAAAATTTTGAATTATTTAGATAAAAAAAAAGATTTTAAAATAGAATATAGTGTTGAACCAAAAATAGATGGTATTTCTGCATCGTTAAATTTTAAAAAAGGTAAATTTATTTATGGTTTATCAAGAGGCGATGGTAAAGAAGGTGAGGATATTACATCAAACTTAAAAACTATTTCAGATATTCCCAAAAAAATTTCATATAAGGATTTCCCAGAGGATATTGATATAAGGGGTGAGGTATTTATTCAAAATAGTGATTTTAAAAAATTAAAAGCAAAATTTGCAAATCCTAGAAACGCAGCATCTGGTTCATTAAGACAAAAAGATCCAAAAGATACAAAAAAAATACCTTTAAAATTTATTGCATATACTTTTGGTTTTGAAAAAGGAATGAAATTAAAAAGTCAAAGTGAGTTTTTAAAAAAATTAGATCAATGGGGTTTTAAAATTAATCCGTTAAATAAAGTAATAACCGGAACAAAAAATTTAATTTCTAATTACAAAGAAATTGAAAAAAAAAGAAATAGTATTGATTTCGATATTGATGGGATAGTTTACAAAGTAAATAATTTTGAAATGCAAAAAAGATTAGGTAATGTTTCAAACGCCCCGAGATGGGCTATTGCTCATAAATTTTCTGCAAATAGCGGTATTTCAAAAATAATTGATATTGATATTCAGGTTGGCAGAACAGGAGCTCTTACGCCAGTTGCAAAAATAGAACCAGTAAACATTGGAGGCGTTTTAGTCTCAAATGCAACTTTACATAATGAAGACGAAATAACTAGGAAAGATATAAGAATCAATGATGAAGTTGTTGTTGAGAGAGCAGGAGATGTAATACCTCATATCATTTCTGTTAATTTGGAAAAAAGAGAGACGAATGCAAAAAAGTTTATCTTTCCAGACAAATGTCCATCCTGTGGATCAAAAACTGTAAAGGATTTTAACTCATTAACAAAAAAAGAAGATGCCGTGAGGAGATGTTCAAGTGAAGGGTTTGAATGTGAAAAAGTATCAATAGAAAAAATTAAACATTTTGTATCGAAAGAGGCTTTTAACATCGAAGGTTTCGGAAAAAAAATTGTTGAAAAGTTTTGGAATATTAAACTAGTTAGATTACCTCAAGATATATTTAATTTAGATTTTGAAAAAATCAAAAATTTAGATGGATGGGGCAATCAATCTACAAACAATTTAAAATATTCAATTGATGAAAAAAGAGAAGTATCTTTAGAAAAATTTATCTACTCTCTTGGTATCAGACATATAGGATTAGAAAATGCAAAACTAATTTCTAAATATCTTAAAAATTCTCGTAATTTTGTAAAAATTGGAGAAAGAAAAAATTACTTAGATTTACTAAATATTGACGGTATTGGTGAAACACAAATTAATTCAATCAAAAATTTTTTCTCTAATAAAACCAATATTATAGTTCTTGAACAACTCAATAAAATATTAAAAATAAGGGACTCTATTGAATTTAAAAAAGATGGCCTGTTAGCAAATAAAACTTTTATGCTCACTGGAAAATTGGAAAATATGAGTAGAGCAGAAGCTAAATCTTTAATTGAAAAAAATTCAGGAACGATTATCAGTAATGTATCAAAAAAATTAGACTATTTAATTATAGGATCAAAGCCAACAAAAAGAAAAATTATTCAAGCAAAAGAATTAAAGATTAAAATTTTAAACCAAAACAATTGGTTATTAATGCTGAATAAAAGAAGCTAGCCACTTTCTCTCTTTCTTATTTAAGAAAGAAGATATTTTTGAATAAATTTCTAAATTATATCTAAATAAGTAATTTCTTTCATTTTTGGTTAATAAATTAAATTCTATTAAATCTTTATCAATTGGAGCTAATGTGAGGTTTTTAAAAAATAATTTTCCATTTATTCTTTTTACATAAACTAAATTTTCAATGCGAATACCAAACTTTTTTCTTTTATAAAAACCAGGCTCATTACTCAATACCATCCCCTCTAAAATTTTAGTATTGTTAAATTTCGTTATTGCTTGAGGCCCCTCATGAACATTTAAAAAAAAACCAACTCCATGCCCTGTGCCATGATTATAATCAAGTTTATTTTTCTTTAAAAATTTTCTTGCTCTCACATCAATAGACTTACCAGTAGAGTTTTTCTTTAAATCAGTATTTGCTACCGCAATATGTCCTTTCAAAACAAGTGTAAAAATTTTTTTAATATTGTCCTTCGGAGTAGAAAAACAAATTGTTCTTGTAACATCTGTTGTTCCATATTTGTATTGACCACCGGAGTCACATAAAAAAATTTCATCTTTTTTTATAATTTTATTATATAATTTTGTTGGGTGATAGTGGATAATTGCTCCATTTGCACCACTTCCAGCAATAGTATCAAAACTAGGATATAAGTAATTTTTATTTAATCTTCTAAACTTTTCCAGTTTATTTTGAGCATCTAGCTCTGTTATTTTTTTTTTATTTGAATTTTTCATCCAAAAAAGAAATTTTGTTAATGCAACACCATCATAAATATGACTTTTAATCATATTTTGAATTTCAATTTTGTTTTTAATAGCTTTTAAAAAATAAATAGGATCATCTTTTTTAAGCACTTTAAATTTTTTTTTGAGAATATTTTCATGAAATACTGAACAAGATTTTAAATCAATAATAATTTTTTTTCCTTTTAGTTTATCAATGAAATTTTCAAATTTGTCCGGATCAATTAATTGATGACTTTTAATAAATTTATCTTTTATTAAGCGACTTACTTTTTTCTTTTCAGAAATTATATAGAAATTTCTATTTATATCTAAAAGTAAACGACAATTTGGTATTGGACTATTTGGGTTATCATGACCCCGTATATTTAAAAGCCAAGCTATATTTTCTGGAGCCGACACAAATATATAATTTGCTTTATTCTTAACTAAAAAATTTCGAATTTTATTTATTTTTATTTTAAAATTTTGACCTGTTATATTATTTTCTAGAGAGTAAAATGGTTTTGGTTTTGATATTTTGCAATATGTAATTTTATCAATCAAATTATCATTAATAATTTTTACTTTATTATTCTTATAGAAAAACTTTTTTAATTGTTGAGCTGTGAACATTTTTGGATCTACCCCTATGGTTAAGTTCTTAAATAAAGCGCAGTCAACAATTTTATAATAATCGACAATTTTAAAATTTTTTGAAGACTCAAGTTCAGCTTGAATTGTATATCTACCGTCAACAAATAAATAATTTTTATTTTTAAGGATTATCGCATATCCAGCCGAACCACTAAAATTAGAAATTATCTTTAATCTATCTTTTGTTGAGTATTCAGAAAAAAAATCATCGTTTTTAGGGACGATATAACCATCAATTTCATATTTTTCGAATTTACTTCTTAATTTTTCTATGATTTTTTTAATCATTTTATTCTTTTTTGATACCGAATCCAGCCCGGACTTCTAATATTTTCATTATTTTCAAAGTCTTGATTAAATTCAAAATCAATATCCTCATCTTTTGTTTCATCAAAAAAAGAATTTTTTTCTAAAAATTTTTCTGGTAATTCCTCAATGAACCTTGATGCAATGCTATCAATCCAATCACCTTGATAAAATCGATTCATTGAAAAAGATATATAAGCTTTTTTTTTAGCCCTAGTAATTCCAACATAGGCTAACCTTCTTTCCTCCTCAAGCCCACTTTGACCTTTTTCCTCAATAGATTTTTGATGAGGGAAAAGACCCTCTTCCCAACCCGGCAAAAAAACAGTTTTAAATTCTAAACCTTTAGCTGCATGCATTGTCATCATATTAACTTTTTCACCATCCCAATTTTGATCGATAGAGGTGGCTAGAGACACATGATCTAAAAACCCTTCCAGATTATCAAAATCCTTCATCGCAGTTAAAAGTTCTTTGATGTTTTCAAGCCTATTTTCATTTTCTAGATCTTTTTTATTTTTAAGCATAGCCGAATATCCTGAGTCATCTAAAACCATTTGTAATAATTTTACATGATTTATTTTTTTTATATTTATGTCATTTCTCCATTTCGTTATTAGATTTAAGAAATTATTAAGACCAATTTTAGCTTTTGGTTTAATTAAATTTTCACTTATCATTCTTCTAGATGAATTTTCTAAATTGAAATTATTTTTTTTTGAGTATTCATGAATTTGTTTAATAGTACTTTCTCCTATCGATCTTTTTGGATTATTGACGACTCTTTCAAATGCTAAATCATCTTTACTTTGATGAATGAGTCTTAAATATGAAACACAATCTTTAATTTCTGCTCTCTCATAAAATTTTGTTCCCCCCAAAATTCTATATGGAATTCCAATTTTTAAAAATCTTTCCTCAAATTCTCTTGTTTGAAAAATAGCTCTAACAAGTATTGCAATATTATTGTATGAAATATCTTTTTTTATTTTTTCTATTTCATCAGAAATTCCTAATGCTTCATCTTTCCCATTTTTAAAACAATTTAGTTTTACAGGATCTCCCATTTCCATTGTTGCTTTTAATTTTTTTCCAACTCTGTTTTGATTGTTTTTAATCAACTCAGATGCAACAGATAAAATATTTTGAGTTGATCTATAATTTTGTTCAAGTCTAATTACTTTTGTATTTTCATAAGTCTTATCAAATTCTAAAAAATTTTTTATTTCTGCACCTCTCCAACTGTAAATAGATTGGTCATCATCTCCTACACAACAAAGATTTTTACTCTTTTTTGTGAGTAGTTGAAGCCATTTACTTTGAATGAAATTTGTATCTTGATATTCATCGACTAAAATATATTTAAAATTTTGAGAATAAATGTCACTTATATCAT
This sequence comes from uncultured Pelagibacteraceae bacterium, assembly GCA_902636165.1. Classification (GTDB taxonomy): domain Bacteria; phylum Pseudomonadota; class Alphaproteobacteria; order Pelagibacterales; family Pelagibacteraceae; genus Pelagibacter. Next base: position 11,599 of record CACPQV010000019.1, read on the forward strand.
TATTTTTCTCTAAAATTTTTACAACATGTAGAATTAAATCTCCAAAATCACAGGTGTTTAAATCAACTAATTTTTTTTGATAAATCTTATAAACAGGTAAAATTATTTTTTCATAAACATCTTTATGGTTAGTTTTTACTTCGTTTGGATAAAATCCTTTATTTTTCCAACGATCAATAATTGCAAGAACATATCGTGGTGAAATTTGCTTAATATCTATATTTTCAGATTTGCATATATTTTTAATCAGTTTAATTTGGTCGTCTGTATCTATGATAGTAAAATTAGAATTTAAATTTACAGCTGACGCATGTTTTCTTAAAATTTTAGCACAAATAGAGTGAAAAGTCCCTAGCCAAGGAAGCCCAACAGCCGTCGTTCTTAGTAACTTACTTACACGAATTTGCATTTCTTTAGACGCTTTATTAGTAAAAGTTACTGCAAGGATTTGATTTGGATAAGCTTTTTTTTGTTTAATTATGTTAGCTATTCTTGCAGTTAATACTTTTGTTTTGCCTGACCCCGCTCCAGCTACTATAAGTAAGGGCCCATCTAAGTGCATAACAGCATCTTTTTGAGCATTATTTAAATTTTTTAAATATTCAGAGTTTACCATTTAAAATTTTTAATTATAAGTTGTCAAAGTTTTATGAGTAAACATAATTTAATTAATAAAAAAATTAATAAACGAATCTTATCTATAAATAACATAATAGAAAATAATTTTAACAAAATTAAATTCTTAAAAAAAATTATTATAAAAGGAGATAATAGAGTCTTTTTGGGAATTGCAGGAG
>CACPQV010000020.1 GCA_902636165.1 uncultured Pelagibacteraceae bacterium
AGACTTTTTAAATAATGAATTCAAATTTTTTTCATTTTTTACAGTAATATTTTCAACATTTATTTTTGATGAAACTTTTAAACCCGTAACTTTAAATCTTTTTTTATTTAATATAAAATTAAATTCATTTTTTGACTTAAAATTAAATTTCTTCAAGTTAACTTCTGGCAAAAAATTTTTAATAGAATCTTTTAAAAAATCATCCTCTGGTATGATTTTTTTATTTTCTAAAATACCCTCAAAAAATAAATCATCTTTGATATTTTTAACGCTAATCATTTCAGATTCTAGTGGAATATTATTTAATCGAAATTGGATTTCACTAAATCTAAAAATATTTGAATTTAAATCAAAAATAAAATTAATTTTATTAAGTTTATACTTTTTAAATAATTGTAACTCTGTATCTTTAATAAAGCCTGTAAGCTTATAATTATCCTTTACTTTTCCATTGGTATCAAATTCTAAATCCAAATCAAAAATCAGAAATCCTTTTTTTAAAGTTTTTTCTAATATGTATAGTTCTGGGCTATTGTGAATTTTTCGTATTAATGAAACTAAATTACTTATAGGTACAGATTTTGATGATATTTGTAAGTTTTTAATTGAGAAATCATTTCTTAAAAAAGATTCAATTGATATATTTGTTTTAACATTTTCTGTTTCAATATAATTCTCTCCAATTTTTATATTTGAACCAACTGTTTTTAATTTAATTCTTAAATTGAAAGGATCTAAAAGTATTTTAATCTTTTTAAGTTCAATCTCAATTTCACTATTAAAATCTTTAACAATTTTTTGTATATTGCTATTCAATTTTGTTGTTTCTAATCCAATAGTACTTAAAAAAATTATTAAACTTAAAATAATCAAAAATAAAAATATAGAAAATTTTAATGTTTTTTTCATTTAGTTTTGTATAGTGATTCTTCTAAAAAAGAATCTATTTCCCCATCTAAAATTTTTTCTGGGCTAGTACTCTCAAAACCAGTGCGATTATCTTTTACAAGTCTATAAGGTTGCAGTATGTAAGATCTTATTTGATGACCCCAACCTATATCAGATTTTGTTTCATTGTTTTCGTTTTCTTTAGCTTTTTTTTTAATTTCAAAATCATACAATCTTGCCTTAAGCATATTTATGCATGTTTCTTTATTCTTATGTTGTGATCTCTCATTTTGGCATTGAACTACAATCTTTGTAGGTAAATGAGTGATTCTAACTGCACTATCTGTTGTATTTACATGCTGTCCTCCAGCCCCACTTGATCTGTAAGTATCTACTCTGATATCTTTTTCTAAAATTTCAACTTTAATGTTTTCATCAACAACTGGATATGTCCATATACTTGCAAAACTTGTGTGTCTCCTTGCTCCAGAATCAAAAGGTGAAATTCTCACAAGTCGGTGTATACCTGACTCTTTTTTTAGCCATCCAAAAACATAATCACCTTCAATTTTTATAGTTGATGATTTAATACCTGCCTCTTCACCTTTATGTTCACTTATAAGTCTAGTTTTAAATTTTCTATTATCCGCCCACTTTAGATACATTCTTCTTAGCATATCAGCCCAATCTTGACTTTCAGTACCTCCCGCTCCTGCATGAATTTCTACGTAACAATCAAAGGAGTCTGTCTCATCAGATAAAAAGCATCTTATTTCATTTTTTCTTGCCTCAAGTCTTAAGCTTTTTGTATTTTCTAATACTTCCGATTGTATTTCTTGATTTCCTTCTTCAATCGCTAAATTATTTAGTTCATCTAAATCCTTAATTTTTTTAATTCCACTTCTTAAGGAATTTATTAAACTTTCATATAATTTTTTTTCTTTAACAACAATTTTTGAATTGTCTTTATTTTGCCAGAAGTTAGCATCAAGCATTTGCTTATTGTGACGCTCTAATTTTAGATAGATATCATTTTTTTCAAAGATACTCCTTAACTCTTTGATTGATCTTTTCTATTTCTTTTTTTAAATTTAAAAATTTATCATCCATTAATAAAACCTTAATATATTATTTCTATCCAATCTATTGTTATTTAGATAAATAACTTTACCGTTTACAACATTCTTGCTCTTATAAGACTCTATTATGGTGTCTTTCGAGGAAAATTTAGCTTTTTGACCCGTAAGAGAATCAACAACCATCATTGTAATATTGTCAGAAACTTTAAATGGTCTTGCGTCAGATTTTTTTACTGCTTCTTTAATGAAACTTTCATAAATTGGAAGAGCAGTTTTAGAACCAGTCTCAAATTTCCCAAGAGGCTCAGGGTTATCCATCCCTACATATACTCCTATAACTAGATTTGATGTAAAACCTATAAACCATGCATCAGTGTTTTTATTAGTCGTTCCAGTTTTACCTGCTAAATTTAATTTTAGCTTTCTCAATTTCTTACCTGTTCCTCTTTGGACTACACCCTCAAGAATAGATGTTATTTGATACGCTGTTTGAGGAGAAAAAACTTGCTTATAGTTATCATCTATTTTTGGATACATTTCACTTGTATATGAAATCTGACTGCAATTATTACAAAACCTTTTATCATTATTTAAAATTGTGTTACCTTCACTATCTTGAATTCTGTCAATCAAAATTGGTTCAACTAATTTTCCACCATTTACAAAAGCAGAATATGCTGAGGTCAGTTTTAGCAAAGTAGTCTCAGCAGATCCCAAAGAAATTGATAAAAGTTCATCAGGACTCTCGTAAATTCCCAGCTCTTCAGAAAATTTAATAATTTTGTCTATACCTAAATTTTGAGCTATCCTAACTGTCATTAAATTTCTAGATTTTTCAAGACCGATACGTAAAGTTGAAGGTCCATAAAATTTTTTTCCATAATTTTCTGGTTTCCACATTTTTAAATCTGATCCCTGATCTAAAACTAAAGGAGCATCTAATATTAAAGATGAAGGAGTGTAATTATTTTCTAAAGCAAGAGCATATACAAATGGTTTAAAAGCTGACCCAGGTTGTCTTAATGCTTGTGAAGCCCTATTAAATTCACTACTTTTAAAACTAAAACCACCACTTAAAGCTAAAACTCTTCCAGTAAATGGATCCATTACAACTATACCACCATTAATTTTAGGAATTTGTTTGAGACTAAATTTATTTCCATTTATTCTTTTGGCATATATTATATCTCCAGGTTTAAAAAGTTCATCTATCTCTTTTTTGGTCCAAGAAATATCACTGTATTCTATTAAACCTCTTATTTTATCTTGAGTTTCTATTTCTGCAGAAAATTGATTGACCTTTTTAATTATTGAAATTTTCCAATTTAACGATTTTTCTAAATTGTATTTTTCTAAATCTTTGTACCATTCACTTGAATAAGCTTTGTTTGTTAAGACCCCTCTCCATCCCTTTCGTTTATCATACTTTATTAAACCATTTCTTAATGAATTTGTTGCTATTTTTTGTAGTTCTAAATTAATAGGTGTATTAATATTGAAACCTTGTTTATATACTTTTTCATAAGTTAATTCTTCAATAATTTTTTTTCTCACATCTTCAATATAATATTGAGAGTCTTCAAAAAATATTTTTTCTTTTTTTTTTAAGAAAATTTTTTTTTCTCTTAAATTTTTATAAATTTTTGAATCAATAAAATTATTTTCTAATAAGTTTTTTAAAACTAAATTTCTCCTAAATTTTGCTAACTCAGGATTTTGGTAAGGGTTATATCTGCTAGGCGCTTTGGGTAAAGCTGCTAGTAGTGCTGCTTCTTCATAAGAAAGCTCTTTTATCGATTTATCAAAATATTCCAAACTTGCAGCTGCAACGCCATAAGCTCCACTTCCAAGATATATCTGATTTAAATAAAGCTCTAATATTCTTTCTTTAGATAGTGCTCTTTCAATTCTAAATGCAAGAATGGCCTCTTTAATTTTTCTATTAAGACTGACTTCATTTGTTAAAAGAAAATTTTTAGCAACTTGTTGGGTAATTGTTGATGCTCCTTCTAACCTTTTCGAACTCATAATATTCTTAATATTATTTACTACGGCTCTCAAAACTCCTTTGGCATCTACCCCAGGGTGAGTGAAGAAGTTCTTGTCCTCAGCTGATAAAAAAGAATAAATCACATTTTTAGGAATTGATTCATATGGCACAAAAATTCTTTTTTCTTTGGAAAAATCAGCTACTAACTCGCCCTTTCCAGAATAAACTTTACTTGAAACTGGAGGTTTGTAATTCTTTAAAAATTTATAGTCTGGAATTTTATTAGAAAAATTCCACAAAATAACAAGCGATATAATTGAAAAAACGAGAAAAACACTAACAAAACCGATTAATATATTTTTTATTGTTTTGCTCATTTTGATTTAATTATATATGGGAATTTGTTAAAGATATGGCAATGAAACAAACAAAATTTTTATTATTATAATGAAACAATTAATTATTAAAATATGGAAAAAAATTTATATATTGATGCTTCGCATCCAAATGAGACTAGGGTTGTACTTAAATCAGATGATAGTATTGAAGATTACGAGTACGAAGGTCTAAAAAATAACCTAATAAAAAATAATATTTATTTGGGCAAGGTAAGTAGAATCGAGCCGTCCCTTCAGGCTGCATTTGTAGATTTTGGGAGGGATAGACATGGTTTCTTATCATTCAATGATATACAATCTGATTATTATCAAATTCCACAAAGTGATTTAGAAATTATTAAACAAGAAGAAGAAAAAGCTAGAGAAGAAATCTCTAAAGAAGTTGAGGCAAAAGAAGAAGAAAATCTGGCTGAAGGAAAATTAGAAGTTGATGATCCCATAGAAAAGCAAGAACCTCTTGAAAAAGAAAATATTGATGAGGAAAGAGAAAAAAAAAGAGAGAAAAGATTTAAGTTTAAAAGATATAAAATTCAAGAAGTAATTAAGCCAAATCAAGTCATATTGGTTCAAGTAATTAAAGACGAACGAGGACAAAAAGGAGCCGCTTTAAGCACTTTCATATCTATAGCTGGTAAATATATTGTCTTAATGCCAAATACACCTAAAGGTGGTGGTATTTCTCGAAAAATATTTAATCCTGCAGATAGAAAAAAAATTAGAACAATTTTAAATGAAATCGAAATTCCAAAAGAAATGGGTTTGATAGTAAGAACGGCTGGAAGTAATAAAACTAAAAATGAGATTAATCATGACTTATCAACATTAATAAACTCATGGAACCAAATAAAAGAAAGTGCTCTTAATTCAATAGCACCTTCATTAATTCATCAAGAAAGTGAAATTATTAAAAGAACACTTAGAGACATGTACGATGATAATACAAAAAATATCTTTGTAGAGGGTAATGAGGGATATAAAAAGGCTCAAAATTTTATGAAAATGATGATGCCGTCACATGTAAAAAAGATTAAAAAATATAGAGGAAAAATACCATTATTTATTGAAGAGGGAATTGAACAAAAACTAAATCAAATTTTTGAGTCTGAGATAAAATTAAGCTCAGGAGGATATTTAGTAATTAATCCTACAGAAGCTTTGGTTTCAATCGACATTAACTCAGGTAGTTCAATTAAACAAAAAAATGTTGAGAGTACTGCTTTGGACACAAACCTTGAAGCTGCAGATGAAATTGCAAGACAAATAAAAATCAGAGATTTATCTGGATTAATCATTATTGATTTTATTGATATGTTAAGTTTTGGTAATAGAAGGCTTGTAGAAAGAAGACTTAAAGAGAAGTGTAGATCGGATAGAGCTAGAATTCAAATAGGTAGAATAAGTAATTTTGGTTTACTAGAAATGTCAAGACAAAGACTTAGAGAAAGTGCAATTAAATGGAAAGTAAATTTGACCGACGAGTCCTTCGCTCTTAAAATTTTAAAACTTGTTGAATTGAAAGCTGTAATAAATAAAGCAAAATTTGTTGATCTTAAAGTATGTGAAAAAATTTCAAATTTTTTAAAAGAAAATTTTATCGATGATTTAACTTATTTTGAAAAAAAAAATAAAATTAAAATCGATATAATTTCAGATAATAGTCTTATTATACCTGAATATATTATTAATGTTAAAAATCGATCAAAAAAAACAATTGAGGTTATTGAGTATTTTGAAAAATTAAAAAATCTTGAGCAACAAAAAAAAGAAGGGAACATAATTCAACTGAAAGACAAAAAAAAATTTAAAAAAAAAACATTTAGAAAAAAAAAATTTTTTAAAAAAGTTAAATAACTCCTTTAATTGGAGAAGAGGGACTTCCCTTTAATACTTTATTAATTCTTCCTGCTTTGAATGATTGCCTTCCAGCAATCACAGCATTCTTAAATGCCACTGCCATATCAAATGGTTTTTTTGCTTTTGCAATAGCTGTATTAACTAGAACACCATCACATCCCAACTCCATTGCAATAGTTGCATCTGAAGCTTGACCTAAACCTGCATCAATAATTAAAGGTAGTTTAGTTTGAGATCTAATAATTTTCCATGAAAGTATGAAAAGTTTCAACAACAACCTTATTATTCATAGTACCTCCATATTGAGGATGAGGTTGTAATACAAGTGCAATAGGTGATGTACTCTTTTTACTTTTATAATATTTAGCTTCAAGTCTTCCTGCTGGTCCTGGAATAAATATTTCTAAAATTTTATTGTCCATAATTGTTATTGATAACTATTCTCAAAAAAAAATTAGGTTTATCATAACTGCGTGACAAAATGTTAGTTTTTTTTTATTTCAAATACTTGACTATTTTGGTCAGGTTTATATATACCCTGTAAAATAAGGAATTATGAAACTTTCATCTAAAGGCAGATATGCGGTAATGGCTTTGGTAGATCTTGCGAGATTTGACGACATGAATCCAGTCTCCCTCAGAGATATTTCATTAAGACAAGGAATATCCCTTGACTATTTGGAACAAATTTTTTCGAAATTAAGAAAAAAAGAAATTGTTCAGAGTGTAAGAGGTATTCAAGGTGGATATATTCTTAAAAGGAAAGCTAAAGAAATTAAACTTACAAATATTTTTGATGCAGTTGATGAAAAAGTAAAAACTGTTCAGTGTAAAAAAGAGTCCAAAAAAGGATGCAATGGTAAATTAACTAAGTGTGTTACACATAATCTTTGGGATGAGCTTGAAAATCATATTAATAATTTTTTTGAAAAAAAAAGTTTAGAGGATTTGATTAATGAAAATTTTGAAAAAAGAGTTTAGTAATGGATACAAGAGAAAAAGACATAGAAAATTTAAAAGATTATAAGTACGGTTTTACGACCGACATAGAGAATATAAAAGCTCCAAAAGGGCTGAATGAAAATGTAATTAAATTTATATCTAACATAAAAAAAGAACCAAAATGGATGTTAGATTTTAGGCTTAAAGCTTATGAAAGATTAAAACATTTAAAAGAGCCTAATTGGCAAAAACCTAAATACCCTAAAATTGATTATCAAAACTTATATTATTATTCTGCACCTAAAAGTATGAAAGATAAGCCAAAAAGTTTAGATGAATTGGATCCAAAACTTTTAGAAACATATAAAAAATTGGGAATTCCATTGCAAGAACAAGCAAGACTAAATGGTATTGCAGTCGATGCTGTATTTGACTCTGTTTCTGTAGCAACAACTTTCAAAGGTGAATTAACTAAGCATGGTATAATATTCTGTTCAATATCTGAGGCTATCCAAAAACATCCTGAATTGGTAAGAAAATACCTAGGAAGTGTAATTCCAATCACAGATCATTTTTTTGCTACTTTAAACTCAGCTGTATTTACTGATGGATCATTTGTTTACATTCCTGAAGGTGTAAAGTGTCCAATGGAACTTTCGACTTATTTTAGAATTAATGCATCAGAAACTGGGCAATTTGAGAGAACATTAATTATTGCTGATAAAGGCAGCTATGTAAGTTACTTGGAAGGTTGTACTGCCCCAATGAGAGATGAAAATCAATTACATGCTGCTAATGTAGAACTGATTGCCTTAGATGATGCAGAAATTAAATACTCAACCGTGCAAAACTGGTATCCAGGTGATGAAAATGGAAAAGGAGGAATTTATAATTTTGTAACAAAAAGAGGATTGTGTAAGGGGAAAAACTCTAAGATTTCTTGGACACAAGTTGAAACAGGTTCAGCTATAACTTGGAAATATCCAAGCTGTATATTAAAAGGCGATAATTCAATTGGTGAATTCTACTCTATAGCAATAACCAATAATCATCAAAAAGCAGACACTGGTACCAAGATGATACATTTAGGAAAAAATACTAAAAGTAAAATTATCTCTAAAGGTATAAGTGCTGGATTTTCTGATATGACTTACAGAGGTCTAGTAGATATTAACTCAAAAGCTAAAAATTCTAGTAATTACACACAATGTGACTCTTTATTAATGGGTAATAAATGTGGTGCACACACAGTACCCTACATAAAAAATAAAAATTCTGATTCAAATATTGCACACGAAGCTACGACTTCTAAAATTAGTGAAGAACAATTGCATTATTGCCAACAAAGGGGACTTAATCCAGAGGAAGCTGTGGGACTAATTGTTAATGGTTTTTGTAAAGAAGTATTACAACAATTACCAATGGAGTTCGCAGTCGAAGCTCAGAAACTTGTAGGTATTAGTTTAGAGGGGAGTGTTGGTTAATGCTTAAGATAAGTAATTTAAATGCGAATATTGAGAACAAATCGATTTTAAAGGGTTTTTCATTGAATATAAATCCTGGTGAAGTTCACGCAATTATGGGTCCAAATGGATCAGGAAAAAGCACATTATCTAACATTTTATCTGGAAAAAAAGGTTATGAGGTTTCGGGTGAAATCTTATTTGAAAATAAAAATTTATTTGATCTGGAGACTGAAGAAAGGGCACACAAAGGAATATTTTTGGCCTTCCAATATCCATTAGAAATTCCAGGAGTAAATACAAAAATATTTTTAAAAACTTCTTTAAATGCAATTAGAAAAGCTAGAGGTGAAAAAGAACTAGATGCTATTGAATTTTTAAAACTCGTTAAAGAAAAAGCTAAAGAATTAAAATTTGATGAAGAAAAACTAAGCAGACAATTAAATGTTGGTTTTTCAGGTGGAGAAAAAAAGAAAAATGAAATCTTACAAATGTCCATGTTAGCTCCCAAACTATCTATTTTAGATGAGACAGACTCTGGCCTAGACATAGATGCACTCAAAATAGTTTCTGATGGAGTTAATACTTTAAGAAATAAAGATAATTCCTTTTTAATAATAACACACTACCAAAGATTGCTAGATTTTATAAAACCAGACTTTGTTCATGTTTTGATGAATGGAAAAATAATTAGATCTGGTGGTCCAGAATTAGCAATCGAATTAGAAAAAAAAGGATATAAAAATTTTAATTAAATGAATGAACAATTACAATCAGACTTTGATAAAATAGTAAAAGTTTCAAAAATTTCTAAAGAGGAAACTAAAATAAAAAAAGAATTTTTAAATAAGTTTATAAAAAGTGGTTTTCCAAATAGAAAACAAGAAGATTGGAAATTTTTAGACATCAGTCAAATCATAAAAAAAAATATAAATGGTTTAAGTTTTTTTAATGATTATTCACAATCAAATGAAATTGACACATCTATTTTTGTGAATAATTTGGAACATAATAAGATTATTTTCATAAATGGGAGAATTGAGAAAATTGATTTTGACCATGAAGATCAAAATAAAATTGAAATAAGTGATGATACTAAAAAAGATATCCCATTTGATTATGAAAACTCATTAATTGATTTAAATAGTGCACTTAATAATAAAGTTTTAAAAATTTCTATAAAAAAAAATTATTCTTTAAAAAAACCTTTAATAATCTATCACTCAACAAATGATAAAATTAATTCGACTAATATTAATTTGAGGCTAGATTTTGAGTTAGGCAAAAATAGTTGTTTAAAACTTATTGATTACTTTACCAATAACACAGCAAAAAACTTTATTAATATTTTTTACAACTTTAATTTAGAAAAAGACTCAATTCTAAAAAATTATAAAATCGATAAATTCAGAAACAATAATTTAAAGTATTTTTTTAATAATATTGAACAGGAAAATAACAGTGTTTCAGAAACATTTATATTATCTGCTGGATCAGATTATTTTAAAAATGAAATTAATTGTAATTTAAATGGTGAATATTCCTCTGCATTTATTAATGGTTTTTTTTCATTGAAGGAAAATCAACAACACGAAATAAGAACTACAATTAAACATTTAGTTGAGAACACTAAAAGTTATCAGCTTATTAAAAGCGTTCTTGGAAAAAACTCAAAATCTGCTTATCAAGGAAGAATATTTGTAAATTCGAAAGCTCAAAAAACTGATGGATATCAATTAAGCAAAGCAATATTGCTAGATGAAACATCAGAGTTTAATGCAAAACCAGAGTTAGAAATTTATGCTGATGATGTTAAATGCTCTCATGGATCAGCATCTGGCAGCTTAGATGAGAATTCAATTTTTTACTTAATGTCCCGAGGTTTGAACTATCAACAATCAAAAGAACTTTTAATAAATGGTTTTTTATTAGACGTTGTTGAAAAAATTACAGACTCCGAAATAAGAAACTTAATTAAAGATATTATTGGATTAAAAGAATGAATATAAATAATATTAAAAAAGAATTTCCAATTTTTGATGAAAAAATTCAAAACAATGATTTAGTTTATTTAGATAGTGCTAATTCATCGCAAAAACCAAAGGTGGTTTTGGACAGAATAAATGACTTTTATTCTAAACAATTTTCTAATGTAGGAAGAAGTATTCATTATTTGGCAGTTGCGGCTACAAATTTGTATGAAAATACCAGGTCATCAGTCCAAAAATACATAAATGCAAAAGATAAAAATGAAATTGTATTTACTAAAGGTGCTACTGAGGCACTAAATTTAGTAGCTAATACTCTAGGTCAAGCAATTTTGGAGCCGAATGATGAAATTTTAATTACAGAACTAGAGCATCATTCAAATTATGTTCCATGGCATTTTTTAAGAAAATCTAAAAATATTAAAATTAAGTTTGCTGAGATTAATCAAGACGGAGATATTCCGATTGAAAATATAGAGAAAGAAATCACAAATAAAACTAAAGTAATAGCTATAACTCATTTATCCAATGTTACTGGTGCGGTTTTACCAATTAAAGAGATAACTCAATTAGCACATTCAAAAGGTATTGTTGTTGTAGTAGATGGATGTCAGGGAGGACCACATTTGAAGTTAGATATGCAAGATCTAGATTGTGATTTTTATGCAATATCTTGTCATAAAATGTATGGCCCAACTGGACTCGGAGTTTTGTATGGAAAAAAGAAATGGTTAGAACAACTTCCACCATACCAAGGAGGTGGAGGAATGATAAATGAAGTAAAAAAAGATAGAATTTCTTATGGTGAACTTCCGAATAAGTATGAAGCTGGAACAATGGCTACAGCACAGGTGATAGCATTCGATCAATCAATAAAATTTTTAGAAAATATTGGAATTGAAAATATAATTAAACATGAAAAAGAATTAATTGAATACGGACAAGAAATTTTGAAAAAGAATAATTCAGTGAGGCTAATTGGAAATCCTAAAGAGCGAGGTGGTGTATTATCTTTTACAGTAGAAGGGGTCCATCCACATGACATTGCAACTATTTTAGATGAAACCGGAGTTGCTATAAGAGCAGGTCATCATTGTTGTCAAATACTCCATGACAAATTAGGAATTCCTGCAAGTGCGCGAGCATCATTAGGAGTATATAACACTAAAGATGATTTAGATAAATTAAATGATGGAATTAACAATTGTAAAAAAATTTTTGATTTAAAATGAATTTGAAAGAACTATATCAAGAAATAATTTTAGAGCATGGAAAAAATCCTAGAAATTTAGGAAAAACTGAAAATTTTAATAAAGATGCAAAAGGAAATAATCCATTATGTGGAGATAACGTACATGTATATCTTAAACTAAATGATCAAAGAAAAGTAGAAGGTATTTCTTTTGAAGGAA
>CACPQV010000021.1 GCA_902636165.1 uncultured Pelagibacteraceae bacterium
GGTATGGGAAGAATAGGGCAAAAAATTGCTAAAGTTGCAAAATCATTGGGAATGATTGTTCATTATCATAATAGATCTAAGCTTAGCGATGAAAAAGAAAACGGAGCAAAATATCACGAAGATTTAAAAGATTTACTTAAACAATCAGAGGTATTATCAATTTGTTGCCCTGCATCAAAAGAAACAATAGATCTTATAAATAGAGAAACAATTGAGTACTTACCTAAGGGTGCAATAGTTACTAATATTGCAAGAGGTGACATTGTTGATGATGATGCGCTAATAGATGCTTTAAATAGAAGAAAAGTTTACGCTGTTGGTTTAGATGTTTATAAAAATGAGCCAAATTTAAATCGTGGTTATTTAAATCATAAGAGTGCTTTTATATTACCCCATCTAGGAAGCGCTACAAAAGAAACACGAACTGCAATGGCTAATTTAGCAATAGATAATATTGAGGAATTTTTTAATACTGGGAATTGTAAAAATAAAGTTAATTAATTCTACCCAGGATTGAATTTAATTTAATTTCTGCGACATCTACGCCTTTTTTTAGAAAGACTCTAATCTGAATCTATGTTTAAATTAATCCAGTTAATTAACTTTAATAGGAGTAATAATGACAAAAGAAAATAAATCATTGAAGGTGAAAACATCTTCAAGACGTAAGTTCTTTAAAACTGCTGCTAAGACAGGTGCTATAGCTGCAGCTGCTGTTGCAATGCCAAACATAGCAACTGCTGGCGGTCATAAAACTTTAAAGATGCAAGCTGCATGGCCAAGTGGAGCAAACATCTTTTTTGAAATGGCCGGAGACTACTGCAAAATGGTAGATGAGATGTCTGGAGGTACACTTAAGATTGATCTTCAACCAGTTGGAGCAGTCGTAAAGACTTCAGAAATCGGACAAGCAGTAAGTTCTGGTGTAGTAGATATGGGTCACTGGGTGACTGCATATTGGTATGGTAAAAATCCAGCTGCATCATTATTTGGAACTGGTCCTTCATACGGTATGTCATCTCAAGAAGTTATGGGATGGATGGAGTACGGTGGAGGAAGAAAATTGTATGATGAAACTCTTGCAAAAGTAGGTTTTGATTACATTGGTTTTTTCCATATGCCTATGCCAGCACAGCCTTTTGGTTGGTTCAAGAAGAACGTAACAAAAGTATCTGATGTTAAAGGTATGAAGTACAGAACAGTTGGTTTAGCGACTAACGTTTTAACTGCAATGGGAATGGTAGTTAGACAATTACCAGGTGGTGAAATTCAGCCAGCTATGAAAACTGGTTTGATTGAAGCTGCAGAGTTTAACAACCCAACTTCAGACTCTCAATTTGGTATGCAAGATGTATCTAAGCACTATCACTTAGGAAGCTTCCACCAATCTCAAGAGATGTTTGAGATTCCAGTTAACAAAAAAACATATAATAGTTTATCACCTGCGCACCAAGCGATATTAAAAAATGCTGCTTATGCTGCAAATAGTGATAACTACTTTAAAGCTCTAGTAAGATACTCAGCTGACTTAGCTAAGTTGATGAATGAGCATAAAGTAAATGTTTACCAAACCTCAGATGAGATTTTGGCTCAACAATTAAAAGGTTGGGACAAAGTGATAGGTGACTTTAACAAGAAAGATCCTTTCTTTAAGAAAGTCGTTGATTCTCAAAAATCTTATGCGAAGAGAGTAATGAAGTACTTGCTGATGAATCAGCCAAATTACAAACTTGCATATGAAAATGAGTTTGGTCCAATAGCAAAAGTTAAGATATAATTAACTTTTATAAATTTTAATGAGGGGGCTTCGGCCCCCTTTTTATTTGATTAATTCATTACAATTCAATAAGAGTCTATATTTATGATGAGATCTTATATAAAATTTGCTGACCGATTAAGTGTCTCGATGGGTAAGGCATTTTCGTGGTGTATAGTAATTTTGATGGGTGGAACTTGTTATGAAGTTTTCATGGCATATGCTCTTAATGCCCCAACTTTATGGAATTTTGATTTTAGTCTTCAAATGTATGGTGCAATTTTTATGATGGCTGGTGCGTACACTTTATGCACAGAGGCACATGTTAGAGGAGATGTTATTTACAGATTATTTTCTCAAAGAATGCAAGCTTGGATAGATATAGTATTGTATTTTATTTTCTTTTTTCCTGGTGTCGTTGCGTTAGCTTTTTATGGTTATGAATACGCAGCACTTGCTTGGAAAATAAAAGAAACAAGCTGGAATAGCCCGGCACAAATTCAAATTTATATGGCTAAATCTTTAATTCCTTTATCAGGAACCCTATTAACCCTGCAGGGAATAAGTGAGGTATTTAGATGTATCATATGTATAAAATCTGGCAGTTGGCCAGAAAGAGGAACAGAACGTGATGCTGAGGAAACTGAAAAAGTATTAATGAGAACTTCACAAGAGGGAAATAAAGAAGATGTTATTTAGTCTGACAAATCCTGAAGTGGCAATTATGATGATGGGTATATTTTTATTTGCTGTTTTGTTAGGTTTTCCGATTGCCTTCACTTTAATGGCGATGGGGCTAGGTTTTGGATATTATGCTTACTTTGATCCAACTAAGATGGAACATCTTTTTGATAATAGGATATTCCAACTTTTTGTACAAAATACCTATACTGTCATGGATAATAACGTGCTTACTGCGGTCCCACTCTTTTTATTTATGGGATATTTAGTTGAAAGAGCAGGTATTGTAGCAAAATTATTTTTTGCAATCAGATTAGCATCTCACAAGCTTCCTGCATCAATGGCAGTTGCAGCATTGATTACTTGTGCCCTATTTTCAACGGCAACAGGTATTATCGGTGCGGTTGTTACTTTAATGGGACTATTAGCATGGCCTGCTATGATTAAAGCTGGTTATGATAAAAAATTTGCATCTGGAATAATTTGTTCAGGTGGTTGTTTAGGAATTTTAATTCCACCAAGTATTATGTTGATTGTTTATTCTGTAATTGCTCAACTATCACCATTAAGATTATTTGCAGCTGCTATTTTTCCAGGACTTATGTTGGCAGGACTTTATATTGCATACGCTGTGTTTAGAGCTTGGTTAAATCCATCGATAGCGCCAAAACCTGCGGCTGAAGAGATACCTCCTACAGCAGTAATTATGAAGGAAGTTCTTGTTTCTTTCTTACCATTATTTTCTTTAATAATTTTAGTTTTAGGTACAATTTTAGCTGGAATAGCAACACCTGCTGAAGCTGCAGCAGTCGGTGCATTCGGGTCGTTAGTCCTTTCATATTTCTATAAAACCTTAAAATGGAAAAATTTCAAAGAGTCAGTCTTTTTGACAGCAAAAACAACTGCTATGATTATGTGGCTATTCATAGGATCGTGGACATTTGCCTCAGTATTTTCTTATCTTGGAGGTCATGAAGTTTTCGAACATTTCTTTAAATCTCTAAATTTACAGCCTTGGCAATTTTTAGTAATTACACAATTAATTATATTTTTATTAGGTTGGCCATTAGAGTGGACTGAGATATTAATCATTTTTGTTCCAATATTTTTACCATTAGTAGAATTTTTTGGAGTTAATCCATATTTCTTTGCAATGTTAATTGCTTTAAATTTACAAACTTCATTTTTGACACCCCCCATGGCAATGTCTGCATACTATTTAAAAGGAGTTCAATCGAAAAATGTTGAATTAATGCAGATCTTTGGTGGAATAATGCCATTTTTGGGTATTGTAATTTTAGCTATGGTTCTAATGTATTTATTTCCAGGTATAGCACTTTGGTTACCAGAGACATTATTTGCAAATTAACTTTAAATGACAGATATATTTTCTTTAAGTATCGAAGAACTTGCCACAAAGATTAAAGATGCCCAACTCACCTCTGTCGAAGTTTGCGAAAAGTATATTGATAGAATTAATAAATTTGACAAAGATATAAAGGCCTGGGCCCATTTTGACAAAAAAGTTTTATTAGAAAAAGCTGTTGAAGCTGACGATCATAGAAGATCTGGTAAACCAATTGGTCCACTTCATGGGGTGCCCATTGCGGTTAAAGACATTATTGGGACAGTTGATATGCCAACTGAATGTGGAACAGTAATTAGAAAAGGTAAATCATATTCACAAAATGCAGAAATAATTGATCTGCTTAATGCATCCGGAGCTATTGTTATGGGTAAAACAGCTACATCAGAACTTGCTTATTTAGGACCCTCGGCAACTACAAATCCACACGATAAAACAAGAACACCAGGTGGTTCCTCTAGTGGATCGGCCGCCTCTGTGGCCTCTTTTATGGCACCTGCATCAATTGGATCGCAAACTGGAGGATCTATTATTAGACCAGCATCTTATTGTGGCGTTGTGGGTTACAAGCCTAGCTATGGTTTGATATCTAGAAATGGTGTTTTAAGAACTTCTTATAGTCTAGATCATATTGGAATTTTTGGCCGAAAAGTTGAAGATGTAGCTATGTTGGCAAAAGTATTAATAAAAAAAGATAAATTTGATCCAGCAACCATACATTATTCAACTGAAAATATTTTATCTGAAACAAAAAAAGGACCTCTATTTGATCCAAAATTTATTTTTTATAAAACTGAGCATTGGAAATTAATTGATAAAAAGTCTAGGGAGTCATTTGAATATTTTATTAAATCTTTTAAAAAAAATATTGAAATATTTGATACACCCTCATATTTTAAAGATATTCATAAGTACCACCAAATTATTCATGAGACTGACTTAGCCAATAATTTTTCAGTGTATTTTGAAAAATTTAAAAAAAAATTGTCTAAGTATATGCAAGATGCAATTATTAAAGGAAATAAATATTCTGCAAAAGATTACGCAGAAGCAATTGATTTTATGAAACGAAGCTATGAGTCTTACCAGGAAGTTTTTGAGGACTATCATGGAGTTTTATCACCAGCTAGTCCAGGTGTTGCACCTAAGGGTTTAAAAAGTACAGGAACGGCAGAATTTAACAAAGTTTGGTCTTATCTTGGTACACCATGCATTTCGTTACCTTTACTTGAAGGAGAAAATAATTTACCATTAGGTGTTCAATTAATTGGCAATAAATATGATGATCATAGATTTCTAGGAGTTGCTAATTGGTTAGAAAAAGAATGTCAGGAATAAAATGAATAAAATTACTACAATCATAGGATTATCTTTTGCAGTTTTCTTTTTAATTGGTTTAGCAACGACTTTAACGAGATCAATGATGATAGGTTTCTTGGATGTTATCCCAGTTTATCTTTTAATGGGTGCAGCTATCATTATGATGATATACGAAGCCTTCTTTGATAAAGATTAACATCAATTAAATTGAAAAATACTAAGACAGATTTATTTCCATTATCATTATTATTTATACAACCAATCTTTATGGCTAGTAACTTAGTTGTTGCTAGAGGTGGTGTTGAATTCGTTCCACCTATTTCACTTGCATTTTGGCGTTGGACAGTAGTTTTTTTGATTTTATTACCATTCACTTATGTAACTTTAAAAAATAATTTTCATATAATTAAAAAGGAATATAAAAAATTATTTTTTTTAGGATCAATGGGATGTGGTGTATGTGGCGCATTCCCTTTTTTAGCTGGTGAGACAACAACTGTGACTAATATGGGGATAATTTACACATCCTCTCCGGTTTTTATTATTTTGATTTCATATTTTTTTTTTCAAGAAAAAATTAATTTGACAAAGGTAATTGGTTTAATCGCTTGTTTAATTGGTGTTTTTATCATTATTATTAAAGGGGATATTGATTTATTAATTAATCTTAGATTTACAATTGGCGATTTATGGATGTTAGCTGCTGCAGTTGGATGGGCCTTATATTCTATTTATTTATTTTATTGGAAATCAAAACTAAAAATTTTCGATAGATTTGCTATGATTTCCTTTTTTGGTGCTTTAAGTTTGTTACCTTTTTATGTTGGAGAGGAATTATTTTATAAAGAGACTATTTTTGTAACAGAATTCTATTTATGGGTAATTTTTGCTGCTATATCACCAGGGATAATTGCTTTTACACTTTATACCATGGCTCAAAAAAAATTAGGTGCATCTTTAACTGGCTTCACACTTTATGTTTTTACAGTTTATGGAGCAATTTATGGATACTTTTTGTTTGACGAGAAATTTGAAAATTATCACATTATAGGGACTATTTTGGTATTTTTTGGCGTATATTTAGCAAAGAAAAATAATGTTAAAAAGGTTCAGGAATAGTTTGTTATTATTTTTACAACTAACAATTTTAGTTTACCTTTTTCTTTTAATATTTCTTTATTTTTATCAAAGGAATTTAATGTATCATCCAGATGAAAATAATTATTTTGACGATAAACTCTCAGTTTATATTAAAAAAGTAAAAGTTCCAACCCAAGATGGATTAGATTTATTGGGTTGGTATCATGAAAAAGATATAAAAAAAAATAAAACAATTCTATTTTTTCATGGAAATGCTGGCTCTTTAGAAAATAGAATTCATAAATTAAATCATTTTAGAGATATGAGTGTTAATTTTTTAATAATTGCCTGGAGAGGTTTTAGTGGCAATGAGGGTAAACCATCAGAAACTGGATTATATGAGGATGGTGAAAGTGCAATTAAATGGCTGATAAAAAAAGGAGTAGATGAAAAAAATATAGTAATTTATGGAGAGTCATTAGGAACAGGAGTTGCAACACATTTGTCCCAAAATAAAAAGTTTGCGGGTGTTATTTTAGAAACTCCATTCACATCAATGATTGATGCCGCTAGAAAATTTTATCCATATATACCCGTCAGTCTTTTACTTAAAGATAAATTTGAAAATAAAAACAAAATTAAAAATATCAAATCTCCAATCTTGATAATGCATGGTGAAAAAGATCAAATAGTTCCTTTTGAGATGGGTAAAAAGATATTTGAAATAGCTAATGAACCTAAATTTTCATATTTTACCAAATATGACAATCATATGATGGAGTATGATGAGAATCTAGTAAAAGCATTAAATTCTTTTTTGAGTAATTTAAATTAAGCCATATTCTAAACAAATATTTTTCAAGGTTTAAGTTTAAGACTAAAAGGTGAAAAATTTTTTTTTAATCATAATTTTATTTATAACATTAAATAGCTTTGCTTTTTCGAAAGATAATTCATTTTATCCTGATGATTTATTTCACATAGATTATATGGACTCACATGATAAAAAATTTGCACTTTATTTTAAAGGGCGAGAGAAATCGATTTTGGCTAGAGGTGAAGAAAGTAATTATTTAAATGATTATCCAAAAGATCTTTATATTTATAACTATTCGTCAAAGTCTTCTTTACCATTGATCTCCTATGATTGGTTTCCTTCACAAGCTAAGTTTCATTTGGAGGAATATGACTTTCCTGTATTTCCAGACGACTTTGCTTATTATCTTTTAAAAGATGATAAAACGCTAATAATGATTAGTGCAGTTAAAAGTTTAAATGCAAACTTTAAGTATGATATTCTTAATAAGAAACTTGAACTTTACCCCACCACAGGAAAATTTGATTTTATTATTTCGTCATTTTCTAAGAATTGTGGGCATTATAAGTTTAGAGATAATTACAAGTGTAGTATTTATAAACCTTTAATATCGAGTAATTTAATCAACTAACCTGCGTAAAAGCCTCAGCAAATTTTTCCGCATTGAATAATTGTAAGTCATCTTCTTTTTCACCCAAGCCTAAAGCAATAATAGGTAGTTGATATTTTTTTGCTATTGCCAATAGAATACCACCTTTGGCAGTTCCATCTAATTTAGTCATGATTAAGCCAGTTAATGGAATAATTTTGTTAAACTCTTCCACTTGATTTATTACATTCTGTCCTGATGTTGCATCTAAAACTAAAATAATATTGTGAGGTGCGTCATGGTCAATTTTTTTTGTTACATTGGCTATCTTTTTGTATTCCTCCATTAAATTTTTTTTATTTTGTAGTCTTCCAGCAGTATCGATTAATACTTGGTGAAAATTATTTTTGATTGCTTCTTCAACTGCTTTATATGCAACAGATGCTGGATCAGAACCTTGAGATGATTTAGTTATTTTAACGTCAATTTTATTAGCCCAATTTTCTAATTGTTCAATAGCTGCTGCTCGAAAAGTATCAGAAGCGGCAAACATAACTTTGTTTCCATTAGTTTTTAAAATTTTACCTATTTTACCAATAGTTGTTGTTTTACCAACACCATTTACTCCCGAGATTAAAGTTGCATTTAGTTTATCTTTTTTTTCAAAAAAAGAATTATTCTCTAAAGGCTTCATTAAATTAATAATATATTCCTTTAAAATAAGATTTATCTCGGTTGATAAATCTTTATTTGGATCGATTTTTTTATTTGAAATGATTTCTTTGATTTCAGAAGCAGCCTCGACACCTACATCTGACTCAATTAAAAATTCTTCAATTAAATTTAAATTTTTATCATCAATCTCTTTTTTTATTATTATTTCTTTTAGTCCAGATGTCAGTGCAGATGCACTTTTTTTAAAGCCTATCTTAAATTTATCAAAAATTCCCATTATAGTTTGAACTCAATTT
The DNA here is from genome assembly GCA_902636165.1 of uncultured Pelagibacteraceae bacterium. Taxonomy (GTDB): domain Bacteria; phylum Pseudomonadota; class Alphaproteobacteria; order Pelagibacterales; family Pelagibacteraceae; genus Pelagibacter. The sequence continues at coordinate 8,581 of CACPQV010000021.1, forward strand.
TTTTTATTTCTGAAACGGGTCCTTTCATGTGGATTGAATTTTTACCATCTATAAAAATAGATAATTTACCTGTTTCAAATTCTATATCCGTTTTATTTTCAGTAAGATTGTTTAATTTACCAGCAAATGCTGCTGCGCATGCAGCTGTTCCACATGATTTGGTCAGCCCCGCTCCTCTTTCCCATACCTTCACTTTAATTAAATTCTTATTTATTATTTTAGCAATTGTAACATTACATTTTTCTGGAAAAATTTTATGATTTTCAATTTCAGGTCCAATTTTTTCAATATTAAAAGCTTTAATTTCGTTTACAAAAAAAATAATATGGGGATTTCCGACATTAACAGCAGTTCCACCTGAATGTTCTTTGCTATTTAAATCAATAATTTTAATATTTAAATTTTTTGTATCTACTTTTTCTGATAAAGGAATCTCGTTCCATTGTGATTTAGCTTTACCAATTTCAGTTGTAACAATATTCTTATCTAATATTTTTGATACTAAATTTCCACTTGAAGTTGACAAAATTATATTTTCAGACTTTGTCTCCTCAGAGATTAATTTTGCAACACATCTAGTACCATTTCCGCATGCACCAGACTCTCCTCCATTAGAATTAAAAAATTTTAAATTTGCATCACTTGATTTGCTAGACTCAATAAATATTAATTGATCACAGCCAATAAAATTTCTATCACAAATTTTTACGATTTGATCTTTAGTTAAATTGGTAATCTTTTGTCTATTATCAATTATTACAAAATCATTACCTAATCCATCCATTTTAAAAGCTCTTATATCCATATATAGTTATTTAACTTATTTATTGACTTTTTGAACCTCTATTATAGTTTGTGGCAGTTTCCGCAAAAACGTTAAATTTGCGGTGTCTTTGGAAACAAAGAGATCGACACTAGTCAGCGAGGGTTCGCCCACTAGTGCGATTACTGCTGTGTGAAATAAATATGTTTGAAAATTTGACAAATAAATTTGAGGAAGTTTTTTCCTCTCTGAAAAAAGCCCCTTCGCTTGATGAGAGCCAAGTTGATGAAGGCCTTAGAGCTATTAGGCAAGCCCTACTTGAGGCCGATGTATCACTTGAGGTCGCAAAAGAGTTTATTGAAAAAGTCAAACCTAAAGCTTTAGGACAAGAAATTATCAGGTCTACATCTCCTGGCGATATGGTTGTTAAGATCGTTTATGACGAATTAGTTAATTTATTAGGTGAAAAAAACATTGATGTAAATTTAAACGCTGTTCCTCCCGTGCCAATGATGTTGGTTGGTCTACAAGGTTCAGGTAAAACTACCACTACTGCTAAACTTGCAAGATATTTAGAAAACACAAAAAAAAAGAAGGTGATGATGGTCAGCTTAGATATTTATAGACCAGCTGCACAAGAACAGCTGAAATCTTTAGGTGAGCAAAATGATATTTTAACCTTACCTATTATAGAGGGTCAACAGCCAGTAGATATCTGTCAGAGAGCAATAAGTGCTGCAAATTTAAATGGTGCCGATATTATCTTATTTGATACAGCTGGCAGAACACAAATAGACCTTCAAATGATGAGTGAAATAAAACAGATTGAAAATATAATCAATCCTGCTGAAACTTTTTTAGTTGCAGACTCTTTAACTGGTCAAGTAGCAGCATCGGTTGCAAAAGAATTTAAAAATACTGTAGGTTTATCAGGAATTATTTTGACAAGAGCAGATGGCGATGCCAGAGGTGGGGCTGCGGTAAGTATGAAATTTGTGTCAGAAGTTCCGATAAAGTTTTTAGGGGTAGGAGAAAAAATTGAAAATTTTGAAGTGTTTCATCCTGATAGGATTGCAAATCGAATTCTTGGAATGGGAGATATTGTATCTCTAGTTGAAAAAGCAGCACAAGATTTAGGTGAAGAAAATATTAAAAAGTCAGAAGAGAATTTAAAAAAGGGACAATTTTCAATGCAAGATTATTTAACTCAACTAAGACAGATGAAAAAAATGGGTGGAATAGAAGGAATTATGTCTTTTATGCCAGGTATTTCTAAAGTTAAATCACAAATGGATGCTGCAGGTATTGATGAAAGTGTTATCACAAAGAACGAGGCTATAATTTTATCGATGACTAAAAAAGAAAGAGAGAACCCAAAAATAATTGACGGTTCTAGAAAAAAAAGAATTGCTAATGGTTCTGGAACTGATCCAGCCACTATCAATAAATTGTTAAAACAATTTAAAATGATGTCTGAAATGATGAGAAAGATGTCCAAAGGAAATCTGAAAGGTATGTCTGATAAAGGAATACCTCCAGAATTATTTAATCAACTAAAATAAAAAAGGAGAGTAAATGTTAAAACTTAGATTATCAAGAGGTGGAACGAAAAAGAGGCCAGTCTACAAGGTTGTTGTAGCTGATAGTCGTTTTGCAAGAGATGGACGTTTCATAGAAAAAGTTGGTTTTTTTAATCCTCTATTACCTAAAGAAAAAAAAGAAAGAATAGGATTAGAGGCTGAAAGAATTAAATATTGGTTAGGCCAAGGTGCACAACCAACTACAAGAGTAGCAAGAATATTAGGTGAAAATGAGTTAATGCCAATGCCTGCAAATGGTAATAATCCTCAAAAAGCTATTCCAAAAAAAGATAGAAAAAAAGAAGCATCTGATGATGCTAAAAAG
>CACPQV010000022.1 GCA_902636165.1 uncultured Pelagibacteraceae bacterium
CGATGAAATAATCCATGAATTAACTCCAAAAAATAAAAAACTAATTGAAAAAAGAAATGATTTACAAAAAAAGATTGATGATTGGCATATTCAAAATAAAGGAACTAAAATTCAATTAAGTGAATATAAAAAATTTTTAAAAGATATCGGTTACCTTAAAGACGAAGGACCTGATTTTAAAATTGAGACTACAAACGTAGATGAAGAGATAACTAAAATTGCTGGGCCACAACTTGTGGTGCCAATAATGAATGCTAGGTACACACTTAACGCTGCTAATGCAAGATGGGTAAGCTTATATGATAGTCTTTATGGAACAAACATAATCGAGTCGGATGAAGGTGGAAGTGAAAGATATGATCCTCTAAGGGGCCAAGAGGTAATAAAATATGTTAGAGAGTTTTTTGATAAATACATTCCTTTAAACGGTACAAGTTGGAAAAATATTACAGATTTGAGGATTGTAGAAAAAAATTTAATTATTCATAAAGACGATCATAAATATAAATTATTGGATGAAGAAAAATTTGTAGGACATCGAGGTGATGCAAACAAACCTAATGCTGTTATATTAAGAAATAATAATCTTCACTTTGAGATAATAATAAATCCTAAAGCCTTCAGCGCAGCCCATGATATTGCTGGAATAAGTGATGTTATTGCCGAGTCTGCAATTTCAACTATTTGTGATAATGAGGACAGTGTAGCCGCCGTAGATGCAGAGGATAAAATAATATGTTACAGAAATTGGTTGGGTTTAATGAAAGGAGACTTAAAAGTTCAATTTGAAAAAAATGGTAAAAATTTAGAAAGAAAACTAAATCCTGATAGAAGTTACATCTCAAAGGAAGGTAAGGGATTAAAATTACACGGAAGAAGTCTGCTATTAATTAGAAATGTGGGACATTTAATGACCAACCCATCAATTTTACTTAAAGATGGAAGTGAAGTTCCTGAAGGAATAATGGACGCATTCATCACAACAGGTGCTGCTATTCATGACATAAAAAGAAAAAAAAATTCAAGAACAGGATCAATTTATATTGTAAAACCTAAAATGCATGGTCCAGATGAAACAGCATTTACAGATTTAATTTTTTCTAAAGTTGAAGAAGTTTTTGGTTTGAAAAAATATACATGTAAAATTGGAATTATGGATGAGGAAAGAAGAACATCAGCAAACCTAAAAGAATGTATTAGAACTCTTAAAAACAGAGTTTTTTTTATCAATACAGGCTTTTTAGATAGAACAGGTGATGAAATGCATACGTCTATGGAGGCTGGGCCTATGATTAAAAAAGGAGAGATGAAATCCTCAAAATGGATATCAGCATATGAGAATAATAATGTTGATGTGGGTCTAAAATGTGGATTTTCCGGAAAAGCACAAATTGGAAAAGGGATGTGGGCAATGCCTGATAAGATGAAAGAAATGTTAATAGAAAAGATAAATCATCTGAAAGCTGGAGCAAACTGTGCATGGGTTCCATCTCCAACAGCTGCTTCATTACATGCACTTCACTATCATCAAATAAATATTTTCGATGAACAGAAAAAAATTGAAAAACGGAAACAAGCAAATCTTGATGATCTTTTAAATATTCCTGTTGCAGATAGACCTAATTGGTCAGTAGATGAAATTAATAAAGAAATATCTAATTCAGCACAAACTCTACTGGGATATGTGGTTAGATGGATTGATCAAGGAATAGGATGCTCAAAAGTACCAGACATAAACAATATAGGTCTTATGGAAGATAGAGCTACTTTGAGAATTTCATCACAGCATATCACAAATTGGATTCATCATGGTGTTACAACAAAAATACAAGTTTTGGAGATTATGAAAGAAATGGCAAAAGTCGTAGATGAACAAAATAAAAATGATAAAAGATATGTTAAAATGAGTGATAAATATGACGAATCAATAGCATTCAAAACAGCATGTGATTTAATTTTTAAGGGAAAAGAACAACCATCAGGCTATACAGAGCCACTTTTACACTTGAATAGATTGAAGAAAAAAACTAATCAAAATTAAAGTCAGTCTAAAATCTATTTTTAAATGCAGAAAAAAGAGTACCATCATCCAAACTCTCTATCTCACCACCAACTGGTAAACCTTGTGCCAATTTTGTTACTTTCACCTTTGATTTTTTCAGACTGTTTTGTATGTAATATGCAGTAGTCTGGCCTTCAACAGTAGCACTAGTCGCTAAAATTACTTCATCAATTTTATCTCTATTAACTCTCTCAACTAAACAATCTATTAGTAAATCTTCTTTTCTTTGTCCTGCCGAAGATAATGTTCCTCCCAAAATATGAAAGTATCCTTTAAAGATTTTAGAATTCTCAATAGACCATTGATCAGCAATATCTTCAACAACACAAATCTTATTAAATTTTTCTTTAATATTTTCACAATTTTGACATCCTGCAGAATTGGATTTCAAAGAACCACAAAAATTACATCTTGTAACATTTTTATAAACTTGTACTAGACTGTTTGCCATTGGCTTGACAATTTCTTCTCTGTTATTAATTAGTTTCAACACAATTCTTTTAGCTGATTTTGGTCCCAAACCTGGTAGTCTTGAAATAAGTTTAATTAAGTTCTCTATTTCATCAATATTTTGCATGAATTATAATGGCCACTTAAAACCAGGAATGCCTAAACCGCCAGCAGCCTTCGAGATCTCCTCGTTTGTTTTAGTCTTGAGTTGAGCTTTTGCATTATTATGAGCTGCAACAATTAGATCTTCAATAATTGATTTTTCCTCATTTAATATCTCTTTAGAAATTTCGATTTTTTGCATTTCCCCTTCACCATCTAAAATTACTTTCACAGAGTTCGTTCCTGAAACACCCTCAACTCTTATCTTCTTAATATTTTCTTGGCTTTCTTTCATTTTAGCCTCAAGTTCCTTTGCTTTATCCAATATTTTACTAAAATCTGTCACTCTTAATCCTTTAATCTTTTTTTTTTACATCAACCAAATTTGCATCTGGAAATTTTTCTTTAACTCTCTTGAAAATCTCGGTATCTTTAATTTTTTCAAAAAGTTCTAACCTTTTTTTTTCTTTTTTTTCTCTTACTGATATATCGCCTTTAATTTTACTAAAAGTAATAATCCACCGTTCATTGGTCCATTCATAAAGTTTTAAAGATAGATCTTTTACAAAATTTTTATCTAGATTTTCATTAAAAGAAATTTCTACTCTATTTTTTTCAAAATAAACAAGATTAACATTTTTTTCTAATTCATATTTAAGTTTTATCTCTTTATTTTGTTCACAAGCACCTATAAGATCTTCAAAAGAACTTATCATAATTCTATCTTTACTTTTTATCTCGTTATGCGTTTGTGGTTTAGTTTTTTTTTCTTGAATTACATTTTTAATCTGATCAATAGCATCTTTTTTAATTTCACTCTCAAAATCAACTTTTTTCGTTGATTTTCTAAAGTTATCATTATTAAAATTGTCATTTTCTATATTTGTAGAATTTAAATACATTAGTCTTATTAAAAACATTTCAACTGAAAGATTTTGATTTGAAACAATGTCAATCTCACTAAGAGTCTTGATTGTGAATTGCCAAAATAAAATTAAAATTTGCTTATCTACATTTTCAGATATTGTCTTTATTTTTGAAAACTCTTCGTCATTTAAAGAAAAATTTGTGCTTTCTATTGTAAGTGACTCGATATTTTTGAAGTAATAAATTAATTCTAAAAAATCGTTAATAAAAACTTTAGGTTCTACACCTTGATCATATATTTTTCTGTAAATTTCTATTACTTTTTTTTCTTGTCCTTTAAGAATTAGCTCAAAAATATCAATCAACTGAGACTTATCAAAATAACCAAAAATTTCCTGCGCTTTGTCTAAATTTAGCTCTTTACCATTCTCTACAGATAGTAAACCTCTATCTAACAATGAAAGTGAGTCTCTCACAGAGCCCTCTGATATTTTTACAATCAATTTTAAAGCATCATCACTGACTTTACCGTTTTCTTTCAAGCAGATATTTTTAATAAATCTGAATAGTTCTGAGGATTTTACTCTCATTAAATCAAACCTTTGACATCTTGAAATAACTGTAATTGGTATCTTTTTAATTTCTGTTGTTGCAAAAATAAATTTTAGATAATGAGGTGGCTCCTCTAATGTTTTTAATAAGGCGTTAAATGCTTGTTTACTCAACATATGAACTTCATCAATTATAAATATTTTATATTTGGAGGAAGTCGGACCATACCTAGAAAATTCAATTAGATCTCTAACATCATCCACACCCGTTTTACTAGCAGCATCCATTTCTAAAACATCTATATGATTTGAATTTGCTATAGATGAGCAATTTTCACAAAAACTAGTACTACACAAATTATCAATACCATTTAAACAATTAAGAGATTTTGCAACTATTCTAGCTATCGTTGTTTTTCCAACTCCTCTAATTCCTGTAAAAAGATAGGCATTAGGTGTTTTACCTTCTTTAATCGAATTTTTTATTGTCTCTGCAATAACATCTTGGCCAATCAGATCACTAAAATTTTGCGGTCTATATTTTAATGCTAAAACTTTTGAATTTTTATTCATATTTTTTTAGGAGACTAGAACCTGAATTACTGTCTTTACGACTGCTTCTGTTAAGATCTGGTCGGGTTCAAGCAGCACCCACCTCTAGCCTCCAAAGACTATTATAGCAGCAATGATTTCTAATCCACAAGAAAAGATTAAAATTATTTATACCTTATTTTGTCAGCTTCAAAAACACCTAGAACGTGAAAATCTTGACAGTGCAAACCTAATTCCTCTAAAGATTTTTGGACTTTAGGATCCTCAATATGACCATCTAAATCGCACAAAAAAAAGAATGAATCAAATGAATTTTTTTCTGGATAACTTTGTAACTTAGTTAAATTTACACCGTTAATAGCAAATCCACCTAAAGATTGGTACAAAGCTGCAGGTTTACTTTTTAACTTAAACAAAAATGATGTTATATATTTTTTATTACTAAATTCTGGTTGCGAAACATTTTTTCCCATAACCAAAAATCTCGTTAAATTTCCTTTTTCATTCTCGATATTTTTTTGAATTATTTCTAAATTGTAAGTTTCCGCACTCAAAGAGGAAGCTATTGCAGCTTTTGTTTTATCTTTTTCTTTTGAAACCATTTCGGCAGACCCAGCTGTATCAGCTCTTACATGTTCTATTAAACTATTCGATTTAATAAATTTAGAACATTGAGAAAGCGCTTGTCCATGGGAATAAACATTTTTTATGTCTGAAATTTTTGCTCCTGGTAAACCTAACAAGTTATGTTCTATTTTCTGAAAATATTCAGAGAAAATATTAAGCCTATATTTAAAAATTAAGTATTCAATTCCAATATTACCCGTAATTCTATTCGATTCCGGGATAACAATTTTTGAATTGTTATTTTTTGATGCTTTCAAAAAACATTCGTCAAAAGTTTTACAAGGAATAATTTCATCATTTTTAAAAATTGATAATGCTGCGAGATGTGAATAGGCTCCATACGTTCCTTGAAAATAAATTTTTATCATTAAGATTTATGTTCCATTATTTCTTTGACTGCTTCTAAATCATCTTCTGTATCTACACCTATAGGAGCAAATTTTGCAAAAGCAACATTTATTTTAATTTTATTGTCTAAAGCTCTGAGTTGCTCAAGTTTATTTTTGATCTCATTGGTAGATTGAGTGAAAGAGATAAATCTTTTAAGAGTATCTTTGTTATATAAATATATGCCTACGTGATGATAGATATTTTTTTTTTCTTCAGTTATATTTCTAGTAAAATTTATTGCTTCCGGAAAATTTGTTTCATTTAAATTTTCTTTTGTCAAAACCTTAACTACATTTAATTTTTCTAAAACTGTTTTATCCTGAATTTTAGCGCCCAAGGTTCCTAATTGCGAAGAACTCTCAATCATTTTTTTGTTTAAATTTCTAATATCATCTACATTAATTAAGGGTTCATCGCCTTGAAGATTCATTATTAAATCAATATTTGAGGTATTAATCTTTTTAAATACCTCATAAATCCTATCAGTGCCTGTTTTATGCTCATTTATTGTTAAAATTGCCTGTCCACCATTTTTTTTAACATCGTCAACTATCTCTTGATCTTCTGCTGCAACTAATACCTCTCCAATATCTGCTTCCTCTGCTTTTTTGAAAACATGTGAAATGATTGATAATCCATTAATTTTTATTAGGGGTTTGCCCGGTAATCTTTGAGCAGACAATCTAGAGGGAATTATTATCAAAGTTTTCATTATTTTTTACCTTTGGTCACAATATAAACAGAGGCAAAATTGTACATCAAAATATATAAGCAATTTATAATTTATAGTGTTATATGTTCAAAATAATTTAATAATATGGATTCATTTGAACTAAATAAGATAATTGCTGCAGTTTTACTAGTTGCTCTAATTATTATTGGTATTGGAAAACTCTCTAACTTAATTTTTTATGTAGAAAAACCTAAAACTCCAGGATATGTTGTGGAAGTAGAAAAGGCAGTTTCAGATAGCACACAAACTAAAACAGACGTAGCTATCAAAAAAGTTGATATCTCAGCCTTAATGGCCATGGGGGATCTTGCTCATGGAGAAAAAGTTTTTAAAAAATGCGCTGCATGCCACTCGATTGTCAAAGGAGGAAAAAATAATATTGGACCTGCCTTATACAATGTAGTGAACAGAAAAGTTGGTGTAGTAAGTGATTATAAATATTCAAAAGCTCTTTCTAAATATGAAAAAAACTGGACCTTTGAAGAATTAAATGGTTACCTAATAAAACCAGCCAAATGGATTAAAGGTACTAAAATGGCTTTTGCTGGATTAAGAAAAGATAAGGACAGAGCGTCAGTAATTTTATATTTGAATGAAAACTCAGATAATCCAATACCATTACCTTAGTTTACCAAAACAATAAAGTAGTATTGATTTTTGTACGTGAACTCTATTAAGAGCCTGTTGCCAAACTTTTGAGTGTTTACTTGAGAAAACTTTTTCATCAACTTCTTTACCTCTAGGCAAACAATGAAGGAATAAAAAATCTTTTTTAGCAAAATTTATAAGCTTTTGGTTAATTCTAAAATTTCTAAAATTTTTTAATTTTTTTTTTTTATCAACTTTATCATTCATTGAAATTACTTTATCTGAAAAAATTACATCAGCACCCTCAACTGCTTTTTTTGGGTCATTATAAATCAAAATTTTATTTTTATTTTTTTTTATATAACTTGTTATGCTTTTATTAGGTTGGTATTTTTTTGGACATCCGACTTTTAATCTAAAAGAAAATTTTACTGAAGCAGCTATTAAAGAATTCAAAACATTATTTGAGTCCCCTATCCATGTAATATTTAATTTAGATATTGGTTTTTTTTTAATTTCTTCAACTGTAAATACATCTGACAAGATTTGAGTTGGGTGAGAAGAAGGACTTAATCCATTAATAATTGGAATTGTTAAATGTTTTTTAAATTCCTCTAACTTTTCATCTTTGTCTGTTCTTAACATAAAAGCATTACCAAAATTAGATAATATTTTAGCAGTATCTTCAATACTTTCGCCACCTTTAGATAAGTGAAGTTCATCTGGTCTAAGTGTTAAAGTGCTCCCACCAAGCTGTTTTATTGCTAAATAAAAACTCAATCTAGTTCTTAAACTAGATTTTTCAAACATTTGTATTAATAATTTTCCTTTTAAGGGAGTACTTTTATCTTGGTCAAGATTATTTAGGCTTTTTCTTGCGTTCTTTCTTTTTTTTGCATCAACTAAAATTTTTCTAAGATCTTTTGCTGGAATGTCTTTGAGATTAATAAAGTGTTTCATTTATTTAAGTTCTGCACAAACTTTATTTATTATTTTAAGTGCTTGATCAATTTCTTTTTTTTTTACATTAAGTGGAGGTAAAATACGTATAACTTGATTAGCTGCTCTAATAGTTAGTAATTTATTATCCATCAATTTTTTTATGAATCTTGACTGGTCTTTGTAAAGTTGAATCCCAATTAAGAAACCTCTGCCTCTTATTTCTTTGATAATTTTAGGGTATTTTTCTTTAAGGTTATTTAAATTTAAAAGAAAATATTTTGAAAATTTTTTCACATTATTTAGAAATTTCTTAGTAGAAACTATATCCATTACAGTATTTCCAACTGCCATAGCCAATGGATTTCCTCCAAAGGTGGATCCATGTGTGCCTGGTGTCATACTGGCTGCAACTTTTTTATTCATCAAAACTGCTCCAATTGGAAATCCACCTCCGATTCCCTTTGCGATCGGTACTATATCAGGTTTTACTTTAGATTGTTCAAAAGCAAAAAAATCTCCCGTACGTGAAATTCCACATTGCACCTCGTCCAAAATTAGTAATATCTTTTTCTTATCACATAATTTTCTTAGTTCTTTTAGACAAAAATCAGGTATTACATTTATTCCCCCTTCACCCATAATTGGTTCAACCATAATTGCAGCTGTATATTTAGTGATCTTTTTTTTTAAAAGCTTATGGTCTCCAAATAAAAAATGATCAAAGCCAGGAACTTTAGGTCCAAAACCCTCTGTCATCTTTTTTGAACCACTTGCAAAAATTGCTGCGATTGTTCTTCCATGAAATGAATTTTTTACACTTAAAATTCTATTTTTATTTGGTTTTCCAATAGAATAAAAATATCGTCTAGCAACCTTGATGGCGGCTTCAGTAGCCTCTGCACCACTATTCTGGAACATTACAGAATCTGCGAACGTTTTTTGGCATAGTTTTTTTGCTAATTTTTCTCCCTCAGGAATTTGAAAAGCATTAGACACATGCCAAAGTTTTTTTGATTGTTTTTTTATGGTTTCAATTAATCTTGGATGAGCATGACCTAAGCAATTGACTGCTATACCTTGAACGAAATCTAGATACTTAATTCCATTAGCTGTGTAAAGATAAGATCCCTTACCTTTTACAAAAGAAATTTTTTTTCTATTATAATTTTTTACTAAATGGCTCATAAATTTTTTATTATTTAAAAACTTTGTATAAACAATAATATTTTATACAAGTCAGGATTGAATATATTTATCTCACTAATTAAGCTTTTTTTGTTGATAACTCCTAATAATAACTTGTTTAAACGAAACAAATATCAGTATATTGTGTTATAAAATTACTATAACACATGATATAGGTTTTAAATGAGTTGGACAGAACAAAAAGTATCAATCTTAAAAGAATTATGGGGAAAAGGTAAAACTGCAAGTCAAATCGCTGAAATAATCGGTGGAATAAGTAGAAATGCAGTTATTGGTAAAGCTCATAGATTAAATTTATCAGCAAAAATAAAAACTAGGGCGGCTACAACAAATAAAAATTTTGAAAATATAATTGAGGAGAAAAATTCTCAACCTAGAAGAGGAAGAAGAAATAAATTTAAATCTTTAATTATAGAAAAAGATTTTGAACCAGAAAATCCTAAACAACTAGAGGAATTAGACGAAAACTCATGCAAGTGGCCTATTGGTCATCCGAATGAAAAATCGTTTTATTTTTGTGGAAGATCATCACTTAAAGATTTTTCATATTGTAAGTTGCATTTATTGTACGCATACCAGCCAAAAGGTAAGAAAGACGAAACCCCAAACAAAGAAGATGAGCAGGTATATATAGGTAAAAAAATTCAATCAGCTTCATAAAATTTTTAGTTATTTTTAGTTGTTTTATTTTCGTTAGTTTTATATGACAAAGAAGAAAATTGACCACCTTCTCTCCACATATAACAATACTTTTTAACTTCATTTTCAAACTCAAGTTTACTTGGAACACCTATATCAAAATTTGTTTTATATTTTCCTGAGGGCACATTATCATATTTTAACAATCTT
>CACPQV010000023.1 GCA_902636165.1 uncultured Pelagibacteraceae bacterium
ACTGCTGCTCGTGATGCGCCAATTGCTGCATTAAGTTTATCTGCCACAGCAGTTATCAATTTAAAATTTTCTCCACTTTGCATTCCTCTACCACCTGAAATAACAACTCTAGCAGTTCCTAATTCAGGTCTGTCAGATTTGATTTCCTCTTTTTTAATAAATTTTGAAAGCTCTATTGCATCACCAGGATCTCCACTTTGAATTTCAGCAGACCCTCCAGAGGTTGGTGCGGGATCAAATGATGTAGGTCTTATTGTAACACATTTTATTTTATCATTACTTTTAACAGTCGCGAAAGCATTTCCTGCATAAATTGGTCTTAAGAAAGTATCCTCAGAGATAACTTTAGTGATATCACTTACCTGTGAAACGTCTAACAATGCAGCAACTCTTGGCATAAGATTTTTACCAAATGTATTTGCTGAACAGACAATATGAGAATAATCTGTTGCAATTTTTGTTATTACTGCTGTAAAATTTTCAGCTAAATAATTTTCATACAAAGGATTATTTATGTGAATTACTTTTTTTACATTTGGAACTTCTGAAACTGCTTTAGCAACCGCATCTGAGTTTGAGCCTAAAATAAGCACATGAACATCTTCATTTATCAATGAAGCTGCTGAAATCGCATTAAAAGTAAAAGGTTTGACTTCTTTGTTGTTATGTTCTGCTATTAATAAAACCGACATTATATTACTTTAGCCTCATTTTTCAGTTTTTGAACTAATTCTTCTACACTTGCGACTTTAATCCCTGCTTTTCTCTTTGGTGGTTCCTCAACTTTAATCTGTTCAATTCTTGGTTTGGTATCCACACCTAAATCAGAGGCGTTTATTTGTTCAATTGGCTTTTTTTTAGCTTTCATTATATTAGGCAAAGAAGCGTATCTTGGTTCATTTAACCTTAAATCACAAGTGACGATTGCAGGAATATTTACCTCTATAGTCTCTAAACCTTCGTCTATTTCTCTTGTCACTTCTAAAGATTTTTCTTTTACCTCAATTTTTGATGCAAATGTTGCTTGAGGCCAATTCAATAACGCTGCAAGCATTTGTCCAGTCTGATTGCAGTCATCATCGATAGCTTGCTTACCCATAAAAACTAGGTCAGGTTTTTCTTTTTCAACAACTTTTTGAAGAATTTTTGATACTGCTAAAGGTTCAACAATACCATCTGTCTTTACAAGAATACCTTTATCAGCACCAACGGCTAAAGCTTTTCTTACTGTTTCTTGAGCTTTTTCGTCTCCAACAGATATTGCAACAACCTCTGATGCTTTTCCTGCTTCTTTTATTTTCACAGCCTCTTCAATTGCATTATCATCAGGAGGATTGGTTGACATCTTAACATTGTCAGTCACAACTCCCGAACCATCTTCTTTAACTCTTATTTGAACATTATAATCTATGACTCTTTTAACTGCGACTAGGATTTTCATTAAGCTCTCAATAATTTATTTTCAGTATCGTAAGGACTTTCTTCAAGTATGGTTGCTTCATACATTTTTCCAAGAATATCAACTTTGAGTTTTTCTCCAACATTTGCTAAATCTGGTTTAACCATCGCTAAGGCTATAGATTTATCAAGTCTAAAACCATATTCACCTCCTGTTGCTCTTCCAACTACTTTATTGTCTTTATAAACAGGGTTATTACCTAATACATCCGAGTCAATAGTATTGTGAACCTCTAGAGTAACTAATTTATTATCGAAACCTTTTTCTCTCCATTTGTTGAGTGCTTCAAGACCAATAAAGTTTCCTTTATTTGGATGTACAAACCTATCTAAACCAGACTCATATGGAGAATATTCAATTGATAATTCTGTTCCGACAAGTTTATAAGATTTTTCTACCCTTAGACTATTCATAGCCCTTATTCCAAAAGGTTTGATGCCTAAGTCTTTTCCTGCATCCATTAATTTATCAAAAATATGATTTTGATATTCAATAGGATGATGTAATTCCCAACCAAGTTCACCTACAAAATTTACTCGCATTGCATTAACTGGAGCGTAACCTACATTTACGTTCTTAGCAGTAAGCCATTTAAAATTTTCATTTGAAAAATCGTCTGTTGATACTTTTTGCATCAATTGTCTGGCTTTAGGACCAGCAACAACGAGTACACCTGTGCTATTTGTTAAGTCTTCAAATATTACTGAGCCATCAGTGGGCATCCATTTTTGAATCCAGTCATGATCCAATCTTAAATTTGCTCCTGCGGAAACTAAATAATAACTATTTTCTGCTTCTTTCATGATGGTAAATTCTGAGTGAACTCCACCCTTAGTATTAAGAGCATGACATAAATTAATTCTCCCAATTTTTTTAGGTAATTTGTTTGCTACTAAATAATCTAAAAATTCCTCTGCTTTTGAACCTTTTATTCGGCATTTCGCAAACGCAGTCATATCTAAAAGACCAACATTTTTTTTTACGTTTTCACATTCTTTTTTTATAGCATCAAACCATTTTGATCTTCTAAAAGACCAGTCATCTTTTTGTTCCATTCCATCAGTTGCAAAAAAATTTGGTCTTTCCCAACCAAATTTTTGTCCAAACACTGCTCCTAAATTTTTCATTCTTTCATAGCATGGCGAAGTTCTCAGTGGTCTTGCAGCTGGTCTTTCTTCGTCTGGATAGTGAATGATAAAAACATGACTATAAGCTTCTTCATTTTTTGCCTTTAAGTATGACTTCGTCGCATAATTTCCGTATCGTCTAGGCTCTACGCCTAACATATCTATTGTTGGCTCCCCATCTATAATCCACTCTGCTAATTGCCAACCTGCTCCACCTGCAGCTGTGATACCAAAACTATGACCTTCATTTATCCAAAAGTTTTTTAATCCCCATGCTGGACCAACTATCGGATTTCCATCAGGCGTGTAACAAATTGCACCGTTATAAACCTTTTTAACTCCAACTTCACCGAAGGCTGGAACACGATGAATTGCACCTTCAATATGTGGCGCAAGTCTATCTAAATCTTCTTGAAATAGTTCATATTCAGAATTTTTGGATGGTCCTTCTACATAACAAGCAGGTGCACCATCTTCATATGGGCCTAAAATTAATCCTCCTGCCTCTTCTCTCATGTACCATCTACTATCACTATCTCTTAATACTCCCATTTCTGGAAGTCCTTCTTTTTTTCTTTTTTGAATTTCTGGATGTGGTTCTGTTACGATGTATTGATGTTCAACAGGTATTACGGGAATGTCCAATCCAACCATTTCTCCCGTTTGTCTTGCGAAGTTTCCTGAACATGAAATCACATGCTCACATTCGATTGATCCTTTGTCTGTTTCAACAATCCATCCATCTTTAGTTTGTTTTAAAGAAACAACTGTTGTGTTTCTATAAATTTCAGCACCCATATTTCTTGCACCTGTTGCAAGTGCTTGAGTTAAATCAGCGGGTTGAATATAACCATCCTCAGGATGTTGGATTGCTCCTACTAAATCTTCAGTGTTACATAATGGCCAAATTTCTTTTACTTGTTTAGGGGTCAAAAATTTTACATCAACTCCAATTGTTTTAGCTACACCTGCGTATTGATAGTATTCATCCATTCTATCTTTGGTGCTCGCTAAACGAATATTGGACACCACACTAAAACCAACATTCTTACCCGTCTCCTCTTCAAGTTTTTTGTATAAATTTACCGCATACTTATGAAGTTGACCTACAGAATAACTCATATTGAATAACGGCAATAAGCCAGCAGCGTGCCAAGTGGATCCTGAAGTTAATTCTTTTCTTTCGACTAAAACTACATCAGACCAACCCTTTTTAGCTAAGTGATAAAGTGCACTAACACCTACTACTCCACCACCAATTACTACAACTTTTGTTTTAGATTTCATTAATCGATTTCTACTAAATTTTTATAAAGAACGAAACAAAATTGTAAAATGATTATCATATCGAGCTTCCCAAGGGAATCGGACTTGAAACCATAGTCGTAAGCCAACAATCTTTTAAGGGGCCATCTACTAAATACTTTTCAACTTGCCAATTGAATTTATGATAGATTTTATCTCTATCAAGAATAATTACTTCAAATTGAGCCCAGTTATCACCTTTTTCAAGCTGAGTGATTGTATGACTTAAATGATTAATCATCATTTGATAAGAAGCACCTTTTATCATTCTTTTAAATCTATCTAATGGGCCAGTAACTTTTTTGTTACTTGGATGTGCGAAATTCCAAGTTTGTTCTATACCGCTATCTTTAAAATTTTGATCATTTTTCTGCAGTCCTGCTAATTGAATTTCAACAACTTCTGCTGGTTTAATATCGCTTCTAGGTTTTATTAATTCAGCATTAGCATTGGATATTAAAATAGCCGAGATAAAAAATACTTTAAACGTTACTTGCAGTTTTTTTAACATCATCTAAAAATTTTTTTCTTTTTCTATCTCCAACGAATGGTACAGCAAAGTATCTTCTGTACACTACATCCGTGATGCCGCATATATTGAATACACCTCTTCTTAATCTTTTAGTCGGCATATTTAAAAAGAAAGTTCTAACTGCAAATTGAGGTGATCCATAGGTACAAAATACTATTGCTTTTTTTCCTTTGAGATTTCCGATCGGATAACCATAATTTCCAAATAATTTTTTAAATCTAAATGCCCAGGGTGGAGCAAGAACTTTGTCAATCCAACCCTCAACTATTGCTGGCATTCTAAAATTCCAAATTGGAGCAATCAAAACAATTACATCAGAATTTTCAATTCTTTTCCTGTGGTCTAAAACGTTTTGATCTGGCTCTTCACCAGAAAAAACAGGATCAAATTTTTCTTTGTATAAATCGACAATATCACATTTATGTCCATTATTTTCTACAATTTCAATAAAAGTATCTCTTATTGCAGCGTTAAAAGATTTATTATTATAATGTCCGTAAACTAAAAAAATTTTTTTCATTAATTCCAAATTTTGTCTAAAGTTTCTTCTCGTCCGCAAGCTTTTTTATATCTTAAATAATTTAGAAATTTGATTTGATAATAATCTTGATGAAAATCCTCTGCCATATAAAACTTCTCAAATTTTCTAACGTAAGTGACAATTTTTTTATTAAATTTTTTTTCAAGTTTATCAATGTCAACTTTAATTAAATTTCTTTGTTGTTGATTTTTATAAAAAGCTACAGATCTGTAACTATATCCTTTATCACAAAATTGACCATATTTATCAAAAGGATCAATATTTTTCCAAAAGTGATCTAACAATTCACTAAAAGAAATTTTATCCTTGTCGTAAATAATCTCAATCACTTCAAAGTGGCCAGTATTTCCATATGTAACTTCTTTGTATGTTGGATTTTCTGTTTTTCCTCCAGAATATCCAGAAATCACTTCAATAACTCCATCTTTTTTCTCAAAAGACTCTTCCATGCACCAGAAACAGCCTCCCGCAAAATATGCTTTTTCAAAATTTTGAGCTAACACAGATGATTGCATGATAAAAAATAAAATTAAAAATTTTTTCATCAAGTTAAATATTTTTCAAATTCTATTTTAGTACATTTATCCTCAATATATAAAATATTATTTGTCTCAGCGATTCTCTTAGCCTCCTCGTTTTTTATATTTAGTTGGAGCCATAAAACTTTTGCACCGATTTTCACCGCATCCTGAGCAATTTGTGTCACTTCATCAGATGGTCTAAAAACATCGATTATTTCAATAGGACTTTTTATTTCTTTGATATCTCCAAAAACTGTCTCACCGAGTAGTTTTTGACCTTTCATTGACGGATTTACTGGATAAACCTTAAAACCATAATCTTGTAAATATTTCATAACAATAGAGGACGTTTTTGTTAAGTCTTTACTAGCACCTACTAACGCAATATTTTTAAATTTTGATAAAATTTCTTTTGTGTCGGTCATTCATTTACTTTTGCTCATAATCTTATCTTTACAAAATTCTTTTGCCTCTTGAACAGTCATTGGTTTCTCTAATTTTTGACTTCCTGCAACACAAGCATCAATGGCTCTTTTAAAGTTATGATCACGAAAACTAAAAACAAAATAAATTCCAATGATTATAAAAATGATAATTAAAAAATTTTTAAATTTCACCTATTTTTCCATTTTGGTTTCCTTTTTTCAAGAAAAGCTGAAATTCCCTCTTTTGCATCCATCGCCATCATATTTTGTGTCATCATTTTACTTGTATATGAATAAGCTTTCTTTAAGGGCATTTCCAATTGGTTGTAAAAAGTTCGTTTTCCAATTTTAATTGTAAGATTTGATTTAGATGCAATTTTTTTAGCTATTTTAAAGACTTCTATATTTAACTTTGATTGAGAAAAACAATCATTAATTAACCCAATCTCTTTGGCATAATTTGCTTTAATTGGCTCACCTGTCAGTAACATTTTCATCATTGGTTTTCTATTGATTTTTCTGCTCACAGCCACCATTGGGGTACTGCAAAATAAACCTATATTCACCCCAGGGGTGGCAAACAGCGCGCTGTTAGTGCTGTATGCTAAGTCACAACTTGCAACAAGTTGACAACCTGCAGCAAACGCAGCTCCGTGAACCTTGGCAATAATAGGTTTTCTACTCTCAACAATTTGTAACATTAGCTTTGAACAAAGATTAAATAGTTTTTGATATTTTTGTCTCTTTTTTAAAGCTCTAACCTCTTTTAAATTATGTCCCGCACAAAATCCTTTTCCAGCACCTTCAAGAATAATTACTTTTATTTTTTTGTCTTCATCAAGTTTTTTTAGAACTTTAATCAAATCATTCAAATTTTGAAAAGATAAAGCATTATAAGTTTTTGGCTCGTTTATAACGACACTGCAAATATCTTGTTTTTTAATAACTTTAATGTTCATCTGAGATTATTTGAGTTTACCCTCTTCTCTCATCTTAGCTCTTATTTTTGTAGCAGAGATTTCTTGAATTTCTTTTGAAAGCTCTATTTCCTCAATCTTATAACCCACGCCTCTCCCATAACAAACATTTGTTATATTTGGCACTAACATAATTTTAAATCGTCCTTCAAACTCTGGATTTAATCTTTCCTCAATATTTTTTTTTACTGTTTCAAAATCAAAAGGATTATCCTCTACACCCTGAACGTCTCTAATTTGTATACAAACTTGACCAGTTTTTTTAATTATCTCCTTAAATAAAGCGTAATGACCATCATGAAAAGGTTGCCATCTTCCTAGCATTTGTGCTGTTGGTTTTTTATTGTCCCATTGGTAATTCATAGATAATTCTTTTAATCAAGTTTAATCCTTATAATGAAAATTAAAAGAGTTTATTTAGATTGATCGCAACTCCTCTGTTATTTCCAAAGTTACTAAAATCTTCATGAAAGTTGAGATCAATATTAAAATCATCAATATTTTTCTTTATCTTAAATTTTGAGACTAGACCCTCTGAACCGTCAATTGAAAGCGCATAATTGTTTTCTTTATTAGGTAAATATCCAATAGCAACATGTATCTTATCTGTATGCCCCGAACCTAATGCTTGATTACGTTCATATATAAGAAAAATACTAAAACTATTTGGCATTACTATATCTATTCCTATTTCACCATTTATATTATGTAATGCATCTGAATGAAGAGTATCGTTATATATAACGCTACCATCTTCAACATATGTGTATTCAATTTCAGACGAACGGTCGATATCCATAACGTATTCTAGTTTCCCATGTCTTTTAATAATATGCTTATCGTTAGATACATCCTCAACTGCTGAAATACCTGCTCTTATTTTTTTAGTTCTAACATGCTGCTCTTTTACATCAATACCCCCTACCTCAGCTTCTTTGTAACTTCCTAAAAGAGTATGTCCTATATCAAATCGTCCAGATGGAATTATGATAAGATTGTCTTTCTTTAACTCATCTTTAATTCTTATTGTTCCGTATATTTGATGACCTGATCTATCAGCTGTAAAATTTTTTCCATCTATAACTGTTAACAAATCTAAATTAAGTTTACCAAAACCAATAATTGTATCTAGAAATTTATTATCTTCCTTTAAAGGTGTAGTAGCATAATATGTAATGTTAAATGTATCAGTGTCTAAATTACTTCCAGCATTTCCTATATCAACATTATTTCTACCAACTCTAAAAGCTAAACCTTTTATTCCATTATTATCGGTAAATTTATCTGCCCCAAAAGTTAAAGCATCAGTTCCAATTTTTTTAGTAGAAGAAATACTCGTGTCCCCAACTCTTCCAACCACAATACTTCCTTCACTCCAATAAAATACATCTTCGTCTTTATCTTTTATTTTCTTTTTAGCTGCAGATGCTTTAACAACTTCAGTTAAAGAGGCTAATTTTTGATTGGTAAAATTAAAATCAATATTTAAATTAGTTAAATTTTGCTTGTCTTTGTTTCTTCTAATCCACTTAAGTCTATTAAGAGCAGTATCAGTTGAATGATCAATCGTTCTTTTAGCTATCTCTATTTGAGCTGTTGCTATTCCTGTCCTGTCTTTATTTTCTGTTATTGGAGAACATTTACCAGCAAAAAGATTAAAAGGACATACTAAATCAAACTCATATGCCTCACTAGCAGCATCATGCATAACATACATTTTTAATCCATTGAAACTAAATGCTAGTCCTCTTGGTCCAAAATTTCCAACCGCAGATGGAACCCCAGAAATACTTGTAAGCTTTAGGCTGCCGTCAATAGTAAATGATGATGTATCATATGCTTTTGTAAGTGAAATTTGAGTAACACTTCTCTGATTGTTATTGTGGCTAACAATAAATAATCTTTTTCCATCTTTGCTAAAGTCTAAACCCATTGGGTTATCTTGCACGCTATTATCTAGATTAATTCCTGCTGTTGTAACTAAACTAATTGTTCCTAGATCGTATGGAGTTGAAAGTTCATATTCTAAAAGTCTTGCTGAAAAATTTCCACCTTGACCATGATAAGTAACAAACAATTTTGTTCCATCATCATTTATTTCAATGCCTTGCGCACGGTTATTTTCATGCGATGAACCATCTCCTGCGCTTTTTGGATCTCCTGCATTACTATCCTCTTGAAGGGCTTCTGTATCAAGATCAGTAGTTTCGTTTGCAAATGAACATGTCGATACATCAAAAGGTGAGGTTAAATCAAACCTAAAAACTTTATCATCGTTATCATCACCGCCAGTATTCCCTCTTGCAACAAATAATTTCATACCATCTTTAGAAAAATCAATACCGAATACTCGAGTTTTAGGTCCAAAGTCTGTGTCTCCACCAGTATTATCTAAAAAACATCTTTCACTATCGCCTGCGTATGACGCAGTTGAGACATTAAATGGCGAACTTAATGTATATTCATTTACGAATGAGAAAGAACTTCCATCTCCATTTTGTTGGTATACAATAAACAATTTTGTTCCATCATCATTAAAATCTAGAGCATTTGGAGTACTACCTCCACCATCATCAAGTCCACTTTTAGATTGTACCAAACTAACCATTGACGCAAATGAATGTGAGATCGGCAGTGATAAGAAAAATATAATCAGAATTCTTTTGAATAAAAACATTATAATATATTAAGCGTTAAATTTTAATCGCTTTGGAATATAACTAAAATTGTAGATAATTAAAAACTCTAATTTTTATTAGAATTTACGTCTTAAATTAAATAAAGCTTCCTCGTATTCCTCTGGTCTCATTAAATAGCTTGTTAATTTAAAGTCTATAAGAAAATCATTAATATTCTTGCTAATGACGTAATTTGTTTTGGTGTCATCAGTGCCATCTAGAAAGATAGAATAATTTGTCTTCTTGTTTGGTAAATAGCCAATAGCAATT
>CACPQV010000024.1 GCA_902636165.1 uncultured Pelagibacteraceae bacterium
CTATACCTATAACTTTTTTAAAATGAGGTGAATAACAAGCTGATCTTAGTTCTCCTATAAAAACGCCTTTATCATCTTTTATATCTATAGACTTAGTTAAATTAATTTTATTTATATCAATAAAAACACCCATTAATTTTCTTTTAATACCCTCTTTTTTAATTTTTCTTAATTTTTCTTTTCCAAGAAAAGATACATTAGATTCTAAATTAACATATTTTTCAAAACCACATTCAAAAGGATTATCATTATTATCAAAATCATTTCCATAAGATAAAAGACCACTTTCAATTCTTTCAATTAAGTTAGGACAACCAGGTTTTAAATTAAATTCTTTACCTATTTCAAAAAAATAATCATATAGATCCAAACCAGATTGAGTATTTTCTACATACACCTCAAATCCTCCTTGTTTTGACCACCCAGATCTTGCAATTAAATGTTTTACACCTTTAAATTCATAAAAATCAAAACCAAAAAATTTTAATTCTTTAATCTTTTGACCAAAAACTTTTTCCATTAAGTCAAATGACTTTGGTCCTTGAATTGCAATTATATCTACATTTGGCTCAAAAATTTGAACTTTAAAATCATTTCCAGAGGCAAGACCTTTTGCAAAAAATATTACATCGGAGTCAGCAATTGAAATCCACCATCTATCTTCTGCTAATTTTAAAATCACAGGATCATTTACTAAATTACCTTGATCATCAATAATTGGACAATAATAACATCTTCCTATTTTTGATTTTGATAGATCTCTACAAGTCATTAGTTGTACAAGCTTAGCTGCGTCTTTACCGATTATTTCAACTTGTCTCTCAGCAGCAACGTCCCAGACTTGGACATTTTTTTTCAGATGATTACACGAATCTTCAATAGATCCAAATGCTGCTGGTAATAACATATGATTATAAACAGTATAAGCCGTAACACCTTGTTTTTCTATTCTAGAGGTATACGGTGAACTTCTGACTCTTCTTGATCTAGCTATTGAATAACTTTTCATGATTCTAAAAATTTTAAAATCTTTTCTCGCATTTCAAAAGCTTTTTCAATCATAATCATATGTCCACAGCCATTAATTATGTGGGTTGATGAATTTTCTAATAAATTTGAAAATTTTTTGCCAGCTTCTAAATTAACCATTTTGTCTAATTCTCCTAAAATTAACAAAGACGGTAAATTAATTGTTTTTGCAGCCTCAGAACCATTTAAATAATTATTACACGCTTTAAGATCTACCGCTAATATTTCACTTATATCTCTTGGAGATTGAATTATCTTTTCTACTGGATTTCCTCCTATAAATTTTTTTGAACCCTCATAACCCCATTTCATCATTAATTTAACTGCATCAGAATCTCCATTTTGTGCAAGCTCTATCAAATTAGGATGAACCGGCATCTTATTTGATCCTCCAACAAAAACTAATTTTTTTAATCTATTCTTATATTTATGAGCATACTCAAGTATTTCTAAGCACCCTTGAGAATGACCAACCAAAATCAAGTCATTCAAATCCAACTTTTTAAACACATCCTCTAACCAATCGGCAATTTTTTCTATACTATCTAAGCAAGGCCCATCTGAATTTCCGTGACCAGGTAGATCAAGTGACAATACATTAAAATTTTTATTTAAAAAAAATTGCTCCGTTAAAGACCAAACAATGTGTGATAGACCACTTCCATGAAGGAATACAATTGTTCTTTTTTTAATATCTATACCTTGTCCTGCATCAGATGCATGTATATTTTTGTTTTCTATTTGAAATATCAATTACTTACCTAAAATTTTTTCCTAAGCTCGAACTTTTGAATTTTACCAGTAGAAGTTTTGGGTAAATCACAAAAAATGACTTGTTTTGGTACCTTAAATCCAGCAAGTGTTTCTTTACAAAAACTAATTAGTTCCTTTTCTGATACTGGTTTATCTTTAATCATTTCGATAAAGGCACAAGGTACTTCACCCCATTTTTCATCTGGTTTTGCTACTACTGCTGCAATTGATACTGATGGATGTTTTGCTAAAGTATTCTCTATTTCAATTGAAGATATGTTTTCACCTCCTGAAATAATTATGTCTTTAGACCTGTCTTGAATTTTCACATACCCATCAGCATGAATAACAGCCAAATCTCCAGAATGGAACCATCCACCACTCATTGCTTTAGATGTTGCATCTTTATCTTTAAAATATCCTTTCATGACAACGTTTCCTTTAATCATGATTTCACCAATTGTTTTTCCATCTTTAGGTACTTCTTTCATTGTCTCTGGATCCATAACTGCAATTCCTTCAGTATTTGGATACCTCACTCCTTGCCTTGCTTTAATCTCGTTCTGTTTTTCTTCATCAAATTCATTCCAAGCATCATTCCAAGCACATTGAGTAACATGGCCGTAAGTCTCTGTTAATCCATAAACATGCATTACTTCAAATCCAAGTTCATTCATTTTTTTGAAAATAATACTTGGGGGTGGAGCTCCAGCTGTAAGGACGTATACTTTTTGCTTTAACTTTTTTTTATCTGATTCAGGTGCACCAGTGATCATATTTAACACGATAGGTGCTCCACCAAAATGAGTTACATTATATTTGTCTATTAATTCAAATATTTTTTTAACATCAATATTCCTCAAACAAATAGTCCTTCCATTTAACATGGGAATAGTCCAAGGATAACCCCATCCATTACAATGAAACATTGGAACAATAGTTAAAAAATTTAATCTATTTGGCATATTCCAAGCAACTGCGCTTCCAGTAGACATCAAATATGATCCTCGATGATGATACACAACGCCTTTTGGATTTCCAGTAGTACCAGACGTATAACTTAATGAAATTGCTTGCCACTCATCGTCTGGCATTTTCCAATCATAATTTTCGTCACCAGTGTTCAAAAAACTTTCATACTCTAGCTCACCAATTTTTTCACACTTTGATTGATCTGCAAATTTATCATTAATATCAATTATAATAATTTTTCTATTTAGAATTTTTAAAGCTTTTTTTACTTCAACATGAAGTTGTCTATCTACGACTAATACCTTTGCTTCGCTATGATCTAATATATATGCAATAGTCTTTGCGTCTAATCTAATGTTGATGGTGTTTAACACTGCTCCTGTCATTGGTACAGAATAATGACCTTCAAAAATTTCAGGAGTATTAAAAGCTAAAAACGAGACAGTATCACCTTTTTTAACACCAATTTTATTTAGGGCACTTGCAAATTTTACAGTTCGTTTATAAACTTGATCCCAGGAATATCTTCGATCTTCATAAATCACCGCTTCATAATTGGGATAAATTTCTTTAGCTCTTTTTAAAAAAGTCAAAGGTGTTAACGGTACATAATTGGCATTATTCTTATCCAAATTAGTATCGTATTGACTCATTTTAATTAAATTTGAAATTCATTAAATTTGAACTGCCAGATATTGCTGACTTATAATGCTGTTCAACTCTTGGTAATACTTTATCAAAGTAAAATCTTGCAGTATCAATTTTTTCATCATAAAAATTTTTATTTTCGTTATAATCATTAAAACTTACCTCTAAAACCTTAATCCAAGCATATGCAATTGAGACATAACCTAAAGTTTTTAAATAATCATTTGCTGCTGCGCTCGCATCATCTTTTTCTGTTTTAGCCTTATCAATCATCCAGTCACTGAATTTTTCTAATATGCTAAGGTGATTATTGAATTCTGATATAAATGGCTTAATTTTCTCATTTTTAGAGCTACATTCAGATTTAACCTGTTCCAAAAACTTATTTATAATTTTCCCATTTTTATTTGATAATTTTCTAAAAACTAA
This sequence comes from uncultured Pelagibacteraceae bacterium, assembly GCA_902636165.1. Taxonomy (GTDB): domain Bacteria; phylum Pseudomonadota; class Alphaproteobacteria; order Pelagibacterales; family Pelagibacteraceae; genus Pelagibacter. Next base: position 3,832 of record CACPQV010000024.1, read on the forward strand.
ATCAGCTGCTTGTACTGAGTTGGTCCCCTCATATATAGGCGTAATTCTATTGTCTCTATATAATTGTTCAATTCCTTGGTCTTTGGTATACCCATAGCCTCCGTGAATTTGCATTGCATCACTAGTAATTTCCATTGCTAGATCTGTAAACAATGATTTAACAACAGGTGTCATCAAAGACACATAATCAGATGCTTCTTGACGAACTTTTTCATCTGGATGATACAAGCTCACTTCTGTTTGTTGGGACAACCAAAAACATAAAGCTCTTTCACCTTCAATAATTGATTTCATATTTAATAATGTTCTTCTTATATCAGCATGTTCAATAATAAGATCAGCTCCGTTTTTTGATTTTGAATTATTTGTTTTTCCTTGTTTTCTCTCTTTTGCGTAAGACAGCGAATTTTGATAAGCTATTTCTGAGATACCTAAGCCTTGAATACCTACAACTATTCTCTCAAGATTCATCATTGTAAACATAGCACTTAACCCTTTTTCTTTACTACCAATCATATATCCAGTGGCATCATCAAAATTTAAAACACAAGTAGCTGATCCCTTTATGCCCATTTTTGTTTCAATTGACCCTGTGGATATTCCATTTCTCGGTCCAATAGTCCCATCATCATTAACAATAAACTTTGGTACTAAAAATAAACTTATTCCCTTTGTTCCAGCTGGAGAATCATCAGCTCTAGCCAAAACTAAATGAATTATATTTTCAGTTAAATCATGATCACCTGAAGTAATAAAAATTTTTTGTCCGGTTAATTTGTAAGTCCCATCAGATTGTTTTTTTGCTTTTGTTTTAAGTAAACCTAAATCAGTACCACATACTGGCTCGGTTAAGCACATAGTACCGCTCCATTTACCCTCTACTATTTTTGGTAAATATCTATTTTTAATATCATCAGTTGCGTGATGATTTATACAATTATAGGCACCAATACTAAGTTCACTATAAAGTTTAAATGATAAGCTAGCTGAAGACAACATTTCATCAAAAAATGCACTTACTGTTTTTGGCATACCTTGACCTCCATATTTTGGATCACAAGATAAAGATGTCCATCCATCTTCGATATATTTTTTGTAAGCTTCTTTATAACCTGGTGGAGTTCTAACTACACCATTTTCTAGAATAGCTGGATTTTCATCACCAACTTTAGCTAATGGTAAAATAAGATTTTGATTTATTTTTGCAGCCTCTTGTAAAATATCTTTTACTAGATCTGATGTAACTTCTTTATATTTTTCCAACTCATTATATTTTTGATTATTTCTCAATTTATCAAAGAGAAACATCATGTCTTCAACTGGTGCAGTATAGCTTGGCATATGTTAGTTTAAGATAATTAATTAATTATTGCAATTTTGAAATTATCGCATCGCCCATTTCTGATGTTGAAATCTCTTTCATCCCCTTAGATAAAATATCTTTTGTTCTTAAACCCTCATTTAGTACACTTTGAACAGCCTTTTCTAAAGCTTCAGCTTCTTTATCAAGATCCAGGGAATATTTTAATGCCATTGCAAAACTTAGAATTGTGGCAATAGGATTAGCAATACCTTTGCCTGCTATATCTGGTGCTGACCCATGAATAGGCTCATACATTGCTCTCATTTCTCCATCTTTGTTTTTAGCTCCTAATGATGCAGAAGGTAAAAGACCAAGTGATCCAGTTAACATTGAAGCCTGATCAGACAACATGTCTCCAAAAAGATTGTCAGTGACTATTACATCAAATTGTTTTGGATTTCTTAACAACTGCATTGCACAATTGTCTGCAAGCATATGACTTAACTCTACATCTTTGTACTCCTTATCGTGAAGTGCCTGAACTTCCTCTTTCCAAAGTTGTCCAGCTTCCATAACATTTGATTTTTCGCAAGAAGTTACTTTATTAGATCTTTTTTTGGCTAAATCAAAAGCAACTCTAGCCACTCTTATTATCTCATTACTTGTATATGTATGAGTATTTATTCCTTTTCTCTCACCATTTTCAATTGGTTTAATTCCTCTAGGCTCACCAAAATAAATTCCACCTGTCAATTCCCTTACAATCATAATGTCTAATCCTGAAACAATTTCTGATTTTAAAGTTGAAGCATCAACTAATTGTTTAAAACATATTGCTGGTCTTAAATTTGCAAAAAGTTTTAACTCTTTTCTCAATTTTAAAAGTGCTCTTTCAGGTTTCTTAGAAAACTCTACGCCATCCCATTTCGGACCCCCAACAGCACCTAACATAATTACAGCACTTTCTAAAGCCTTATAAAAAACTTCATCTGTTATTGGAGTTCCGTGTTTATCGTATGAACATCCACCAGCCAAATCCTCATCAATCTCAAAGTCTAAAGACCTTTTATCATTAAACCAATTTATAATTTTTCTTACCTCTGCAATTACTTCAGGACCTATCCCATCTCCTGGTAGTAATAATATTTTTCTCTTTTTTACCTTAATCATTAAAAATCCATGGTTTATTATTTTTGAGATCTTTTTCAAAATTTTCTATCTTATCGGACTTACCTAATGATAGAGCTATATCGTCTAATCCTTCTAAAAGACATTTCTTTTTAAATGGGTCAACTTTGAATTTAATTTCACTATTTCCATAAACTATTTTTTCTTGTTTAAGATCTACAGAAATTTCTTCTTTTCGAGTTGAATATTCTGATAGTTCTTTAATTTTTTCATCAGACAACACAATTGGTAAAATACCGTTTTTAAAACAATTATTATGAAAAATATCAGCAAAGCTTGAACTTATTACGCATGTAATACCAAAATCTAATAAAGCCCATGGAGCGTGTTCTCTGGAAGAACCACAACCAAAATTTTTTCCTGCTATTAAAATTTTTGAGTCTTTAAAAGGACTTTTATTTAAAATAAATTCATCAATTTTTTTTCCATCATTATCGTATCTCATCTCAAAAAATAAATTTTTTCCTAAACCTGTCCTCTTAATTGTTTTAAGAAATTGTTTGGGAATTATCATATCAGTATCGATATTAACTATAGGCAAATATGCAGGTATACTCTTTAATGTACTAAATTTTTGCATTTAGCTTTGATACTTTCTTACATCATCTAGGTTTCCTGATATTGCTGCTGCAGCTGCCATTCCTGGACTAACTAGATGGGTCCTTCCGCCTCTTCCTTGTCTTCCTTCAAAATTTCTATTTGATGTAGATGCACATCTCTCCTCAGGTTTTAATTTATCTGCATTCATAGCAAGACACATTGAGCAACCTGGTTCTCTCCATTCAAAACCAGAATTGACAAAAATTTTATCTAATCCCTCTTGTTCTGCTTGCTCTTTAACCAAACCAGATCCAGGAACAACCATTGCATGAACATGGTTGGCAATCTTTTTATCTTTTAAGATTTTTGCAGCCTCCCTCAAATCTTCAATTCTTCCATTTGTGCAGCTTCCAATAAAAACTTTATCTATTTTGATATCTTTTGCTGCCATATTTGGTTTTAAACCCATATAATTTAATGCTCTTTCAATCGAATTCTTTTTGTCCTCATCTTTTTCATTTTGAGGATTAGGAACCTTGCCATCGATTGTAATCACATCTTGAGGAGAAGTTCCCCAAGTAATCATTGGTAATATTTCCTCAGCTTTTAAATTAACTTCTTTATCGAAATTGGCTCCATTATCTGAGTTTAAAGTTCTCCAATTTTCCAAAGCTTTATCCCAATTATCACCTTTAGGTGACATTGGTTTTCCGTCAAGATATTTAAAAATTTTTTCATCAGGTGCTATCAAACCTGCCCTAGCACCACCTTCAATAGTCATATTGCAAATTGTCATTCTCTGTTCAACACTAAGAGATTTTATTAAATTTCCTGCGTACTCTATTACACATCCAGTGCCACCAGCAGTTCCAATTTTTCCAATTATTTGAAGAATAACATCTTTAGATGTAACTCCAATTGGTAATTTACCATCCACATTTATTCTGAAATTCTTTGCTTTTTTTTGAACTAAAGTCTGTGTCGCCAAAACATGCTCTACTTCTGAAGTTCCTATTCCAAAAGCTAATGCACCGAATGCACCATGAGTTGCTGTATGACTATCTCCACATACTATTACAGTACCTGGTTGTGTAAAGCCTTGTTCTGGACCAGTAACATGAACTATTCCCTGTCTCTTATCTTTCATGCCAAAAAGTTTAATACCAAATTCATCGCAGTTAGCCTCTAGAGTATCAACTTGAACTTTAGACTCAAGGTCAGTAATACCTTTTGATCTATCAGTAGTTGGCACGTTGTGATCGGCGACAGCTAATGTTAAGCCTGGATGTCTTACTTTTCTTTTAGAATTTCTTAATCCTTCAAAAGCCTGGGGACTTGTTACCTCATGGACTAAATGTCTATCAACAAATAATAAAGCTGTTCCATCATCTTGTTGGTGGACTAAGTGATCATTCCAAATTTTATCGTAAAGAGTATTAGGCATTTAGAAAAAAATTATTTTTTTTCTTGAATATTTTCAAGTTTTTTTTCAGTTTTATTTTCTGCCTCAGGGGCATTTTTTTTAATTTCTTTTTTTAAGATTTCCTCTTTTTTTGGCTGATCCAATTCAGAAACGTCTTTTTTTATTTCAGTTACATTTTCTTTCGTAGATGGAGCTAGATTTTCTTCTGTTACTGTCTCTGGCTTAACATCAATATCAATACCAATTTTTTTTCTTATTTTCTCAGCAATTCTTGCAGATTTACCAGTTCTATCCCTTAAGTAATAAAGTTTTGCTCTTCTTACTTTACCAGAACGAATGATCTTAATTGAATCTATTACAGTTCCAAATAAAGGAAATGTTCTTTCAACTCCCTCACCAAAAGAAATTTTTCTTACTGTAAAAGAAGAATTTAAATCTCTATTTTTTTTAGCAATACATACACCTTCAAAATATTGAATTCTTTCTTTTTTTCCTTCAGTAATTCGAACACCCACTTTAACTACATCACCTGGAAAGAAATCAGGTATTTTTTTTTCGGAAAGAATTTTTTTTATATTATGCTGATTTATTTCTTCTATCGTTTTCATTTTAATATTTAACAATTTAGCTCTTCTTATATTTTTGCCATAAATCTGGTCTTCGGTCGCGTGTTATAGCCTCAGATTGAGATAAACGCCAGTCTTTAATTTTAGCATGATCACCTGATAATAAGACATCTGGCACTGATTTTTTCTCCCAAATTTGAGGTTTTGTATATTGTGGATACTCTAAAAGACCATTTTCAAAAGTTTCCTCAAGAGAAGATTTATTATTACCTAAAACCCCAGGTAAAAGTCTTATCACACTATCAAGAACTACAATAGCAGCTGTTTCCCCGCCAGAAAGAACATAATCTCCTATACTTATCTCCTCAATATTTCTTGTGGATAATACTCTTTCATCAACACCTTCAAAATGTCCACAAATTAAAGAAAATGATTTTTCTTTTGATAAAACTTTGGCGAGTTTTTGATCAAACTTTTTTCCTTTAGGTGAGAGATAAAAAATTCTATCTCCCTTATTTATATTTTTATCAATTGATTTTGCCAATATATCCGGTTTTAACAACATGCCTGATCCCCCACCATATGGAGTATCATCAACGGTTTTATGTTTATCTGCTGCAGCATCCCTTATATTTATTACATCAAGACTCCATAACTTTTTAGCCATCGCTTTTCCATATAATCCTTTGCCCAAGAGACCAGGGAAAATTTCTGGATAGAGTGTTAACACTTGTGTCTTTAGCATAAGTAAACCTTAAATTACTTTTTCT
>CACPQV010000025.1 GCA_902636165.1 uncultured Pelagibacteraceae bacterium
GAGTACGAGGCGTTAAGAAAATTACGAGCAATTTCAAAAAAAAATCAAGTTTACTCAAATTTTATTGGTATGGGTTATTATGGAACATATACACCCTACGTAATTTTGAGAAATATACTAGAAAATCCAGGTTGGTATACTTCATATACACCTTACCAGCCTGAGGTAGCTCAAGGAAGACTCGAGATGCTATTGAACTTTCAACAAATGATTGTCGACTTTACGGGAATGGATATTGCCAATGCTTCTTTATTAGATGAAGGCACAGCAGCAGCAGAGGCCATGGGTCTAAGTCATAGATTGAATAAAAAAGATAGTAATTTAGTTTTTGTTTCTGAAGATTGTCATCCTCAAACAATAAATGTAATTCAGACAAGAGCTGAACCAATGGGTTTAAAGGTTTTAGTCGGAAAAGAAGATGAAGTTTTAGACCAGTTAAAAGAGGATCTAGTTTGTGGAATTTTACAATATCCTGGAACTTTAGGAGACATTAAAGACCCAAGTGAAGCAATTAGCAAAATTCACAAAAAAAACGGTAAGGCTGTATTAGCTTGTGACCTGTTATCCTTAGCAAAATTAAAAACGCCGAGAGAACTTGGTGCCGACATTGCAGTTGGAAGCTCTCAAAGATTTGGTATTCCAATGGGATACGGAGGTCCACACGCAGCTTTTTTTGCTACGAAAGATGAGTTTAAAAGATCAATGCCAGGAAGGATTGTTGGTGTATCAGTTGATAGACATGGTAATAAGGCATATAGATTATCATTACAAACTAGAGAGCAACATATCAGAAGAGATAAGGCGACAAGTAATATTTGTACTGCCCAAGCTTTATTAGCAATTGTGTCAGCAGCATATGCTATTTATCATGGCCCGGATGGAATTAAAAATATTTCAGAAAGAGTGTCTCAATTGGCAAAAAGTTTTGCTGATAAAATAAAACAATCAGGATACGAGCTTTATTCGAATAATTTTTTTGATACAGTTACTATTATTACTAAAGAAAAGACTGATCAAATTTATAAGAATGCTCTAAACCAGAAAGTTAATATTCGAAAAGTAAATTCTGAAATGCTTGCTGTTTCATTTGATGAAAGAAAAAATGTATATAGAGTAAATCAACTGTTAAAAATTTTTAATGCAGCAGAATCAGTCAAAAAAGAAGATCCATCAGTAAGTTTACCTAATCTTCCAAAAAACTTATTAAGAACTTCAAAATATTTGGAACATCCAGTTTTCAACTCATATCATTCTGAAACTGAAATGCTTAGATATTTAAAAAGATTAGAAGATAAAGATATAGCATTGAATAGAACTATGATTGCACTCGGCTCATGCACAATGAAGTTAAACGCTGCTGCCGAAATGATCCCAATATCATGGAAAGAATTTGCAGAGCCGCATCCGTTTGTTCCAGTTGAACAAATGGAAGGTTTTAGAGATTTATTTACTGATCTAAAAAATTGGTTGCGTTCAATAACTGGTTTTTCAGGTGTTTCTTTGCAACCTAATGCAGGAGCTCAGGGTGAGTATGCGGGTTTAATGGTTATCAGAAAGTATCATTTAGATAGAGGTGAGGCTAATCGAAATATATGTTTAATTCCAAGTTCAGCACATGGCACTAACCCAGCAAGTGCACAAATGGTTGGAATGAAGGTGGTAGTTGTTAATTGTGATAAAGAAGGAAATGTTGATTTTGATGATTTAAAGAAAAAAGTTGAACAAAATTCGGAAAATCTTGGGGCGCTAATGGTAACTTATCCATCTACCCATGGTGTATTTGAAGAAAAAATAACTGATATCTGTGAATTAGTTCATAAACATGGAGGTCAGGTTTACATGGATGGAGCAAATTTAAATGCCCTAGTTGGTGTTGCAAAGCCTGGAAATTTTGGCCCAGATGTTTGTCATATTAATTTGCATAAAACATTTTGTATCCCACACGGTGGGGGAGGACCCGGTATGGGACCAATCGCTTGTAAAAGACATTTGCAAGTTTATTTGCCTAATCATCCAGTGATTAAAGATTGTGGACCAACATCTGGTATTGGAGCAGTGTCGGCAGCTCCTTGGGGTAGTTCAAGTATTCTATCAATCTCTTGGATGTATATTAAAATGATGGGATCAGCTGGATTAAAACTTGCTACTGAAGTGGCAATATTAAATGCAAATTATATTGCTCACAGACTAAAAGATCATTTCCCAATTTTATATAAAGGATCAAATGGAAATGTTGCTCATGAATGTATTATTGATATTAGAAATATTAAATCAGAGACAGGAGTAACCGAAGAAGATATTGCAAAAAGATTAATAGATTATGGATTTCATGCACCAACTATGTCATGGCCTGTAGCTGGTACAATGATGATAGAGCCAACCGAAAGTGAAGGTTTGTCAGAACTTAATAGATTTTGTGACACTTTAATTAAGATTAAAGAAGAAATTGAAAAAATTAAATCAGGTGAATTTGATAAAATAGACAATCCAATAAAAAATGCTCCTCACACAGACAGTGAATTAGCTTCTGATGATTGGACACATAAATACTCAAGAGCAGAAGCTGCTTATCCAGCAAAATTCTTAAGATCAAATAAATTTTGGCCTCCAGTTGCAAGAGTGGATAATGTTTATGGTGACAAGAATATATTCTGTACTTGTCCAAGCATAGATGAATTTAAAGAAGATGCAGCTTAAAAATAAATGAAGATTGCTGTTGTTGGCTCAGGCATATCAGGATTAAGTGCTGCATATTACTTATCAAAAAAACACCATGTAGATCTTTTCGAAAAGGAAGATCGTTTCGGTGGTCACTCTCATACTATTGATTTATCTTTTGGCACAAAAAAAGTTCCAGTTGATATAGGTTTTATTGTATTCAACTATGCAACTTACCCTCATTTAATAAATTTTTTTGAGGAGAATAATATTGCAATTGAAAAAAGCGATATGTCTTTTTCTGTGTCAGTTGAAAAATCTTCGTTTGAATATTGCGGCAGAGGATTAAATGGAATTTTTTCGAATAAGAGTAATCTGTTTAATTTTAGATTCCTCAAAATGTTTTATGATATAATTCAGTTTTACAAAAAATGTGATAACATAAAAAAAATTGATCAAGAGACTACACTTGGTGATTATTTGAGTAAGGAAAATCTTTCAAAAGAGTTTATCAACTATCATTTGATACCGATGGTCTCAGCTATATGGTCAATGCCACCAAGTGCTGCTGGTCAAATGCCATTAAGATTTTTCTTAAAGTTTTTCCAAAATCATGGTTTGTTTAAATTTAAAAATAGACCTCAGTGGTACACAGTCTCAAATCGTAGTAAATCCTATGTTCAGAATATTGTATCAAAAATCAGTGGTGAACACTTTAAGAATTATCCAATCAAAAAAATTAAAACAAAAACAACAGGTATAGATTTATATTATGGTGGAGAAAGTGAATATTTTGGTTATGATAAAGTTGTAATTGCAACACATGCTGATGAAGCTTTATCAATAATTGATAATCCAACTGATCAGGAAAAAACTATCCTTTCAAATTATAAGTACAAAGAGAACACTGCATATATTCATACAGATGAACAAGTTATGCCAAAAAATAAAAAAGCCTGGTGCTCATGGAATTCTTCAATTAAAAAAAATGAAATAGAAAAAAATTCAATTACCTATTGGTTAAACTTATTACAAAATCTTAAATGTGAAGAAAATATTTTTCTTACTTTAAATCCTTATTTTGCAATCGATGAGAAAAAAGTTTTAAAAAAAGTAAAATTTACACATCCTTATTTTGATCAATCGGCATTAAATTTTCAAAACCAGCTTATAAATTTACAAAATAAAAGAAATATGCTTTTTTGTGGTAGTTATTTTGGTTACGGTTTTCATGAAGATGGAATAAAATCATCTATTGATATGCTTAAAAACCTTAATGACTAGTTGTATTTATAACGGAACTGTTATTCATAAAAGATTTATACCAAAAATACATTTCTTTAAATATAAAGTATTTTCACTTTTAATTGATCTTTCCGAATTAGAAAAATTGGATAAAACAATCAATCTCTTCTCGTATAATAAATTTAATTTAGTCAGTTTTTTTGACAAAGACCACGGTGAAAGAGATGGGTCATCTTTAATTAATTGGGTAAAAAAAAATCTTAAACAAAATAACATTAATTGTGAAAATATAACAATTAAACTCTTGTGTTACCCAAGAATATTTGGATATGTTTTTAATCCTCTGAGTGTTTTTTACGTATACAACGATCACAACAAATTAATATCTATACTTTATGAAGTAAAAAATACTTTTGGAGAGCAACACACTTATGTTTTCAAAGTAAGCAATAATAATATGATACAACATAATTGTCAGAAAAAATTTCATGTTTCTCCATTTATTGAAATGAATTGTAATTATTTTTTTAGAACTCTAAAACCTGCAGATAAAATTTCAGTAATTATTGATCAATACCAATTAGATGAAAAAATATTGTATGCTTCTCAAGACGGTAAAAGAACAGATTTTACAACTTCAGAGTTAATCAAATCTTATTTAAAACACCCATTAATGACCTTTAAGATTATTACAGCGATACATTTTGAAGCGTTTAAATTATGGACTAAAGGAATAAAGTTTGTTCGTAAAAAATTAAAAATAAAAAACAATATATCTTTTGAAAATTAATGGCCTTAAATAAATTTTCAGACAAAATAGTTTTTAGCTTACTATCCAATATTAATATTGGGTATTTAGAAATTACTAACTATCAAGGTAAAGTTTTTAGATTTGGAAACCCTCAAGATGATTTAAAAGCTAAATTGAAAATAAAAAACCCAAATTTTTCTTTTAACCTTATAAAAAGTGGCAGTATTGGGTTTGCTGAATCTTACATGAGAAGAGAATTTGAAACTGATAATTTGTCTAATTTAATTGAAATAACTGCTAGAAATATCAAAATTATCTATAAGTTTTCTGGTTTACTTGATTTCCCTATTGTTAATTTTTTTAAGAATATGTTTATAAAAAATACAAAAAATAGAAGCAAAGAAAATATTGCAAAACATTACGATCTGGGAAATGATTTTTTTTCATTATGGCTCGATGATACTTTAACTTATTCAAGTGGAATTTTTAGTGAGACCACTAAAGATCTTTCAGATGCACAAAATAATAAATATCAAAAAATGATAGATTTAATCAAACCAAGTAACGGAGATAGAGTTTTAGAAATTGGATGTGGTTGGGGCGGTTTTGCAGAATATTTAGGTAAAAAATATGATGTGAAACTTGATTGTATTACAATTTCAAAAAAACAATTTGAATATGCAAAACAGAGAATTCATAATTGTGGTTTGAATGAAAAAGTAAATATTGAAATAAAAGATTATAGAGATTTAAAGAATAGATATAATTCAATAGCGTCCATAGAAATGATTGAGGCAGTAGGGCAAAATTATTTGGAAAGTTATTTTAAAACTATTAAGAAAAACCTTTCTACAGATGGAAGGGCAGCCATTCAAGCAATTACGATCGATGATAATTTATTTGATAGATATAAAACTAAACAAGATTTTATTCAGAAATATATTTTTCCAGGTGGATTTCTTCCAAGTAAAAGCAGTTTGAATAAATATGTTTCAGACAATGGCTTAACAATTAAGTCTTACGACTCTTACGCCGATCATTATGCAAATACATTAGCTATTTGGAAAAATGAATTTAATAGAAAATGGGATTTAATCAAAAAACAAGGATTTGATTTGACTTTTAAAAGAATGTGGGAATTTTATCTATCTTATTGTGAGGCTGGATTTAAATCTAAAAATATTGATCTAATTCAATTTTCAATACAAAATAAATAAAAGAAGTTAAATGAGATACAACAAAATAATCAAATCAATTTTATTGATAATTCCTATATTCTTAATTACAAACTGTTCTAATAATAGTGCTATGAAACCTGAGGATTTTAAAGATAAAAAACCAAGATTAATTATTGAGGAATATTTATCAGGCAATGTTAAAGCTTGGGGTGTTCTTCAAAACAGGTCTGGAAAAGTTACAAGACAATTTTCTGCTGATTTAAATGGAAAGTGGGATGGTAAACAATTAATTCTTGATGAAAAATTCAACTGGGATGACGGTGAAGTTCAAAATAGACAATGGCAAATAAGTAAAATTGATGAAAATAATTACGAAGGAACAGCTGGAGATGTAGTGGGAAAGGCTAAAGGATATTCATATGGACCAGCGTTTAAATTTGAATATGTTCTTTTAGTACCTGTTAAAGGAAAAGAAATGAAAATTACTTTTGATGATTGGATATTTAAACAAGATGAGCGTGTAGCAATTAATAGAGCAACTATGACTAAATTTGGTTTTAAAGTTGCTGAACTGACAGTTGTATTCGTAAAAGATTAATTTTTTTTTTGATATTTAGTCATTTTTCCAACTAATCCAAAATAAATTTTATTAGGTAAAAAACTTAAAAATTTAAGAATAAGAGTAAGAGATTTTGGAAAATGAATTTCGAAAGAATTTTTATTTATTAGTCCGTCATAAATTTTTTCAGCTGCATATTTAGTAGTTTTTAAAAAAGGCATTTTAAAATCATTTTTATCTGTCATTGGTGTTTTTATAAATCCTGGTGACACTAAGCAAACACGCACATTAAACCTTTTAAAATCGAAATATAAACTTTCTGCCAAATTATTTAAAGCTGATTTTGATGGACCATAGCCAGTTGAATTTGGTAATCCCCTATAACCAGCTATAGAGGAGACAATAGTGATTATTCCATCTTTTTTGTTTTTAAAATACTCCTCAACAGCTTTAATACTATTTAATGTTCCAAAAAAATTTACTTTAAAAACATCTTCTATTTGTTCTACGTCAATATCTTTTTCTTTTTTTGGATTCCAAGTTCCTGTTGAAAAAAAACAGATATCAATGCTCCCAAACTTATCTTTAATTTGATCAAAAACTTCTTTACATTTTGGCTTATCAGTAACATCTAATGGAAACCCATAAATATTTTCATTATTATTTGAGATATCTTTTAGGAGATTTTCTCTTCTAGCTGAAACTGCCACATTCCAACCTTGACTAGCAAATTTGATAGCTAATGCTTTACCAATTCCTGTGCTTCCACCTGTTATCCAAATAGTTTTTTTATTCATTCTATACTGATGTATAATACTTAAATGTTAAAAAATAAATTCATATCATTTATTTTGTTTTTCATAATAACGTATTCTGCATCATTTATAGGAGGAATGGCGACAATTAGTTTTAAAGAACCGTGGTATTCCGAGCTTATTAAATCCAACTATAATCCACCAGATTGGGTTTTCGCACCTGTTTGGACTGTTTTATACTTAATGATGACATTAGCTATTTGGTTGTATTGGCATAGTAAAAATAGAGACATAAATGTAATTTATATCTATTTTATTCATATAGTTTTTAACTCAATGTGGAGCATTATTTTTTTTGGCTTACATCAAATTTTACTTGCATTATTAATTTTAGTGATTCTTATAATTTTAATAATAATTCTCATATTTAAATTTAAACGTGTCAATAATGTTAGTTCTTTCTTAATGATTCCCTATTTACTTTGGAGTTGCTATGCATTATTTCTTAACTTGAATTTATATATTTTAAACTAATATGGATGATGTTGTAATTGTAGGCGGTGGTATAATAGGTACAGCAACAGCCTATTTTTTGTCTAAAGAGGGCAGAAAAGTTAAAGTAATAGAAAGAGACCCCACTTATAAAACAGCTTCATTTCCATTATCTCTTGGTGGTTTTAGAAGACAATTTTTTCAAACAGAAAACATTTTACTTGGTAAATTTGCGAAAGAATTCATCTTTCAAATACCAGAATTGTTAAAAACAGAAAAAAATCCAAAACCAACTGCAAGTATGGTGACAAATGGTTATTTATTAATGTTTGGACCTGAGCATGCCGAAGAGCAATATAAAGCTTTAGAAAATCATAGAGCCTGTGAAGCAGGTACTAAAAATATAAAAGGATCAGAATTAAAGAACTTTTTTCCATATATTAATAGTGAAGGAATTGAAACAGCAACATTTACTGACAATAAAAGTGAGGGATGGATTGATCCATTTATGTTTCATGGAGCACTCAAAAGTAAGGCAATAGAGCTTGGTGCTGAATTCATCAAAGGAGAGGTTAAATCTCTATCTGATATTAAAGCTAAAACAATTATTTCTGCTGCAGGTTGTTGGACTAAGGAATTATTAGAGGATATTCCTGTAGAACCACAAAAACATACGGTGTTTAGAGTTAAATGTCCAAAACATATACCTGAAATGCCATTAACTGGAGATTTAACAACAGGGGTGTATTGGAGACCAGAAGGAAAAGAGTACTTGGCGGGGTCACCAAAATCTGTATTTGATGCAGAAGATTTAGAACCAGCGTGGAATGATTTTGAAGAACTTGTTTGGCCAGCTCTTGCAAAAAGAATTCCAGCTATGGAAGAACTAAAATTAACAGGTGGATGGGCTGGTTATTATGATTGTAATAGACTTGATAATAATGCAGTAGTCGGAAAACACCCTAAATTTGAAAATGTTTATTTAGCGACAGGTTTTACTGGTAGAGGATTAATGCAAGCGCCTGGAATAGGAAGAGCTTTAACTGAATTAATTACAACAGGAGCTTATCAATCTATAGATATTTCAAATATGGCTGTAGAGAGAGTTTTAGGCAATAAAGCAAGGACAGAACCTTACGTTCTTTAAATAATTAAGTTCCACAAAATGTTTGATACTTTTCACCTGATATAGAAGGGGATTGAAAGTTAATCGTTTCATTTTGTTTTATATAAGGCTTAGTAAGAATTTTTAATAGATTATTTAATGGCATCATATCATTGTGCTCTGCAGCCTCTAAAGCCTCTTCAACCTTATGATTTCTTGGAATAACTAATGGATTGTTATTTTTCATTAACTCAAAAGATTTTTTTCGTGGGTTATTATCTTTTGATAATCTTTCTTCCCATTTTTTTTT
>CACPQV010000026.1 GCA_902636165.1 uncultured Pelagibacteraceae bacterium
TAGTTTTACTCAAAATAAATCTAATTTTGTTTTAGCTAACAGTGAAGGTTTTTGTGATGGTTACAAAACATCTTCATTTACAACATCAAGTGTAATAGTTGCAAAAGATGAAAAAAGCATGGAAAGAGATTACGAATACTCTAGTAAATGTTTTCTTAAAGATATAGAAGATGCAGATGAATTAGGCAAACTTGCTGCTAATCAAACTATTAGAAAATTAAGTCCAAAAAAAATTGGGAGTGAGAAAATTGCTATAATTTTTGATAAAAGAATAGCTAAGGGTATATTAAGTACTTTTGCAAGCGCTATTTCTTCATCAGCAATATCAAGAGGGACTTCTTTTTTAAAAAATAAAGTTAATCAAAAAATATTCTCAGATAAAATTAATGTATTTGACAAACCTGATATACTCAAAGGATTAGGCTCAAGAAATTTTGATAGTGAAGGGGTAAAGACCGACACACTTAAACTAGTAGATAATGGAATTTTGAAGCATTATCTGATTGATACATATAATGGAAAAAAATTAAATCTTAAATCTAATGGAAGATGTGGAGGAACAAGTAATCTTTATTTTGAAAATGGAAATATTAGTTTTAAAGATATACTGAATTCAAATTCAAAAAGTCTCTATATTACAGAAACTATAGGACATGGAAGTAATATTGTGACCGGAGATTATTCAGTTGGAGCAACAGGGTTTTTGGTTGAAAATGGTGAGTTTAAATATCCAATAAATGAAATTACCATAGCAGGTAATTTTAAAGATA
Source organism: uncultured Pelagibacteraceae bacterium (assembly GCA_902636165.1). GTDB lineage: Bacteria > Pseudomonadota > Alphaproteobacteria > Pelagibacterales > Pelagibacteraceae > Pelagibacter. Next base: position 771 of record CACPQV010000026.1, read on the forward strand.
TGTTTCAAAATATCACCTTAGCAAATGACTTGGAGTTTAAATATGCAACTAACTCACCAACCATGTTAATAGAGGGAATGGTTGTTGCTGGTAAATGAGCGAATTCTGTATAATTGGCTCTGGTATATCTGGATCCACAATTGCAAATCTTCTAAATAAAAAATACTCAGTAATTTTGTTCGATAAAGCAAGAGGCCCTGGGGGTCGTGCATCTTTTAAAAGAATAAAAGGCAAAACAGGTTTTGATCATGGTACTCAGTATATTTCACCAAAAACCAAGGAATTTAAAAAATTTACTAAAGATTTAATAAAAAAAAGAATTTTAAAAGTATGGAGAGGCAAACATGTATTTCTTAATTCAAAAAAAAAAGAGGATAAAAAACATTTAAAAGTAATTGGTAAAAATGGAAATAATGATATCAGCAAACATTTGCTAAAGAAAATTAATTGCAACTATCACAGTGAATTAAAAAAAATCTATTATAAAAATAAACTCTGGTATTTGTTATTTGACGATGGAAAATTAAGATCCTTTAAAAACTTAATTTTGACTTGTCCCTTTCCACAATTAAAAAAACTTTCTAAGAAATTTATTAATAATTCTTTTTTAAGAAAATCAATAAAAATGGATGCAAATATTACTACTATGATTGCAATAAAAAAAAACAAGAATTCAAATAGTAGCTATCTTTTTGAAGATCCAATTCTTGGTTGGGCAGGAAATGAAAACTCAAAAAAAAGGTTTAAATCAAAATATGATTTATGGACTCTTCAAAGTACATTTAACTGGGCAAATAAAAAGATTAATAAAAATAAGAATAACAAAAAAGAAAATTCAAAAATTATGGTTGATAAATTTTTTAAACTTTCAAATATCAAAAAAACAAAAATTTATTATTCACTTAATCACGGTTGGCGATACTCTTCAAATTCGAGACCATTTAAAATTAAGAGTTTTTGGGATCCCAGGAAAAAATTGGGTGTTTGTGCCGATTGGTTTGTAGGACCCAGATTAGAGTCAGGATGGATAAGTGCACACGATTTATTTAAAAAAATCTCAAAATAAATCAATTAAAATTTTTTAATTTATATTCCCAGTTACCCATTCTTGAATAGGATACTTTTAATATCATTAAATTTTTATGATCATACCAAATATCAAAATCTAATCTTTTATCTTTCGGTATACTCATGTCTTTAGACTTAAGTGTAAAATGATCAACATCATAAACTTTTCCATAAAGATCTATTTTTTCTTTACCTAAAAAAGTTACAACTTGATCCTTAATACTTCCTGAGATAGGACTTATTTGAGAACTCGCTTGTAAAATTTTGTGATTCCACCAATTTCCAATCACGTTATCAGCTGAGGCTTCGCCATTATATGAAGAGCCTTTGATATCAAATTTTTTATTTTTTTGGTCAAATGTTAAATTAACAAATTTCTTTTTGTCGTTTTGTATAGTTTTAGAATTATAAGAAACTAATTGATCTTTGAAATATTTTTCCTCGCTATAACCCTCAACTTGGAAAACTGTTGCTCCCAAAAGTTTAACTGCAAACTTAATTTGGTTAGTAACAATAGTTTCTGATCCATTTCTATTGAAAAAATAATGATTATAGCCAATAAGCTCACCATTTCGAAAAATCTCCATCTCAAATTTGTTGTATTTAATGTAATGTCCAATATGAGCGATTGAATTTGTTGGATAAATAAAAAGAAATAAAATGACTATAATTTTTTTCATTTAACAACTAGTTTAATAGACTTTATTAACAATAGAAATAACTTATTAAAATGTTTTTAAAAATTAAGAAAATACCAAGGGTCAATTGGAGTTCAGATAAGCCTTATAATTTTAAACCAAAATTCTCTACATTCTTTTTTTTATGTTTTGGCTTGATGTTATTTGGTCTTGGAGAAGGTCTATTAATTGTATCTTTTACTGGTGCTTCTCCATGGAGTGTTTTAGCTCAAGGTATTTCTTTAAATGTTAATTTGAGTATAGGAACAATAACATTTTTAATAAGTGTTGCAGTTTTAATTTTGTGGATACCGCTTGGTCAAAAACCAGGGATGGGAACAATACTTAACGCAATCATTATTGCATTGATGATTGATCTTTGCATAAAATTTGTTCCAACCCCATCTAATTACTTAAATCAATTAATTCTGGCAATAATTTCAGTAATAACTGTTGGGATTGGTGGAGGTATTTATCTAGTATCTAATCTTGGAGCTGGACCAAGAGATGGTTTGATGATTGGACTTCAAAAAAAAACAAATTTACCAGTTGCTGCCGTAAGAGCATTATTAGAAATTTCTGTTGTAAGTATTGGATGGTACTTAGGTGGAACAGTAGGAGTGGGAACTTTATTGTTTGCTTTTGGAATTGGTCCTTGTGTTGCCTTAGGCCTTTATTTAGTTGATAAAATTTTCGATTAGGCTGCAGCGCCCGATTTTTCACTTCTCTTTCTTTCATGCGGATCAAGAATGGCTTTTCTTAATCTACAAGAGTCTGGAGTGATTTCCAAAGCTTCATCAGTATTTAACATGCTTAATTGCTCTGCGATGGACATTTTTCTTATTGGTGTAAGAACAACATTTTCATCTGTTCCCTGTGTTCTCATATTAGTTAATTTTTTGCCCTTCATAACATTAATAATCATATCTCCAGGTTTAGGAGATAATCCCACAATCATACCTGGATAAACAGGATCATTATGAGTTACAAACATCTCTCCTCTAGCCTGTAAATTAAATATTGCAAATGCAACTGCTTTTCCTTGTTCCATTGAAATAAGTGCACCATTTCTTCTACCTTCCATTTCACCTTCAAATGGTCCATACGCATGAAAAATTCTGTTAATAACTCCATTGCCTTTTGTAAGTGTTAGAAACCGGCTTGTGTATCCCATTAATCCTCTTGTTGGTGCATGAAAGATTAACCTTTTTTTATTTTTACCAGTATCTTTTAATTCTATTAATTTGCCTTTTCTTTTATTCATAGAGTCAATAATTTTTGATGAATATTCCTCATCTAGATCCATAGTTATTTCTTCTATTGGCTCAAGTTTGTTACCATTATCATCTTTTTTATAGAGAACTCTTGGGGGACTGACTGTCATTTCAAAACCTTCTCTTCTCATTTGAGTGAGTAAAATTTCTAACATTAATTCACCTCGACCGCTTACAACAAAAGAGTCGTTACCTTCATTTTCTGTAAAAGTAATTCCAACATTATTCTGCGCTTCTTGAAGCAACCTGTCTCTTATTTGAGTACTTGTAAGCTTTTTACCCTCAGTTCCTGCAAGAGGGGATGTGTTTACGGTAATAGTTATAGACATTGTTGGTGGATCGATTGGAGTAGCTTTAATAGGATCATTTACCTCAAGATCACAAATTGTGTCAGCAACATTTGCTTTTTCTAAACCAGCGACAACCACAATATCTCCCGCTTCACCGATTTCGATTGGTACTTTTTTTGTACCCTCATATCTAAAAATTTTTGTAAGCCTTCCTTCATCCACTTTTTCACCTTTTAGATTTATTGCCTTGATAGATTGATTAGCTTTGGCAGTTCCTTGAGCGATTCTTCCAACTAAGCTTCTCCCTAAAAAATTGTCTGCATAAAGAAGAGTAGATAGCATTGCAAAGGGTTTTGTTTTGTCAAGATCAGCAGGCTTTACATGATCAATAATTTTATCTAATAAAGGATTTAAATTTTCCCTTGGACCATCAATTTCTTTATCGGCCCAACCAGATCTTCCACTTGCATATAAAACTGGAAAGTCTAGTTGATCCTCATTTGCATCTAAACTTACAAATAAATCAAAAGTTTCATCTAAGACTTCATTAGCTCTTTGATCTGATTTGTCCAATTTATTTATTACAACAATTGGTTTTAAACCTTGTTTAAGAGCTTTAGATAATACAAATTTTGTTTGAGGCATAACTCCCTCAGCAGAGTCAATCAAAAGTAATGCGCCATCAGCCATGCTTAAAACTCTTTCAACTTCAGCTGCGAAATCTCGGTGACCTGGTGTATCAATAATATTTACTCTTGAATCTTTCCAATTAATAGATGCAGGTTTCGCTAAAATTGTTATTCCTCTTTCTTTCTCAAGTTCACCTGAATCCATTAATCTTTCGTCAACAACCTCATTTTCCCTGAATGAACCGCTCTGCTTCATTAGATTATCAATTAAGGTAGTTTTTCCGTGATCAACGTGTGCGATTATAGTGATGTTTCTAATATCCTTACTCATAAACCTGGCTCTTATACCTTAAAAATTTTTTTTGAAAACTTTAAAAAAACCAATAAATATTGGGATTTTGATCTAAAAATGTCGTTATTTTGTTTTTTTTGCCTTTTCTCTTTTTAATCTTCTTTTTTCTTTTAGAGTAAATTTTGGTTTTTTATTAAGACTTGAGTCTTTGAACGATTTCCCGCTGTATCTTTTTGACATTAAATTATTTTAATATTTCCAAAAAAAAAGGCCATCAAAAGATGGCCTTTAAATTCTTTATATTTGAGATTGGGTTACATTCCCATTCCCCCCATTCCTCCCATGCCGCCCATGCCGCCCATTCCTCCAGGCATTCCAGCAGGAGCTGCATCTTTTTCCTCAGGTTTATCAGCTATCATAGCCTCAGTTGTTACCAATAGTCCTGAGATAGAGGCTGCGTCTTGTAAAGCAGTTCTAACAACTTTTACAGGATCAATAATACCCTTAGCGAACATATCACAGTACTCTTCGTTTTGTGCATCATATCCATGTGTCTTCTTATTCTGTTCCAAAAGTTTGCCAACAACTACCGATCCGTCCACACCAGCATTTTTTGTAATTTGTCTTATAGGAGCCTCTAATGCTCTTCTTACCAAATCAACACCAGCTTTTTGATCTTCACCCTTAGCTTTAACTTTTTCAAGATCTTGAGCAGCATACAACAATGCACAACCACCACCGGTAACAATACCTTCCTCAACAGCAGCTCTTGTTGCATTTAAAGCATCTTCCACTCTGTCTTTTCTCTCTTTTACTTCAACCTCTGTTGCACCACCAACTTTAATTACTGCAACACCCCCAGCTAATTTTGCTAATCTCTCTTGCAGTTTTTCTTTATCGTAGTCTGAAGTTGTTTCATCAATTTGTTGTTTAATTGAAGAACATCTAGCTTCTATGTCTGATTTTTTACCTGAACCATTGACTATAGTGCTGTTATCCTTGTCTACTTTAATTTTTTTACAAGAGCCGAGATCATCAAGTTTAACATTTTCAAGTTTAATTCCTAAATCCTCAGAAATAACTGAACCGCCAGTAAGAATCGCTATGTCTTCAAGCATAGCTTTTCTTCGATCCCCAAAACCTGGAGCTTTTACAGCTACAACTTTTAAACCACCTCTTAATTTATTTACCACTAAAGTAGCTAATGCTTCACCCTCAACATCTTCAGAAATAATCATTAATGGCCTCCCAGCTTGAACAACTGCCTCTAAAAGAGGAACCATTGGTTGTAGGTTTGTTAACTTTTTTTCATGTAAGAGAATAAAAGGATTTTCTAATTCAGTTGTCATTTTATCACTATTCGTAATAAAGTATGGAGATAAATAACCTCTGTCAAACTGCATACCTTCAACAACGTCTAATTCTGTTTCAATTCCTTTATTTTCTTCAACCGTGATAACACCTTCATTACCAACTTTTTGCATTGCTTTGGAAATCATGGTACCAATTTCTTTATCGCCATTAGCAGAAATTGTTCCAACTTGAGCAATCTCATCACTATCTTTAACTTTTTTAGCTGAAGACACAAGATTTTGTTTAACCACATCTACTGCAGCGTCAATTCCTCTTTTTACATCCATAGGGTTCATACCTGCAGTAACATATTTCACACCTTCTTTTACAATAGCTTGTGCGAGTATAGTTGCTGTAGTTGTTCCATCACCAGCTTCATCATTTGTTTTACTAGCAACTTCTTTAACCATTTGTGCACCCATGTTTTCAAATTTATCCTCGAGATCAATTTCTTTAGCAACAGAAACACCATCTTTTGTAATTCTTGGAGCGCCATAAGATTTATCCATAACAACATTTCTTCCTTTAGGTCCTAGTGTTACTTTAACAGTATCGGCAAGGATATTTACTCCTCTGATCATTGCTGCTCTTGCTTCTGCATCAAATTTAACTATTTTTGCCATTTTATTTTCTCCTTTAAATTAAATTATTTACTCGAAATACCCATAATGTCTGATTCTTTCATTATGCTGTATTCTTTGCCATCAATTTTGACTTCAGTACCTGACCATTTGCCAAATAAAACTTTATCTCCAACTTTTACATCCATAGGTATGGTTTTACCATCTTCAGTTTTAGCACCACCACCAACTGCTACTACTTTACCTTCTTGGGGCTTTTCCTGTGCTGAGTCAGGTATAATTATTCCACCCGCAGTTTTTTCGCTGCTGTCTAAAACTTCTATTAAAACTCTATCGTGTAACGGTCTAAATTTCATAAATTCTCCTTATTAATATGGACTTCATATAGAGATTGGCCTTACTATTTCAAGATATAGTTAAAAAATTAGTTAGTTAAAAAACAAAGGAATTTGTGGATTTTTTGGTTTATAGATAAATTCGATGACTAAAAATTTAGATAAAGAAGGTCTAAGTTCTATAGCAGACAATTATCAGCTATTTTACGTTGACTTGTGGGGAGTGGTTCATAATGGGATTTCTTTACATCATGAAGCAATAAAGGCTCTAAAAGAGATTAATAAAAAAAGAAAAGATTATATTTTACTTACAAACGCTCCTAGACCCAATCATGCGGTTAAATCCTTTTTAGAAAAACTAGGTCTGGAAAAAGAAATAAGAGAACATGTATTTACTTCAGGTGAGGCAGCTCTCACTTATTTAAAAAAGAACTTATTTAACAAAACTTTTTTTCACGTCGGTTCCCCAAAAGATTTTGATTTATTTAAAGATTTTGAAAAAATGAAATTGGATAACATAGAAAAATGTGAATATGTTTTATGCACTGGATTATTTGATGATCATGATGAAGATTTAAGATATTACAAAGATTTATTTGAAAGAAATACTAAAAAAAAAATGATTTGTACTAATCCTGATCTGATCGTGGATAGAGGAAGTAAAAGAGAATTTTGTGCAGGCTCTGTTGCTATGATTTTTGAGAAGATGGGAGGAGAAGTTGTTTACTTTGGAAAACCTTATCCCGAGGTTTATAATCAATCTACTGATAATAAGAATAAAAAGATTCTCTCCATAGGTGACAATTTAAATACAGATATTAAAGGAGCAAATCTTTTGAATTATGATTCTTTGATAATATCAAATGGAGTCCATAAAGATGAGATTAAGGAAAAAGGAATTGAAAAAGTAGCAAAATCTTACGAGACAATTTGTAATTATATTCAATCAGAATTAAAATGGTAAAAACAAAAATATATAAAAGTTTCAATATTGATACAAGACATCAAAAGTCAATTATCTTAATTGGTAACTTTGATGGAATTCACAAAGGACATCAAAAATTATTCTCATTAGCTAAGAAATATAAAAAAAAATATTCATCAAAAATTGGCGTTTTAACTTTTGAACCAATGCCAAAAATGTTTTTTAATAAGAATTTAAATAATTTCAGAATTTCCAGTTTGCAGCAAAAAATTGATAATCTTACAGATTTAAATGTAGATTTTTTGATAATAAAAAAATTTAATCTAAAATTTTCCAAAATCAAATCTATATCTTTTATCAAAAAAATATTGGGAAAAAAGATAAAACCAAAATTTATTTTTGTAAGCAATAATTTTAGGTTTGGAAATAAGAGGGAAGGCAACGTTAAACAATTAACTTTATTTGAAGGAATATGTGGTTATAATGTAATTAAACCTCAACCATTATTAATAAATAAAAAAATTGCTTCTTCATCGTTAGTCCGAAAATT
>CACPQV010000027.1 GCA_902636165.1 uncultured Pelagibacteraceae bacterium
AACTTAAAGGAAGTTTTTTTACATCCTTACCAGCTTTTTGAGCTTCATAAATATTTCTAGACTCAGGATCAGCTGGTTTCATTTTATTACTTATTCCATGATCACAAGCTTTTAATAATGCTGCACCTAACAAGTAAGGATTATGCATAGAGTCAACAGATCTGTATTCAAATCTTCCTGGTGCTGATACTCTTAATCCACAGGTTCTATTTTGGTAACCCCAGTCAGCATAAACTGGTGCCCAAAACCCTTGATCCCACAACCTTCTATAAGAATTTACTGTTGAAGATCCTAAAGCTGTTAAAGCAGGAAGGTGTTCCATAATACCTGCTATTGATTGTAAACCAATTTTACCTGGTAATTGCATGTCTTTTGTATCAGGCATAAATGTATTAGTTCCACCCTCAACATAACCAAAAACTTCTTCAACTCCTGGTAAAGATTTGTGTCCAAGTTTATTTGTTTTAATTTTTCCACCTTTCCATAAAGACATATTTGTATGACAACCACTTGCAGAAACTCCCATAAATGGCTTTGTCATAAAGCATGCAATTAGATTATGTTCTCTAGCAACTTGAGCACATATTTGTCTATAAGTTGATAGTCTGTCTGCATTTCGAAGTACGTTGTCATAAGTCCAATTTAATTCTAATTGACCTGGAGCATCCTCGTGATCTCCTTGAATCATGTCTAAACCCATAGCCTTTGCGTATTCAATAACTTTCATGAATACTGGTCTCAATGACTCAAATTGATCTATGTGGTAACAGAATGGTTTTGAAAACCCTTTTCCCGTAGGAGTACCATCATCATTTTTTGTCAGCCACATCATTTCAGGCTCAGTTCCAACTCTTAATTCTAAACCATGCTTTTTTTGGAATTCATCCATAAAAATTCTTAAATTTCCTCTACAGTCAGAAGTTAAATGTCCACCAGGATTATTTCTCTCTTCTCTGTTTCTGAAACATGTTACAAAAACTCTTCCTACTCTTTTGTCCCATGGTAATTGACAGAAAGTTTCTGGATCAGGGATACCAACTAATTCCATTGCCTCAGGTCCATAACCTATATAATTATTATGACGATCCAAAAATAAGTTTGCTGTAGCTCCGTATACTAATTGAAAACCTTTTTCTGCTGTTCTTTCCCAATGATCTGCAGGTATTCCTTTACCAACAACTCTTCCTGTAACAGAAATGAATTGATAATAAATATAAGTAATTCCTAATTCGTTAATTTTTTCTCTAACTTTTTTAACTTGTTTGTCTCTACCAGGTCGGTTTACGTGTTTTTCTAGATCCGTCATTTTCCCCTCAATGAATTATAATTTTATTCAAGCGTAACTGAAAAATTTATTAGTGTCTAGGCTAAGAGTTTAACTCCAAGGAAACGGACTGTTCGAAGTAGGGTGAAGCTCACCCTTCTCGTAACGGTTGAATCTAAACGGTTTTAATAAATCGCTTTCAGTACCAAGAATTTCTTTAGCTACAAGTTCACCAACACCAATCATTTTATAACCGTGGTTAGCATCAGCAATCATGTATACGTTTTCAAAAAATCTATCAAAGATTGGAAATGAATCCGGTGTCATACACCCAAGACCACCTGATGGACCTTTTCTATATAAATCAGATTTGCCTTCAAATCTTTTTTGGCAGTGTGCTAAAGCAGAGCACCACATATCACTAAAAGCATCAGTAGTTTGATACTCTGGAGACTCAATTCCATAAGGATCAACATTTACCTGATCAAAATGTTTTTTAACAATATAAGGTGACGTTCCACCTTGAACTCCTAAGCCTTCAATATCAGGTTTATAATAAATTCCCCAAATTTTATCTGTGATTAATTTTTTTGTCTTGTCAGAATACAATGGTGCAGTTGAGTCTACATGAACTACAGGTGGCTGTTTTCCATCGTTTGTTTTTAAGTAATCTGGCTCAACACCTATAACGCCTTCTTGCAGCATCCAATAAGTCCACATGTCAGTTACATGCATTTTACCATCCTTGCCTTTAATGTTTGCTGTTTTAGGTAACTCCAACATATTCCAGAAATCTCTAGCCCATGGTCCTGCTCCGATAACGACTTGTTCACAATCTATTGTACCTTTATCTGTTTCAACTCCTGTAACCGCTTTACTATTACTTCCTCTTTTAAATCCTGTAACCTTAACGCCTTTCATTACTTGGACACCATTAGAGGTAGATTTATTTTCTAAAGCTTTAATCGAGTCTTTATTAAAAGCATATCCACCTTTTTTTTCATGAAGGATTGAAGTAATTCCTTGAGCTTGCCAATCATCAAACATTCCCTTCATGTATTGCATGCAATCTTTTTCACCCTCTATAAAATCAGACTCATATCCTATTGCTTTTTGTTGTTCGTAAATACTTGCAACATCTTCATGCATCACCTCAGGTGATATTTGTAAATAACCTACTGGATTATATTTAAATGCTTTTGGATCACTTTCCCAAACAGAGACTGAATGAGCCATCAATTCTCTCATTGCTGGTTGAAAATAATTATTTCTAACTACCCCACATGCAATTCCACTTGCTCCAGCAGCAGTATCTTTTTTTTCAAGAACTATAATGTCTCCTGGATTTTTGTAAGTTTCAGATAATTTCCAAGCAGTGCTTAAACCGTGGATACCCCCACCGATTATTACTACTTTTGCTTTTGTCGGTAATGACATAAGCAAACTTTATTTTTCGTGCGACTAAAATATATAGTTTTTTATATATATAAAAAATATAAGTAAAACTTGTATAAATATTAAAAACTCAGATGTTTTAGTGTCTCTATATAACTATTGAACTCGTTAATAAAACTTTCACTTGGTTTAATGTGTTTTTTTCTTTGATCATTTGAGGTTTTTTCTAAAAAGAAAAAACCTTTTTCACAAGCCTCATTTATCATCAAAGCTGACTTTGGACGTGAAGTCTTAAATAGTTTAGTCTTTAATTCCTCAACTGTAAGATTTTCTTTATATTTATACGCATGCATCACTAAAAGCATCATATGATAATGTGAAGGTGATTTTCTAAAAAAATAATTACTAGAAGTATGAGAAAGTTTCATCTGATCTTCCCAAAATTCCAATAAATCCTTTGCTGATTTTGGCATTAGGATCTGACTCTTGTTTTCTTCGGATCGAAATGCGGAAACCCAACTACTTTTGCAGTAATTCTTTTTTGATGACCATCAATTTTGCCAACCTCAACTTCAGTTCCTACATTTGAGTACTGAGTATCGATTCTACATAAAGCTATATTTTTATTTAAAGTCGTGGATAAACAACCACTAGTTATCACACCTACTTGAGATCTTCCAACGTGCACGCAATCACCATGTCCAGCTGCCTCTTTTCCAATAAGTTCTAAACCCACAAGTTTTTTTTGAGGATTTGCTTTTCTTTCTTTTAAAACCTCTTTACCAATAAAATCTTCCTCTTTAGTTTTTAAAGGAACAGCAAAACCTATTCCAGCTTCAAATGGATCTTGTTGACCATCAAATTCATTACCAAATAAAATTAAACCAGCTTCAATTCTAAGTTTGTCTAAAGCTGCAAATCCAGCAGGAATTAAGCCTTCATTTTTTCCAGCTTCCATAATTTTATCCCAAACTTTAGAGGCATGACTTGGATGACACCATACTTCGTAACCGAGTTCACCGGTATATCCTGTTCTTGAAACAATCAATGGAATACCTTGAAGGTTTTCAATTCTACAAATAGTAAATCTAAACCATTCCAGCTCATCTATAGATGGCTGTGTTGGTGGAGTAAAAATCATTTTTTTTAATATCTCTCTACTTTTTGGACCTTGAATTGATACATTACTAATTTGATCTGTTGAATTTTTTATATTGACCTTAAAATTTTTCTTTTTGGCTATTTCTTTAAGCCATTCGCCAGCATATTCATCTCCACAAATCCATCTAAAACCAGTTTCACTCAATCTCAATAATGTGCCATCATCAAACATCATTCCATTCTCATAACACATTGCAGAGTAAACAACTTGGCCGACAGCAAGCTTTTTAATATTTCTAGTTAATGTGTAATTCATCAATTCCTCCGCATCAGGACCTATAATTTCAAATTTTCTTAAAGCAGATAAGTCAATCAAGACTGCTTTTTCTCGACAAGCATTGTACTCTTCTACGACTCCATGCTTAGTATAATCATTAGGTAACCAAAAACCTCTAGCATCAATAAAATTTCTAGTAAGCTTAGATGTTTTTTCATGAAATCCAGAGTTTCTAGTAAGTTTTTTTTCAGAGTCGGTTTTCATTCTAAATGCAAAAGATTTGGAAAATTCTTTTTTTTTATCATAAGTTCTAACAAAAATATCTGTTGGATTCCACGAATTACATGCATCGATATCACTAGGACAAGCTGTTGTCCCAATAGTTAAATCTTTTAGAGCTCTAAACATTACATAGTCCCCAGGTCTTGCATACGACTCATCTGAGATTACTGAATTTAAACCTGTTGCTGAAGTGTTAAAAAATAAATTTATAGCTTGCCATCCTTTTTGTTTCTGAACTCCATATTTTGCCATTGCATTATTTAAGTTATCAGAGCAATTGGCATGACCAAAATAACCAGCATCTTCATAATATTTTGAAGTACAAGCTAGATTAAATGTATCATGTTTTCCAACCGTATCTCTGATGACTTCAACTAATGGTTCATGATCGGTGTCATAAAATTTTGAAAATAATCCAGGACCTGGAAAAGTATTTCCCATAAAAGTTCTAGTTGTTTGCCAATCTAGACCTTTTTCAATTTTCTTATCAAGTTTTCTCGTATCAAAAGCTACAAAATCAGAACATTGTCTTCCAGCAGGACTTATTACTTGAATAAAATCTCCCTCTTTAACTTCAAATGAAATGGCAGTTTGTCTTTCAATATTTTCCTCGTGATTAGGCTCGTAAACAGGATCAGGAATTATTGATAATTCTTTATCATTAATTATTTTATCTCTTTTTATAAATAATGTTAAATCACTAGATGGATTCTGCTCAGATACTAGCATATCATTTTGTGGAGCTGCAAAAATAACATAACATTTATCTTTAGATTTTATCTTAATTTTTTCACCACTTGGAGTTTGTTCATCAAACAAAATCGACGATTTAGACTTATCAATGTTTAAATTTCTTTTTTTTAATTGAAGATTTGTGATTAAAGAGCTTTCATCTTTTCCTTTAAGTAATTCTTTAATAAAACTTTTTTTACAATTTTCTTTTTGGCCTAAAATTCCAAGTTCAGATTTTCCGTCTTTATCAAAACAAATAATTTCACAAATTTGATTTCCTTCTTCATTTATAATTTCTATTTCATCGTCTGGAAATATTTGTAAACCTGTGAGACCACCAGCGTTGACGACATGTCTTTCAACTCCAGGTGGTAAAACATTTAGACCAGGCTCTTTAATATCTAAAGTTGTTTGCGACATTTTTATAAATCTTATTACATAATATATATAAATCTTCTAGTTGACTATCATTTTACTTAAGCACATACTAAAGTCACTTAATATTAAGAAAGGGGAATAAATGCGAAAAATAATATCATTAATTTCTGCAGTTATAATCTCAGTAGTAAGTTTTGCTGGTTTATCAAATGCAGATAGCAAAAAACCCATCGTTATCCCAACTCATAACTGGTCAAGTCAAATTGTAATGGCTTACGTTATTGGTGGAATAATGGAAAGCATGGGTAATAACGTTAAATACGTAAATGCTGACTCACAAGCAGTTTACGAGTCAATTAGAATTGGTGACGTAACTATCTCTCATGAGGTATGGGAGTCTGCTTTTGGTAAATCATTTACAACAGCTTTAGACAAAGGTGGTTTACTTGACTGGGGTGATCATGAGGCTAGAACTCTAGAGGATATGGGATATCCGAATTGGGTTGCTGAAAAAGGTTTATGCCCGGGACTACCAGACTGGACTGCTTTAAAAAATCCTGACTGTGCTAAAAACTTCACAACACCTGACTCTCCAAATGGAAAAGGAAGAATGTTGGAAGGTCCACAAACTTGGCACGGTGACTTAATTCCTCAAAGGGTTGACGCTTTAGGTTTAGGAGATCTTTGGTGGGTTAAATTTGCTGGAAGCGCAGACGCACTTTGGGCAGAGTTAGCAGCAGCTGAAAAAGAAGGTAGAGGAACAATTATTTTTAATTGGACACCAAACTTTACTGATGGTGCTGGATTTACATTTATTGACTTTCCTCCATACACAGCTGGTTGCAGACCTGAAGATGGCGGAGATGGAAAATGTGGTTCTCCAGATGGTTATTTGAAGAAAGCAGTTAACGCTGACTTCCCAAAAACTCATCCAGATGCAGCTAAGATGTTTAAAAAACTTTCTTTCTCAACAAGTCAAATCGGAGCAATGGCAGCTTTAGTTGACATTGATAAAATGACTCATGAGGACGCAGCTAAAAAGTGGCTGAAAGATAACGAGAAAGTTTGGAAAGCTTTTACTAAATAAGGTAAATAGTAATTAAATCTTTAAATCTCTCCCAACTATGTTGGGGGAGATTTTTTTTTAAAAAAATTAAAATGATCAAATATTTTTTTATTTTAATAATAAGTTTATTATTTTTTAATCAAACTTTAGCTAAAGATATTAGCATAGATGAAAACATTGATCTCGAGTTTGTCTGTGATTTAGAGAAAAAGATAATTAAAAATTCTGAATATAATTATCAAACTTTTTTAGCTAAAGATCTAAATGAAAATGGTTTAGATAGTTTTAAAATTATATCAAAAAAACCAGAAACACTTTTAATCAAAGGATTATCATCATTCCTTTCGGTTTCATCAAAACTTAAAGTCAAAGTAGTAAACAAAGATGTGGTTTTATTCAAATCAATTGATCAAGAAAAAAAATATTCTGAGTCAGGCATTATCACAATAAAAACAGGTGAATTAATTCACGAAATAACGAAAAATATGGAAAGTGAAAATTCTGAAAAATATATTTCTATTTATTCATGTAATAAAGATGACAAAAAAGTATAATTTTTTTTTAACTAATTTTGTGTAAAATATTATTATGAAAAATTACTTCTTAGCAATAATTTTGAGTTTATTTATCAGTTCAGTTGCTATAGCTCGAAGTACAGGATGCAAAGAAGGAAATTGTGAAAACGGTTTTGGTAAGTGGGTTTATACAGATAAAACTACCTACGAAGGTGAGTGGGTAGGCACTAAGAAAAACGGACAAGGAGTTGAAACTTGGCCTAATGGATACATCTACAAAGGTGAGTTTAAAAATAGTGAATGGAGTGGCGTAGGTGTTTTAACTTTTCCCGATGGTTCGACTTATGAAGGTGAATGGGCAAAAGGTTTTATGAACGGTAAGGGAACTTTTACTTGGTCTGATGGCACTCAAAAAACAGGGATATGGAAAAATGGAAAGCTACAAGAGTAAATGTCAAAAGAAAATTTTTTAAATAAAGTAAAATATTTACCTGAGACTACAAAACAGTTTGGTGGTTTGGTGTTAATAATTCTCATAATATCACTATCGTTTTTTGTTCTTAACATAATGTTTGGTGGTGGTGATGAACTTGTTAGAAAAATGAAATTAGAAGAGGAAAGGATTGCTCAAGAAAAGAAATTGAGTGAATTAATTTCTAAATTACCTTCAGGAATATTGGTAACTTTTGATGGAACAGACCACTTCAGATTAACAGATGAAGTTTATGAGCAAGTTTGCAAAGCTACAAAATTAATTCCACAACGTGCAATTATGGGTGCAAACTTTCTAAATTTTAGGGCGCATGAAATTTACACAATTAATGGTAACAAAATAGATGAAACATTTGTAAAGTGGGATAAGGAGAAAAATAAGTGTTTTGCAGGCTTTACAGTTAGTGGAAATAATGTTGGAGTTGATGAGACAATTACTGTCAGTGGTGAAGCATTAAGTTTTTTAAGCACTGGAATTGATACGAGGGTCTATTATATTAAAAATTTTTAAGGGGGAAGTAACAATATTATAGATTTAATTTTATCATAATTTCATATAACTTAATTAGAATTTATGTCTGAGCCAGTAATCAAATGTGAAAACGTATATAAAATTTTTGGAGCAAATGCTCA
>CACPQV010000028.1 GCA_902636165.1 uncultured Pelagibacteraceae bacterium
TAGTACCTGTTTATATAGAAAGAATAGGTGAAAATAGATTTAAGATAAAATTTTATAAATCAATTAAATTTTCTAGCAATGATACCCTTGAGAGCATTACATTAAGTTTAAACATTTTATTAGAGGAAATGATAAAAAAAAATCCTGAACAATGGATCTGGTCTCATAACAGATGGAAATAAATTATTATTTATCTTCCCTTTTCTTTGCAGCCTCCAAATATGAATAATATGGTTCTTGAAGATCCACATTCCAATAAGTTAAAGATTCTAATGCAATTTTTTTACCTGATATAGCGCAAATAACATGATCTCCATCTTCAAGAATTTTAAAGTTATTTGGTAAATATTTTATTTTTGCTAATTTTTTAAACATTTATAGTTTATATATTAATATATGAAAGTTGCTGTAATAGGAAGTGGAGGAAGAGAACATGCTATTTGCGTTTCATTAAAAAAATCAAGCAAAGTTGACCAAATTTTTTGTATCCCAGGAAACGCAGGAACAGGTTCTATTGCAAAAAATATAATTATTGATGTTGAGGATTTTGAAAAAATCAAAAACTTTATAAAAAAAGAAAATGTTGATCTTGTTATAATTGGACCAGAAAAACCCCTTGTAGGTGGTATTGTTGATTATTTAAAAAATCATGGTATTAAAGTATTTGGGCCTAACAAAATTGCTTCACAGCTTGAAGGCTCAAAAATCTTTACGAAAAAGATCTGTGAGAAATACAAAATTCCAACCGCTAAATTTGGAATTTACAAAAATGCAAATGAAGCAGAAAAATTTTTAAAAAATTGTAATTACCCTATAGTGATAAAAGCAGACGGATTAGCTTCAGGAAAAGGTGTGTACATATGTGAGGATAATACTCAGTCAACTTTAGCAGTTAATGAGATATTTAATGGTAAATTCGGAGAAGCAAAAGAAATTTTAATAGAAGAGTTTTTAGTTGGTGAGGAAATGAGTTTCTTCATTATCACAGATGGAAAATCTTATAAAAATTTTGGAACAGCGCAAGATCATAAAAGGGTATTAGAGGGTGATAAAGGTAAAAACACAGGTGGTATGGGTGCCTATTCACCTTCAAGACTTGAAGAAAAATCACTAAATAAAAAAATATTAGAAAAAATTATCAATCCCACAATTAAAGGACTGAAAGAATTGAATACAGAGTATGTTGGTTTTTTATATGCTGGACTTATGATTGTAGACAATGAACCTTATTTGATTGAATACAATGTAAGAATGGGCGATCCTGAATGCCAAACTATTCTTCCAAAGCTTGAAACTGATTTATTTATTATATTAGAGTCATGCACAAACAGAAACTTAGACAAAATTAAATTAGAATGGAAAAATACAAAGAGCCTTTGCATTGTAGTTTGCTCTAATGGATATCCCGACAAGTTTCAAAAAAACTTTGAAATAAATGGGTTAGAAGAGATTAGTCTCAAAAATAATGAATTTATTTTTCATGCTGGAACAAAGAGAGTAAAATCAAAGATTGTCTCTAACGGAGGAAGAGTTTTAAATTTTGTAATTTTATCTAATGAATTCAAAAAATGTCGAATAAAAGCTTTAGAGTTAATCAAAAAACTTAATTGGTCTAAAGGTTTTTTTCGAAAAGATATTGGTTTTAAAGTCATTAGATCATGAGAATTATTGGAGGAATTTTTAAGGGTAGAAAAATTTTTCAACCTAATGATAAAGAAACAAGACCTTTACGTGACCTAGTAAAAGAGTCAATTTTCAATCTTATTGCACACTCAAGTAAATTTAATTGTAGGGTAGAAAACTCAAATATCTTAGATTTATTTTGTGGAGTTGGTTCTTTTGGAATTGAGTGCGTATCTCGAAATGCCAAAAAAGTAACGTTTATAGAAAACTATAAAAATACTTTAAAAGTTCTAAAAAAAAATATTTTGTCTTTAAATGTAAAAGATAAAATTAAAATAAACGAACAAAGTTGTTTTGAATTTTTGAACTCTAAAAACTTTATTGAGGAAAAATTTGATATAATTTTTTTAGATCCACCATATCGAGAAGAAAAAATTAATATTTTAATAGACAAAATTAAAGAAAAAAAAATTTTAAGTAAAAATGGAATACTAATAATTCATAGACATAAGAAAGATCATATAAAAATTACTAATAAAATCAAAATTTTAGAGGAGAGAAATTATGGAATTTCAAAAATAATAATTGGAAATTAAGTCTTGGATAAAAATTTTTTTGTCTCAGATTTTATCAGCTCTACTGCAGGTTGATCGTAAGGATTAACATTTAAGGCCTTTCCAAGTAGTATCGTTTCTAATATAAAAAAAACAAATAATTCCCCTAAAGACTCCTCTGTTCTGTTTTTAATAATAAAACTTCTAAATGGAATTTTTTTTCGTTTAAAAACTTTCTGAGTTGCATTAAACTGAGACATTTTAATATCACTAAACTTTTTGCTTTTCAAATATGAAGAAAAAGAGAAAAGTAAGTCATTATGTTTTATCTTTTTTTTTGTTACATCGTCTACATAAAAAAAAGTAAAAAAATTATTTTTAACTCCGTCAAGATAAAATTGCATCAAACTGTGATTATCACTTGGCATATTAGAAACAATTGGAAGAATACCTTTTCCTTTTTTTCCTAGACTTTCAGCGATTAATTGCTGATACCATAAAAATAAATCTGAAGATTTTTTATCATAGTTTAAAATTATAGAATTAAGTTTATTATTCCTTATCATATTTAAAGTAGATGAAACATTTTGGATCAATGAATTTACAAATTTTTTGTTTCTTATTAGAGAATTAAATTTTCTAAATTTTTCAACTCTTAATCCCATTAGTTCTGCCGGAAGCATTCCTACTTCAGATAGAACCGAATATCTTCCTCCAATAAAATTATTATGATGAATTATTTCTGACTTAAGCTTTTGAGCAATTTTTGTTAAATCGCTTTTTTTATTCTCTGTAATAAAAATATTTTCACTTTTATTTTCAAACTCGTTATTAAAATTTGATACTGTTTCTAAGGTACTGCCTGATTTAGAAATTATTAAATTTAATTGTTTAAATTTTTTAACTCTTTTTTTTTTTAATTTTGTATCTTCTAAGTCATCAACAAAATCAAAATCCTTATTAATTTTATCTTTTAAAAAATTGAATATAGATCTAGAGCCCAATATTGAGCCACCCATACCAATTATTAAAAATTTAGAAAAATTTTTAAATTTTGATATTCTTTTTTTTGAGTATTTGTCTTTATAAGTAATTTTTAGGGAGTTTAATATTTCATTGTCCTCTTTAATTAATTTCTCAAAAAAATTTTTTATTTTCTTGTTAAATTTATTTAATCCAAAATTTCTGAATTTAATATTTTTTGTTAACATTAATATTATTTGATTTTTTGAAGAATAGATTTTTCTAGAGGTGTTTGTGGAGAGTTTTTTATAGTTCTATTAATGCTAATCTCATCTTGACTTAAAGAAACCTTTGTGTCCTCATTTTGAATTTGATCATTAGTTTCAATATATTCATTAGGCACTGGAAGTTCCCCATAATTAGGTGGTAAAACTAGAGGGCTTTTTTTTTCAACTAAAAACTCATCAGATGCAGGTTTTTTTTTTAAAGTTAAAACGTCTTTAGCGGATTGGCAATTTGCTAAAAGCAAAAACAAGAACAGAAAAATAAAATTTTTTTTCATATTTTTTTTTTTGAAAATAATTCTACATATATTAATATTAACACTCCTAAAGTAATAAATATATCAGCAACATTGAAAATAAACCAATGAAAACCTGCGAAGTGTATATCAATAAAATCTGGTACAGAGGAGTAATATAGTCTATCAAAAATATTTCCTAAAGAACCACCAAAAACCATCATAAATGCAAATTTTTCTTTTCCTTTTGTTTTAGAGATCATCCACAGTATAATTAATGTTATCAAACATATTATACTAGTTAGTAAATTATAATATAATCTTTCATCAAATGATAACAAACCAAATGCTATTCCATCATTATAGATCAAATTAATATTTAAATATTTAGATACAAATAACTCAGACGACATATTTGTTTCATTAAGAAAAATTACATAAACTTTTGTTAATCTATCAATACAAAAAATACTTAAAATTACTAAAAAATTTTTTGCAAACTCTTTGTTAAAATATTTTACCATTAAAGAGAATGTCTCTTGCATGGTTCAATACTAATTTTCCAACATACAGGACATTTTTGACCTAAAGCTTTTTTTGTTTCAACTAAAATGTCTGATTGTTTATCAAAATTAATATCAGTTTTTGATACAATACAAAGTTCTGACAAATCTATATTTGTAACAATTTTTTTATATTTTTCGTTTAGTTTAATTTTTAGATCTGCTTCTAAACTTGATCCAATTTCTTTACTAGCTCTTTTTTCTTCAATACTAATATTGCATACATCCCTAATTTTAGTTAATTCAGACCATTTTTTTTCAAGTATTTCATTTTTAAAATTTTCTGGGAATTTTAAAAATTTTTCTAAATGAATACTCTTATTTTTCTTTGATACTAACTGATAAATTTCTTCTGTTGTGAAAGATAGAATAGGAGCAAACCATCTAAGCAAAGATTTTAGCAATATATTTAAAATTATAATACAAGACCTTCTTTTTTCTGAATTTAATTGTTCACAATATAAAGTATCTTTCCTAATATCAAAATAAAATGCTGATAAATCTACAGTGCAAAAATTTAATAACTCTTTGTAAAGATTATGAAAGTCATATTTTTTAAAACAGGTATTAAATTTTTTATTCAAAGAATATATTTTACTAAGCATAAATTTTTCTAACTCTGGTAACTTTTCAATTTCAGTTTTGTCTAAATCAATATCTTCAAATTTGTCGTTTATATTGCCTAATAAATATCTAAATGTATTTCTAATTTTACGATAAGACTCAGAATGCTGATCCAGTATAGAGTAATCAATTCTTAAGTCCTCGGCATAATTTGAAGAAGCTACCCAAATTCTTAAAATATCAGCACCGTATTTTTTTAGAATATCCTCAGGGGCAATTACATTTCCGAGTGATTTAGACATTTTAAGCCCCTTTCCATCGACTACAAAACCATGAGATAATATAGACTCAAATGGGGCCTTGCCTCTTGTTCCGCATGATTCTAATAAAGAAGAATGAAACCAACCTCTATGTTGATCTGATCCCTCCAAATACATTGAGGCTGGCCATTTAAGATCTTTTCTTTTCTCCAAAACAAAAGAGTGTGTTGATCCACTATCAAACCAAACTTCTACAATGTCACTTAGTTTATCAAAATCTTGTGCTTTATATTTATCTCCTAAAAATTTTTGAGGGTCATCTGAAAACCAACAATCTGAGCCCTCTTTTTCATAAATACTTGCTATATTTTCAAACACCTCATCATCTATCAATATCTCGTTTGACTTTTTATTCATAAAGATAGGAAGTGGTACGCCCCATACTCTTTGTCTTGATACACACCAATCAGGTCTTGTTTCAATCATAGATTTTAATCTATCTTTACCCTTAGTTGGATAAAAAATTGTATCATCGATTGCTTTTAAAGCTTTATTTCTAAGCTTATGACTTTCCATTGAAATAAACCATTGTGGAGTTGCTCTATGTACTAAAGGTGCTTTTGATCTCCAAGAATGTGGGTAAGAATGAACTAATTCACCATTAGACAAAAGTTTATTTTGATCTTTTAGTTTTTCTATAACGACCGGATTGGCCTTAAAGATGTGCAAACCCTCAAACAAAGAAACATTTTTTGTATACTTTCCATCATCGTCAACCGTTTCAATAGCTTTAATTCCATTATTTAAGCAAAGATTAAAATCATCAGGTCCATGGCTTGGAGCACAATGAACGATTCCTGTTCCTTGTTCTATTGTAACAAAACTAGCTTCTAGCATTGGAATATCAAAATCATAACCTAAATTAAAAAATGGATGTCTACAGATGACTTCTTGGAAATCTTTACCTTTGAATTTTTTTAATTTATTAAATTTTTTAATCTTACAATCCTTTAAAACTGAATCAAGTAACGCTTCTGCAATAACAATTTTTTTACTTTTAAAATTTCCCTCATCATTAATTTGAATAATCAAATAATCCAGATTTTCATTATAAGCTAAAGCCTTATTTGCTGGTATAGTCCATGGAGTAGTCGTCCAAATAACTATGTCACAATCTTTCAGCTCCTTAATTTTGGATGTTTTTACTGAAAAGCATACATAGATCGTGTCAGATTTATGATCTTGATATTCAACTTCAGCGTCAGCTAGAGCAGTTTTTTCTACTGTTGACCATAAAACTGGTTTAAAACCTCTGTAAAGGCTCCCCTCTTTTAAAAATTTACCCAATTCCCTCACAATTTGCGCTTCTGCATCATAACTCATTGTTGAATAGTAATTTTCCCAATCGCCAACCACACCTAATCTTTTAAATTGGTCTTTGTGGACTTCTATCCATTTTTCCGCAAATGTTCTGCATTCTTTTCTAAATTCTACTATTGGAACTTCGTTTTTATTTTTCTTATTCTTTTTATATTGTTCTTCGATTTTCCACTCAATGGGTAAACCATGACAATCCCAACCTGGAACATAAACTGAGTCTTTACCATCCATTTGATGGAACTTTACAATGATATCCTTTAATATTTTATTTAAAGCAGTACCCATATGGATATTTCCATTTGCATACGGAGGGCCATCGTGTAGAACAAATTTTTCTTCTCCTCTTCTTGAATTCCGTAACTCTTTATAAAGATCAATTTTTTTCCAAAGTTCTAATATTTCTGGCTCTCTAATTGGTAAATTAGCCTTCATTGAAAAAGCTGTTTTTGGTAAATTAATTTGGTTCTTA
This sequence comes from uncultured Pelagibacteraceae bacterium, assembly GCA_902636165.1. Lineage (GTDB taxonomy): Bacteria > Pseudomonadota > Alphaproteobacteria > Pelagibacterales > Pelagibacteraceae > Pelagibacter. The sequence goes on from CACPQV010000028.1 coordinate 6,897, forward strand.
CTCATTTTGTTTTTTTTGCAACTAAGAGATCAATATTAATTTGTTTTTTTAATTGATCTACATTTTTGAATTTTTTTTCAGATCTTATAAACTTTAAAAATTCTACTCTTAAGTATTTATTATATAAATTTCCAGAAAAATTAAATAAATGAACCTCCAACAATATCTTTTTTTCGTTAAACGTAGGTCTGTAGCCTAAATTTGCAATTCCTTTTATACTATTGTTTTTACCATATCTTTTTACTTTTACTGCGTATACACCTGGGCG
>CACPQV010000029.1 GCA_902636165.1 uncultured Pelagibacteraceae bacterium
ATTAGCTTTTTGTCTTACAGATGTTCGAACACAATCCATTGCGGTATCTCCACCTCCAATAACAACTACATCTTTACCCTCAGCGTTTAATATACCTTTATCGAATAAATCAACTTTGTCGCCCAACCCCTTTTTGTTTGATGCTGTTAAAAACTCCATAGCAGGAAAAATATTATCTAAATCATTACCTGGTAGATTAATTTCTCTTGGTTTATAAACTCCAGTAGCAATTAAAATTGCATCATGTTTTTTTCTCAATTGCTCTAAAGTTGCATCCTTACCAACCTCAAAATTTTGTTCAAATCTAATTCCACCATCTTTCAACAATTTTGTTCTCCTCTCGACCACATGTTTTTCTAATTTAAAATTCGGAATTCCATAAATTAACAAACCGCCCGCTCTATCATATCTGTCATAAACAGTAATTTGATATCCATTTTTCCTAAGTTGTTCAGCAGCTGCCAGTCCAGCGGGTCCAGCACCAATTATTCCAACACTTTGATCTTTTTCGTGTTTGATTGATATAGGCTTTACCCATCCGTTTTCCCAAGCACTATCAGTGATATATTTTTCAACTGATCCAATTGTTACAGTGCCATGACCTGACTGCTCAATAACACAATTACCCTCACATAGTCTGTCTTGAGGGCATATTCTGCCACAAACCTCAGGCATATTATTTGTACTTTGAGATAATTCATAAGCTTCCTTCAATCTGCCTTCAGCAGTCAATTTAAGCCAATCAGGAATGTTGTTGCTTAAAGGACAATGGACTTGGCAAAAAGGAACGCCACATTGAGAGCATCTACTTGACTGCTCTTGTGCTTTTTGAGTGATAAATTCATCATAGATTTCATTAAAATCATCTTTCCTATTATCAACTCCTCTTTTAGGTGGGGTTTGTTGACCTATTTTTACGAATTTTAGCATTTTATCAGTCATAAATTTTTATAAATTTATCGCAAAATATACATAGTTTTTATTAGTAAAAGAAATAAATAGGTCAGTTATTATTACCTAATTACAATAATATTTAGCTTAAAATCTACTTAATCTGATTTTTGCATACCTAATATGATTAAATCGAATTGTTTAAAATGAATATTTTTTAAGCTACGACACATGTATGTTGCAAGATTTTATAGAAATTTTAATTCTTTCTGCTGTTCAAGGAATTTCTGAATTTTTACCTGTAAGTTCGTCAGCTCATTTAATATTGGTATCAAATTTTTATAATTTAGAAACAAGTTCATTATTAATAGACATAAGTTTACATTTAGGCTCATTAATTGCAGTAATTTTTTATTTTAGAAAAGAGCTATTTGATCTAAGAAATAATAATAGGTTATTAAGTTTAATAATTATTGGCTCTTTGCCTTTAATATTTTTTGGATATATTCTATATTCCACCGAATTTATTCATCTTTTAAGAAACACAAAAGTAATTGCATCAACAACACTATTTTTTGGATTCATACTTTTCTTTGCTGATCAAAGAAAAATTGATCGAAATATTTCTACAGATTTAAATATTAAATCAATTTTATTAATTGGTTTATTTCAAATATTAGCGTTGATACCAGGAGTTAGTAGGGCTGGAATAACAATTACGGCAGCAAGATTTTTGAATTTCAATAGAACAGACGCTAGTAAAATTTCTTTTTTACTGTCTATACCTGCATTAGCAGGAGCGAGCTTCCTAGGTTTAAGAGAGGCTTTTGAACAATCAATAGAAATTAATTATTTATTATTAATTGCTACTTTTTTATCTTTTATGTTTTCATTTTTTACAATTAAGTATTTTCTTAAATTTATAAGTAAAATTTCTTTTAATGTATTTATAATTTATCGGATAATTCTTGGCTTAATTTTATTTTATATAATATATATTTAACTTGCTTTCCTTATTAATGGAACTAATTGAGATAATAAAACTCCACTTAATATAAAAAAACAACCAAGTAAATTATTAATGCCTAATATTTGATTTAAAAGAAACCAGGCGGCAATTGTTGCAAACACACCCTCCAAAGAAAAAATTATTGCTGCTGGTGCTGGAGTTATATTTCTTTGAGCATAAATTTGTAAAACAAATGCAAAACCACCTGATAAAATACCAGCATATAAAATCGAGTCTATTTCATTTAATATATTAGCGATTACAAATTCTTCAGAGAATAAACCTATTATAAATGAGAATAGAGCAACTAGCAGAGTTTGAATTGCACCAATGGTTAATGGTAGATTGTACTTTTTGACAATCATACCAGTAAAAATAATATGAGTACTCCAAAATAAAGCTCCTAATACCACAAGGGTATCACCTAATCTTACAGTTGCATCTTGAAAATTTGTTAATAAATATCCACCAATTAAACATAAAATTACTGATGGCCATACACTCCAGTGTAAAAAATCTTTTTTAAAGATGAAAATAATTATTGGGACCATTGGCACATAAAAAATTGTAAAAAAAGCAGCATTTGCTACATCAGTGTAAAGCAACGCAACCTGTTGTAATGCTGAGCCCAAAAATAATGATAGTCCGATTAAAAAGGACAGGATAACGAATGTTTTTGTATCAAACCTAAATTCTTTTTTTAGTTTTTTTGCTTCAAACATTAATGCTAAGGGAACAATTGCTAAAAAACCCACAAAAAATCTTACTGAATTAAAAGTGAATGGGCCGATGTCGTCCATGCCTGTATCCTGTGCAATAAATGTAGTCCCCCAAATGAAAGTGCATAATAGTGCACTAAATAATGAGAGAGTTTTTGACATATTTTTACACAGCTAATTTGTAAGCAAAATTTTTTCCAAGATTGTCTTTCAAATCGTTGTTAAATCGAGCTGCTTCAGCTCCATCAATTATTCTGTGATCATATGATAAAGATAAAGGTAACATAGTTCGTGTAATAAATTTTCCATCAATAAAAATTTGTTTTTTTTGAGATTTGCCAACTCCTAAAATTGCAACTTCAGGATAATTAATTATAGGTGTAAAAAAAGAACCGCCAATACCTCCTAGACTTGTTATTGTCATGGAACCACCAAATAATTCTTTTTTATCAATTTTAAGATTCCTGCACTGATCACTTAATTTTTTAAGTTCGTTGCCAATTAATGAAATATTCTTATTATCAGCATTTCTTAGTTTTGGCACCATAAGTCCATGCTTCGTATCTACTGCTATTCCAATATGGTAATACTTTTTTAGGGTCATTTTTCCTTTATCAATTTCATCTATAGATGAATTAAAATTTGGAAATTTTTTAAGTGATGCAGTTAATGCTTTGACGATAAAAGCTAAAGGAGTAATTTTTTTTTTTTCTCCAGTGTAAATATCTGTAAGAGATGTTCTAAACTCCTCTAATTCAGTTATATCTGCTTCATCATGATTGGTCACATGGGGAATATTAGTCCAAGAATTCATAAGATATTTAGACGAAAGTCTCTTCACTCTTGGAATATCCTTTATTTCTGTTTTTCCAAATTCAGAATGAGGATATTCTAGTTCTATCGTTTCGTCTTTTTTGAATTCTTTTTCAGAATTTCTCTCAGGTTTATTTGCGACAAATGACTTTACATCACTTTCAGTTACTCTTCCTAGTCTTTCACTACCTTCAACTTTACTAATATCAACACCAAGTTCTCTCGCAAATTTTCTGACTTTTGGTGAGGCTGCAGTTTTTTTAGAAAAATCTTTTACGATAACATTTTTTGATCTAACTTCTTTTTCTATCTCTATTTTTTTTTCTTTAGTATTTTCTTTTTTAATTGTTTTAATCTCTTCAGTTTTTAATTGAGTTTCTACTTGATTGTCTTTTAATTCAATTTCTAATATTTTGTCACCCTCAGAAATCTTATCCCCAACATTTAAATTTAATTCTGTAACTATTCCGTTATGTAATGAGGGTATTTCAACACTCGATTTATCACTTTCAATTGTTATTAAAGGATCATTTTTTTTAATCTCTTGACCTTTTTTGACTATAATTTCAATAACCTCTACATCTTTAAATTCACCAATATTTGGAACTTTTAGATCTTTTTTGGGCATTCTATAATTTTGTTGGCATAGGTTTATCAATATCAATCTTATACTTTTTGATTGCTTCTTTTGCATATTTTGATGCAATAAGCTGTTCCTTGGCTAAAATACTCAATCCATATGTTGTGATATGTTCCTTATCAACTTCAAAAAACTTTCTTAACTCTTTCCTTGTATCACTTCGTCCAAATCCATCAGTTCCTAATGAATAAAAACTTTTATTTACGTATGGCCTTATTTGATCAGAGTTCATTCTCATGTAATCAGAGGCTGCTAAAATTGGTCCTTCAGTATTACCCAAACATTTTTCTACATAGCTTTTTTTAGGCTCTTTATCAGGATTTAAAAGATTATATCTCTCTACTTCAAGACCATCCCTTCTTAATTCATTAAAGCTCGTTACACTCCAAATCTCACTATCGATTTGATACTCATTTTGTAAAATTTCCGCACCAGCTATCATTTCTCTTAAGATTGTGCCAGATCCAAGAAATTGAATTTTAGTTTTTTTATACTTGTTAAAGTCCTTTATTTTATACATTCCTTTTAAAATACCATCCTCACATGATTTATCTTTTGGCATTTCTGGATGAGGATAATTTTCATTCATGGTCGTAATATAATAGAAAATGTTTTCTTTTTTCTCATGCATTCTTTTTAAACCTTCTCGAAAAATGACTGCAAGCTCGTAATGAAATGTTGGATCATATGATCTGCAATTAGGAATAGTTGAAGCCATTAAATGGCTATGACCATCTTGATGTTGTAGACCTTCTCCGGCAAGAGTTGTCCTTCCAGCGGTTGCTCCAATCAAAAACCCCCTGGACTGACTATCAGCACCGGCCCAAGCAAAATCACCAATTCTCTGAAAACCAAACATTGAGTAAAAAAGATAAATTGGGATCATTTCTACGTCATGGTTTGTATATGAAGTTCCAGCAGCGATCCAAGATGACATTGCTCCAGCTTCGTTAATTCCTTCCTCTAAAACTTGACCACTTTTTTCTTCTTTATACGAACTTAATTGGGCAGAATCTTCCGGCTCATATTTTTGACCTTCATGAGCATAAATCCCTATCTTTTGAAAAAAACCCTCCATTCCAAATGTTCTAGCTTCATCAGGTATGATAGGAACCAGTCTTGGTGCAACATTTTTATCTCTTAAAAGATTTGTCAACATTCTTACCAATGCCATTGTAGTCGACATTTCTTTTTCACCTGTAGAAACTTTCATATTATCGAAAATATCTTTTGGAGGAGCTTTAACAGGTTTGGCGTAAGTAGTTCTTTCAGGAATAAAACCACCCAATTGAATTCGTCTCTCATTAATGTATTTAATCTCAGGGGAATTCTGATCTGGCTTGTAGTATTCAATATTCTTAACTTGTTGATCTGTTAATGGAACATCAAACCTATCTCTGTAATACATTAAGTCGTCAATATCTAACTTCTTAGTTTGGTGAGTTGTATTTACACTTTCACCACTTTTACCCATTCCATAACCCTTAATAGTTTTTGCAATTACAACTGTAGGACTTCCAATATTTTTAGATGCTTTATCATAAGCTGCAAAAACTTTATGAGGATCATGACCACCTCTGTTCAAACGCCAAATATCTTTATCTGAAAGACTAGAAACCAACTCTTTGGTCTCTAAATATTTTCCAAAAAATTTTTCTCTTACATACGCACCATCTCTTGCTTTCATTGCTTGATACTCACCATCGACTGTCTCATTCATCGTTTTAACTAAATGACCTGTTTTATCATTGGCAAGCAGTGGATCCCAATAAGAGCCCCAAATAACTTTTATAACATTCCATCCTGCACCTCTAAAAATTCCCTCTAATTCCTGAATTATCTTTCCGTTTCCACGAACTGGTCCGTCTAGCCTTTGAAGATTACAATTTACAACAAATATTAAGTTATCTAATTTTTCTCTTGCGGCTAAACCAATCGCTCCTAAAGATTCCGGTTCATCCATTTCTCCATCACCTAAAAATGCCCAAACTTTTCTACCTTCATCTTTTATTAGACCTCTATTAATTAAGTACTTCATGAATCTTGCTTGATAAATTGCAAGCATTGGACCTAATCCCATGGACACTGTTGGAAATTGCCAAAAATTCGGCATTAGCCAAGGATGAGGATATGAAGAAAGACCGCCAGGATTTACTTCTTGTCTAAAACTATCTAATTGTTTTTCGTTAAGTCTACCCTCTAAAAAAGCTCTAGCGTACATACCTGGAGCGCTATGACCTTGAAAATAAATTAAATCTCCACCAAATTTATTATTTTTAGCTCTCCAAAAATGATTCATACCAACATCGTAAAGAGTTGCAGCAGATGCAAAAGTTCCAATATGCCCTCCAAGTTCTGGGAATTTTTTATTTGCTCTAACTACCATTGCGGCAGCATTCCATCTAATTAAAGATCTAATTCTTCTCTCTATGTTTTGATCTCCATTAGATTTTTTTTCCTCGTTAACTGGTATAGTGTTTATATAAGGAGTATTTTGCGTATAAGGTATATTAGCACCTTCCATATAAGCTTTGTTGATAAGTTCTTTAATTAAATAATGTGCCCTCTGATTTCCGTCTTTTTCTATTACTGCTGACAAAGACTCTAGCCATTCACTTGTTTCTAGTGGATCGATATCCCCTTCTTTAACTACTTGGATTATTTTTGGTTTCTCGGTCTCAATTATTTTTTGTGGAATATTTTGATCCTGATGTTTTCTCAAACTACTCTCAGCTTCTTGAATTAAATTTTCAGTTTCTTTTGGAACACTATCTGTTTGAGATAATGATTGATTTGAAGAAATA
>CACPQV010000030.1 GCA_902636165.1 uncultured Pelagibacteraceae bacterium
GGTCTAGCATCCGCAGGGTTTATTGCAATTTGTGACTTTTTAATATTAAAATCCATTTCACAGCCCTCAGGTCTTACTATTAATCCTTTATTATCTGTAGAAATTATCTTGACAGTAATTGTTTGATTTAATTTTTTGTCTTTGAACCAATCAAAAGGATCAGGCATAGTTTGTCTTTTTCCGACTCGGATTTTTTGTTCTGTAGTTTTAATTTCTAAAACTTTGACTTTTATTTTGTCGCCCTTCTTATATTTCGTTAATTCTTCTTCTCCATTATTTAAATAAGTTAAATCGTTACAATGAAGAAATGTATCTATATCTAAATCTCCAATTTTAACAAAAAGAGAATATTCATTTTTATTTACAACAATTCCCTCTACTTGAGTTCCTATGGGGAATTTTTTCTCAAAAACTTTAAAAGGGTTCTCTAAAGTCAATCTATGTGATATAGCAACTCTTCTTTTTTCTTTATCAATCTCGGTTATTACACAATTTATTTCATCACCAACTTTAAACATTTTTTTTGCTGATAAATTTTTTTTAGTCCAACTAAGCTCACTTGAATGTAGTAAAGTTGTGAGGCCTGGCTCTAATTCACAAAAAGCCCCAAAGTCCATTAGCTTAACAACTTTAACTTTGTACTCTTTATTTAATGAATAATTTTCAACGTGCTCAAAAGGATCTGGAGAAAGTTGTTTTACAGAACAACCAACTTGAAGTTTTTCTTTGTCTACCGAAATTACTTTTAGATCATGTTTTTCTCCAATATTAAAAACTTCATCAGGATGATTTACTCTTGAGTAAGATATTTCTTGTAGATGTACCAAAACATCAAGTTCTCCATTAACATTAAAAAAACAACCAAAGCTACTGTACCCTTTAACCTCTGCTCCTTTAATAATATCTCCAACTTTATATTTTTCTATAATCTTTGCTTTATCCTCTTTTTTGAATGTCGAAATTATTTCTCTTCTTGATACACAGGCGTTACCTCTTACTTTATCTAGTTTAATTAAAGCAAACTTTTGCGGTTCATTCATAAGATGGCTTATATCTTTTAAAGGTTTATCGCTAATTTGTGATCCTGGTAAAAACATCAATGATCCAGTGTCGATATGTTCTACAATACATCCACCCTTACACTTTGAGGTAATTTTACCCATTATAGGCTCTTTTTTTTCGTAAGCCTCTACTAATTTATCCCAACCTTTAATTTTCTGAGCCTTACTGGCTGAGACTAAAACTTCTCCATTTTTATCCTCAATTTTTTCCAATAAAACTGAAATAGTTTCACCTAATTTAATTTTTTCGCTCAGACCCATGGTTTTCAATTCGTTTATGTCTAGCACTGGTTCACTTTTCAAACCTTCAACAAATAAAAAAACAAATTTTTCAGTTATTTTATTTATTTTTCCCTCAATAATTTTTCCTTCTTCAATTTTGATTTTTGAAAGTTGACTGTTAAGTAATTTTTCGAATTCTTGAGAAGCTGGGTTTGATAAATCTTTATAAATTTCCATTAATATATTTTAAATTAAAATTTCGCACTTTTAGTTAAATTTATCATTTTAATCAATACACAATTTCAAGTTTAATCATCATTGAAAGTGTTGAATATTGGTGTTTTTTTTAGCTTAATTTTACTCCAAGACTTCTAATTTTACTCAGAAATGATGGAAAAGAAGTTTTAATGGAACTTTTATCGTAGATTTGCCAACGACCTCCAAATGCTAAAGCAGCTATTACAGATGTCATGAAAACTCTATGATCTTTTAAAAAATTTTTAATCTTTATTTCTTTTCTAATTTCTAAATTTGGATCACCAAAAATTTTGATACTGTCTTTTTTTAAAATAGTTCTTATTCCCATATGATTTAAAATTTTTGATCCCCATTTAAGTCTTGGACTTTCTTTTTGATTCAATTCTGATAATTCTTTAAAATAAGAAATCCCTTTAGCTTTAGCCGCAATTAAAAAAATAAGTAAGAATTCATCAATGGCAGCTGAATTTAGTTTGGTTGGACAGTTAATTGGTTTAAATGAATTTTTACCTTTAACTATCAGGTCAGCTATTTTTTCACCTTTATATATTGTGGTATTTTTTAAATCTATTTTTACACCCATCTTATTAAGAATTTTTAAAATACCTGTTCTAGATGGATTTATATTCACATTTTTAATTTTTAACTCTGATTTTTTTGTAAGAGCTGTAAGAACAATAAAAAAAGAACTAGAGCTTATATCAGAAGGGACATTATAATTTATAGGCTTTATGATTTTTTTCCCTGAAATCTCTATAAAATCATAATTTTTTTGTTTTTTTATTTTAATTGGTAATTTGAGATATCTAAAAAGTATCTCCGTATGATCTCTAGACTTTTTTGCTTTAATTAGTGTTTTGCCTTTTGTATTAAGAGCAGCTAGCATAACTGCACTTTTACATTGCGCCGAGCCCTTATTTTCAAAATATCTAATTGGTTTTGATAATTTTGTACCTGTAATTTTAATAGGAAGTTTTCCATTATTTGATACAAACTTTGCTCCAAATTTTTTTAATGGCTTTATAATTCTTAAAAAATCTCTTTTAGAAAGACTTTTATCCCCTATAATTTTAACATTACTATTATAGTGAACGAGAAGACCCATAATTAGCCTTCCCAAAGTTGCAGAGTTGCCAGCATTAAGAATTATTTTTTTTTTGAGATTAAAACTATTTAAACCAGCACTACTGATTTTACAGGTTTTTTTTTTTAGTTCCACTTTTATACCAAGTTTTTTTAAACAATTAAGTGTGTTAAGAACATCTTCAGATCTTAGTAAGTTTCTTGATGTAGATGTACCGGTTGCTTGAGATGCCATTAAAGCCCATCTAATTGATAAACTCTTATCACCTTCAATCTCTAGCGATTTTTTGAATGGTTTAATTTTTTTACTAATGCTTAAATAATTTTTCATTTGTGGATTGGTTTAACTTATTTTGAACGAATCTCCAAAATAAGCATTTTTTGCTTCAATATTACTAATAAGATTTGAAGGAGTACCCTGTGCAACTACCTTACCATTATGAATTATTGCAGCTGAGTCGACACAAGCTAATAAGTCTCTAGCTTGATGGTCACACAAAATAACAGAAATGTTATTTTCACTTTGTAACCCAACAATAATTTCTTGTAGTGTCTTGATGGTCATTACATCCAGTGCAGCGAAAGGTTCATCCAAAAGAAGTATTTTTGGGTCTGAAACTAATGATGTTGCAATCACTAATTTTTTTTTCTGTCCACCTGATAAAAAATCCGCTTTAATATCTCTAATAGGGTCTAATTCGAATTTAGAAATTAAAGAGTCAATTTTTTCATTTCTATAACTTATATTTGAAATTGTTATTTCAGCAATTGCTTTTAAATTTTCATAGACAGTAAGATCATGAAAATATCCACCATGTTGTGGCACAAACCCAATCTTATATTTAAGAGTTCTTTGATAAATTGGATATTCATTCACAGTTTCGGAATTAATAATTATAGAACCAAAATCAGGGGAGACCAACCCAGTTATTATATTAAATATTGTTGTTTTTCCAACTCCGTTAGGTCCTAATAAACCTAGTATCTGTCCACTATTCAAGTTTAAAGATAGATTTTCTAAAATCATTTTACGGCCAAATTTGAGAGAAACTTTTTCTAGTTTAAGAATAGATTTATCTTTTTTAAACGACTTAATTCGAAATTTTTTTACATTTGACATAAAATTTATTTTGCCACAACCTCAACCTTTTTGCCTGAATTGTCCATAGAAATAGTAGTTTTTTTTGAAATTAGATCAATTTTTACATTGTCAGCTTTAATTTCACTCTCAGAGCCTTTGTATATAACGTTGTTATAAATTGAAACAATATTATTTTGAAAATCTAAGTCCAAATTTTTCGAATTTATTGAATTCTGCATATAACTAATATTTATATTGTCTTTAAAACTAGTATTGTAGGTTGAATTATTATAAATAGCTTCATTTGAAAATATTGACAAAATTTTTTTTTTTTCATCAATAAATTTAGCTTTAACTTTTTGCATTTTTACTATTTCTACTCCTTCATTATAAGTGATTTCACTTAGCTCAGCAGTAATAATATATTGAGTATTATTATCAAATTTTATTTCATATTTCAGATTTTTGATAAGATTATTTTTATCATCTATCAAAGAATCATTTTGCTCTATTTCTAAAACATTTTTTTTTATTTCATCTTTTTTAAAGTATGTCTGATTGATAAAAATACTTATTACGATAATTAGTAAAAAAAGAAAAAATTGAATAAATTTTTTCATTAATTTCTTATTTTAGACTATTTATTAATGAATGAATATGTAAAACACCAATTATTTTTCTTTTATTGCCTTTTTTAAATATACATATATTTGTGATTTTTTTTTTATTCATATGAGATAAAATTTCAGTGGCTAAAGTGTTCTCTTCCATAATTATTGGATTTTTAGTCATTAAAAATTTGATTTTAAAGTTTTCTAATTTTTTTCTTCGTTGCATTAATCTTTTTAGATCTCCATCAGTTAAAATACCTGTGTTAAGACCTTGATTATTAACGACAACTAAAAACCCAAGTTTTTTGAGATTTAAGATTTTTAATGCCTTTTTCATTAATTCATTCTCATTTACAAATGGAATTTTGTTTTTAGTTAACATTAAATCTTTTGCAGTTTTAAGTTTATTACTAAGAGTTCCTGATGGATGAAATTTTTTAAAATCTAGTTTTCCAAATTTTTTTCTTTTCATTAAGGCAATTGAAAGAGCATCACCTAATGCTAACTGAGCAGTTGTACTTGAAGTTGGTACAATTCCATCTCCGGACTCTATAACTTCTGGAATCAACAACTTAATATTTGATGATTTATATAATATTGAGTTTTTATCGGAAACTATTCCTATCAAAAAAATTTTGTTTATTTTAGCATATTTAATAATATTTTTTAATTCATCGGTATTTCCTGAATAACTAATTAGAATTAAAATATCTTTGTTTGTTATTCTTCCTAGATCGCCATGAGAACAATCACTCGCTGAAACAGAGAAAGATGGGGTGCCAACAGAAGATAACGTTGCAGAAATTTTAGACGCGATAAGGCCACTTTTTCCTACCCCACATATCACGACTTTTGATTTACATTTTTGGATTGTTTTGACAGCTTCCTCGAAAGATTGATTAATTGAACTTCTCAGTTTTTTAAGAGCTTTAATTTGCAGATTAAGAACTCCTAGACCAATTGTATTAATTTCATTTTTCATTTTAGTGCGACCAGATATCATCTCCAAACGAAGCTAAGTCAAGCTCAACTCTCGTTTTCAAAAATTTCAAACAATTCATGTAAAGTTCAATTCTATTTTCCCGATTCAAAATTTTGGTTAATTCCTCATGAATTTTGTGAAGATATATAACATCGTTTGCACAATATTTTAATTGTTCCGGTTTTAATTCTCCTCCAAAATCAGAATTTTGAAATTGTTTACTTATATCTACGTTAATAAATTCTTTGATAAGAGCTCTTAATGAATGATTATCAGAATAAGATCTAGCAAGTCTCGATGCAATTTTTGTATCTAAAATGTTATTTGTATCAACTTTTAGATAATGTTTTATGTGTGCCATGTCTGCCCTTCCATAATGAAAAATTTTAGTAACTTTATCATCTGAAAGAATTTTTGTTAAATTTGGAGCCTTATAGGTAGATCTGTCTAGTTGAACGATGTGTGCATCCGCTTTGCCAGAAGAAATTTGAATTAAACACAACGGGTCTCTTTTCACATTTAAACCCATAAATTCTCCATCAACTGCTAATACGCTGCCTAAATTTAAATCATCTGGTAAATCGTTTTTATGTAGCTTAATATTAATATTCATTTAATGATATATATATGAAAGTAAAAAATTGTCTAATTTTTGGCGGTAGTGGCCAAATTGGAAGATATCTTATTAGGAAGCTTACAAAAAATAACTATAGAGTTACTGTTGTAACTAGAAATATTCATCAAAAAAGCTATGTAATAAAAACTCAATCTAATGCTGGCTATTTAGACATAGTAGAGTCTAATATTTTTGATGAACAAAAAATAAGAAAACTATTGGTGAACACCGATATTTGTGTAAATCTTATTGGTATTTTGTATGAAAAAAGAAATGGCAATAATTTTAAGAACATTCATTCAATTTTTCCGTCCTTAATTGCCAAACTTTGTAAAGAATATAATGTGAAACAATTTATACATTTATCTGCTTTAGGAATTAATAATGCAATAGACTCAGATTATGCAAAAAGTAAATTAAGTGGTGAGACTAATATTTTAAAAAACTTTCCCCTTTCAACAATTTTGAGACCATCAATTGTATATTCCGTAGATGATAATTTTACGACTAATTTTATGTCGTTACTCAACAAGCTTCCTATTTTCCCACTTTATTACTCAGGTAAAACAATTTTTATGCCCATTCATTGTTCAGATTTAACAGATATTATCTAT
>CACPQV010000031.1 GCA_902636165.1 uncultured Pelagibacteraceae bacterium
ACCCAAACTCTGTGATATCCGAGCCAATTACCACTTAAAATATCTAATCTACCTCTGTAATATATGTCTGATAAAGCTGTACCCCTTCCATTTTGGATTGCATCATCTAATCTATAATCAAATGCAACATCATCAAACTTTCCATTATTATTTTTAAAAAGAAAATTTGCTCCTCTCTCATTAGCTGCAAAGATATCTGCTCTTTCTGTCAAGATATGTCCGGACACAACTGCTCTTCCACCAGTAATATTATCAAGATTTAAATTCTTAGCTTTATCTTTGATAAGTTCATTTTCAATCTCGTAAAACCTTGTTGGTCCTCCATAATTTGCAACATAAATGCCATATTCCCCATCTCCCTTTCTATCTACACAAACAACAGATCTTCCTGCTGTTAAATTTAAATTTGCTTTATTTTTTTCTAATTCAAATAAATCAAAATAATTATTATCTTTTATATCCAATAATCTGTCTGAATATTTTTTAACTCCACTATATGTATCGGTATTTAAAAAGTAGATTTCTTCAAAGCCATCTTTGTCAATATCACATGCAGCAACTCCAATCGTTTTCTTTGAAGCATCTGAAAAAATTTTTTGTTGGTTTAAATCCTTTAGTTTTCCATCCTGATAAGATAAAGCTAAATTAGGAAAGCCAAAACCTGTAACCAAAAACTCATAATTTCCATCCATATTAAAATCTGTTACAGAAATACCGTAACTAAGCCTTTTCTCGTTATTCTCAATAATTTTTGATAAATCCTCAAAAAATTCTGCATTGGCATTATTTGTAAGATTTACAAATAAGATTAAAATCAAATATCTAGAAAAATTATTTATTTTTTTGATGAACATTTTTTTGAACAATACTTAACTTTTTCCCAATTCAATCTCCATTTTTTTCGCCAAACAAAAGGTCTTTTACAAACAAAGCAAAATTTTGAAGGAAGATTTTCTTTTTTCACTAGATTGTGTTTTGTTTGATAAATTTATCTGCAGCTGACAAAATCATTTTTTTTCTATCAATTTTCATTTTATCGAAAATTCTAACCATCATTGATAGTCTTGGATTTTTCAAAAAAAACTTTCTATTACGATCAATGAATCTCCAATAAAGACCATCCATTGTGTTACACCATTCACCTTTTTTAAAATCCATCATTTTCATAAAGTAACTTGATCCGCATATATAAGGTTTGGTTGCAAAAATTCCACCATCACTAAATAATCCCATACCATAAACGTTGGGTACCATTACCCAATCTGAGGAGTCTACAAACATTTCCATGAACCATTTGTAGACAATGGTAGGCTTTATTTCACAAAGATTCATAATGTTGGATAAGATCATTAATCTTTCAATGTGATGAGACCAACCATGGTTTAAAGCATTTTTAATTGCATAATCCAATGGTGGTAATCCAGTTGTACCCTCATACCAAGATTTTCTCATTTTTCTATTTTGTTTGAAAAAATTTCCATTTTCCATTTCGTTTGAATAACTTTGATAAATTCCTCTCATGAATTCTCTCCAACCAATTACCTGACGTATGTAGCCTTCTAATGAATTTAATCTTATTTTTTTATTTTTATGAAACTCTAAAACTTTTTTAATAATAAATTCTGGAGTGATTAAGCCTAAGTTAATATATGGACTTAGTGCACTATGGAATAAAACATTGTCTTTTTGATCGACTGCATCTTCATAATCTCCAAATAAATTTGATTTCTCTTTAATAAAAAAATTTAATAACTTAACAACATCATTGTATTCAGTTGCAAACCAAAAATTATCAGTTTTACCAGGATGATCTTTGAATAATTTTTCGATAATTGGTTTTAACTTTTTAGTATGATTAGTTTCATTTATTTTTGGAAATTTTGGGATTGAAATATTTTTTGGTAATTTATTTCTATTATCTTCATCAAAACTCCATTTACCTCCAATTGGGTTTCCGTCTGAACCCATAAGTATTCCTGATTTTTTTCTGACATCTTTATAAAATACTGCCATAAAAGGTTTTTTTGATTTGGAAAGATATTGTTTAAATTCTTCTCTTGAATTTAAAAACATTGGAGTTTGTATAACATTCCATTTTATTTTTTCTTTTTTCAAAAATTGATTAATTTTTTTTTCAAAAAATTTATCTTCAACTTCAAAGCTTGAGACCTCTTTTATTTTTTTTGAGCTAATTATTTTTTTTAATTTTTTTAAATAATCATCCTTAAATTCTTTATCCTCAATTTTAGTGTACTCTAATTTAAATTTATTTCTTTTAAGACTATCTGCATGTGAGCGCATTGATGATAAGAAAAGAAGTATTTTTTGTTTATGGTGTTTTTCATAAGTGCATAATTGGTAATCTTCAGCCATAAAAAATAGGTGGTCTTTTTTGAAGCGGTCCAAGTATTTTGATGGAAATAATTGATTACCCAGTATAAAAAATAACTTCATAGTTAAATATAACGAATAAAATTTTTTATGTCAGAAAAATATCTTATTTTTGGTGCGACAGGTTCAATCGGATCTAGCTTAGCTGAACAATTAGTAAACTCAGGAAATTCTGTTCATTTAGTTGGCAGAAATGAAAACGAAACAAAAAGTGTTTCTGAAAAACTTGGTTGTACTTTTACAATTGCCGATGTTTTAGAAGATAGATTTGTAGAAAAAGTTAAAAACGATATTTCAGATATAAAAGGTGTTGCTTATTGCGTTGGTTCAATAGATTTAAAACCTTTGAGAATGGTTAATGAAAATGATTTTAACAAATGTATGAAATTAAATCTCTATTCAGCAGTTGAAGTTATTAAAGGTTATCAAGAAAGTTTAAAAAAAAATAAAGGTTCAGTGGTTTTGTTCTCTACAGTAGCAGCACAAAGAGGATTTACTAATCATGCAATAATTGCTTCAGCTAAAGCCGCTGTTGAAGGATTGACTGTTTCACTAGCAGCTGAATTTGCTCCAAATATTAGAGTAAACTGTATTGCACCAAGTTTAACTAATTCAAAGATTGCAGAGCCAATGTTAAAAAATAAAGCATTGGCAGACGGAATAGCAAAAGCTCATCCTTTAAAAAGATTGGGTGAAGGAAAAGACTCGGCTTCTCTTGCAAAATTTCTGATTACTGACGACAGTTCATGGGTTACTGGTCAGATTATTGCCGTTGATGGTGGAAGATCAAAACTTTCTTAAAGTGAAAAAATTTTTAATTTCCATATTCTTATTTTTAATTTCTATTAATGTTTCATTTGCAGAAAATCTCATTTTTAAAAAAATTATAGATTTAAACGACCCATGGGGCTCTACATTCATCAATAATAATGAACTATTGATCACAGAAAAAAGCGGGAAAATTAAGTTGATTAATCTTAATTCTAAAAAAATTTCTGAAGTTAATCATGATCTTAATTATCTAGAACATGGTCAGGGAGGCTTGTTAGATATCCTATTAAAAGATAGTTTGTTTATATTTCTTATTCAGAAAATAGAGGAAGTGGAAAAACCAGTACTTCAATAGCCAAAGCAAAGTTTGATAAAACAAAATTAAATTTTAAAAATATTTTTCAGGCAAACCCTCCAATTAATTCAGGATATCACTTTGGATCAAGATTAGCGATTAAAGATAATTTCTTATTTGCTTCAGCTGGTGAAAGAGGAGAAGGAATGATTGCACAAGATCCAACAAAACATCCTGGAAGTATTATTAGAATTAATATTGATGGAAGCATTCCTGAAGATAACCCAAAATTTAAAGGAAAATCTGATTGGCTACCAGAAATTTATCAAATAGGAATTAGAAATCCTCAGGGTTTAACTTTATCCCCATTTGATAAAAAAATTTATATGAGCAACCATGGTGCAAGAGGCGGTGATTGGTTTGGTGAAGCAAAAAAAGGTGAAAACTATGGATGGAAAATTCTAGGGTGGGGAGGCACAAATTATTCTGGTATTCCAATTGGTCCGAAATGGAAACCAGGTTTTACAAAAGCAATACATTATTGGGTGCCTTCTATCGCAACAAGTGCAATAACTATTTATAAGGGTAAAGAATTCAAGGAATGGAATGGACATGCTTTAATAACTTCTCTTAAAGATCAATCCCTTAGGAAATTAATATTCACTGACTTATCAAATGTAAAAGAAATGATAATTTTTAAAGGTAAAATTGGTAGAATAAGAGATATACAGGTTCATCCAAATAATGGAAAAATTTATTTTTTAGCAGGAGATAGTTTGTGGTTAATGGAAAAAAGTTAATTCGTATTTCATTAATTTTAATTGGAATTTTTTTTTATAATTGTTTAAGTATTGCAATGGAAAAACCTTATCATCATCTACCAGATGGAACTTTTAGAAACCCTGAAGGATCACCAAAAAGAGATCCTAATGTTAAATGGTCTTACAAAATATTTAATCAAGAAAAGAAGAAGCTTGATATGACGGTACCTAAAGAACATGTTGTGGAGAAAGAAAAAGTTTTATCAGACCTAAAAAAATATCAAGAAGATGATTATGTTGCTTGGATAGGTCATGCTACTTTTTTAATTAAGCTTGGAGATACAACAATAATTACTGATCCAGTATTTTCAAAAAACGCAGGTCCCTTAATCTTTGGACCAGATAGATTTACCGAACCAGCTCTAAAACTTAATGAAATCCCAAAAATAGATTTATTTTTACTTACTCATAATCATTACGATCATCAAGACATGTCCACTATTAGAAAATTTCCATATAAAAATGCAAAAGTTTTACTCCCACTTAAACTAAGTAAATATTTTAAAAGATATAAAGATGTTAATGAGATGGATTGGTATGATGAAATTAAGATTAATGATAATTTAAAAGTTACGTTTTTACCCGCTGTCCACTGGTCTAAAAGAAGTTTAACAGATACAAACAAATCACTATGGGGAAATTTTTTGATTGAGTACAATGGAAAAAAAATTTTATTTACGTGTGATACTGGTATCGGAGATATTTATAAAGATATAGGTAATAAATATGGCCCAATTGATTTAACATTTATAAATATTGGAGCTTATAATTTTTATCCAATAATGCCTTATAAAGATAAATCGGTTTATCATACTAATCCTGAAGA
This sequence comes from uncultured Pelagibacteraceae bacterium, assembly GCA_902636165.1. Lineage (GTDB taxonomy): Bacteria > Pseudomonadota > Alphaproteobacteria > Pelagibacterales > Pelagibacteraceae > Pelagibacter. The sequence continues at coordinate 5,105 of CACPQV010000031.1, forward strand.
AGCTTTAGAGGTTGCTCAAAACTTAAAAACTAAAAAAGTAATTGGAATGCATTGGGGAACTTTTGTTTTATCTTTAGAGCCGATTATGGAGCCACCGGTGAGATTCAAAGCTAGTGCAGAAAAATATGGTTTTAAAAAAGAAAATGCTATTATTTATAAAATAGGTGAGTTTGGATCATTAAAGAAATTACTTAATTATAATTAATTATCTAATAGTTTCTTTTTCGCTTTTTCGAATTCCTCTTGAGTCAAAATACCATCATTTAAAAGTTGATTTAGTCTCTCAATTTCATCACTAAGATTATTTCCATCATCTGAAAAATCATCAATTTTCTCATTTTCACTAATCTCGTTGGCTTTGTTAGCACTTTTGGCACTAAAACCTTTCATGATAGCGGTGGCACCTAAATATAAAACAAATCCAAGAATTGGAATTACCAAACCAAAAAAAATAATTTTTTCCATTACTTAATCTTCATCTTCCTCTCTCCATTTTTTTTCATACATTAACCATGCTGCAAATATTACTGAAAAAGTTCCTACAATCATACCATAATCAAATCCAGTTTGTTGATCATAAAGGTACCATCCCAGTTGGGTGGCACCAATTGGTGGAATAGTGAGTATACCCATTATGATTGCTATTCTGTATGGATATTTAGGTTTTTTCATAACCTAACTTATCAAATATTTTTTAGCGGTTTAAATGTTAAATTTGCGATCTTTTGAAACAGTCAATTGTATTTTTAAGTAAACAAGCAATAGTCATCGGTCCTACACCACCTGGTACGGGTGTTAAAGCTTTTGCATTTTTTGAAACTTCATCAAAAGCCACATCTCCAACAATACCTTTGTCTGTTTTGTTAATACCAACATCAATTACAATACTATTTTTTTTAACCCAATCACCTTTTACTAATTCTGGGATTCCAACTGCCACAACAATAATATCTGCTTCGAGGCATTCTGCTTTTAAATCTTTTGTTCTAGAATGAGTTATTGTTACAGTACAATTTTCTTTTAAAAGAAGTTGAGTCATTGGTTTACCATTTAAGTTTGATCT
>CACPQV010000032.1 GCA_902636165.1 uncultured Pelagibacteraceae bacterium
TTTCCCAAACTTCAAAAATAAACTGTCAGTATGACCACTTTTATATGTATCAATGCCTAATGTTTGGTGTCTTTCATAATTTATAGCAAAAGTATATCCATTAAAGTTTATATATTCATACCCTAGATTACCTTTAATACTATGTAATGAATATTTTTCTAAAGATTCTGTTCTATGAATTGTATCAACATGGTTTATGTATTTGTGTTTAATTTCTGGTGTTAAATCATAAATATATTCAACAAAACCATGTCGATTTATGCTTTTATCGTTAAGATATAAAGTGTTTTCAAATTTAAAACCTGTTGAAAATGATCCAGTCCTAAAAGTAAGTTTATTATGTCTTTCAACACCTCCTTTAGAAGGATTAAAGTCTGTATATTCCGAAAAATGAGTTATACCCATTTGAAATTTCCCAAATGGAATTAAATCATATTTGGTATATTTTTTTTCATTTTCATAACTTATAGATGTGAAAATTTGTTTTCCATTTCGTTCCCCTGTTACTGATCCAGAGGCCAACTGATCCATACTTAAAAAACTTGCTCCTATCAAAGCATTTAGGAAGGTTTCATTTTTTAAAGGAATGTTTCCGTAAATATTTAAAGTATATGATTTAACGTCTAATTCATTATTATTATCAGATATAATATTAACTTCGTCATCTCCATATCTAAATGCATATCCAAAAATTTTATTATTTGTTAATCTATCAGCCCCAAACATAATACCTTTTGTCTTGAGCTCTTTGGGTTTAATAGAATTATTATTACCAACTCTTCCAAGAGTAATATCTCCATGAGACCAGTAAGACCAATTTCTTTTATTAGCTAATGGCTCTTTCATTTTCAACGAGGCTTGGGTAATTTTGTTATTAATAAGGGAATTTTCTAAGTAGTTCTTTAATGAAGCTAAAACTGGATTTTCAATATTAATATTGAACTTTATATTGTGACTATTTAGATTAGTTCTGTCTTCATTTCTTCGTATCCAATCAAATCTTTTAAAAATATTTGAAGAATTTTGATAAATCACATTTTTAGCTATCTCCACTTGTGCGCTAGTTACTGATACAGCATCTGCCTCACTTTCACAAATTACAAGTCCAAAAGGACAACTTAAATTATATTCAATTACTGAGTTACCTTTACCTGCACCTGCCCCACCAGTTGTCATATAATATTTTAAACCATTTGATGAAAAAACTCCTCCAACTGCTCTTGTTTTTCCACCCGCAGAACCAAAGTGATTATAAGTCCCAACGTGTGTAGCTGAGGTAATTTCAAAAGGTTCTGAAAGTTTATAAACAGCATGAGGATGATCAGTTTCTTCATTAAAATTTCCTGCGCTGACATACATCCTCGTTCCATCATCATCAAAATTCATTGCATGTATCGCTACGTTGTCTGCTGGAAATTGCGCTCTTACATTTAATATCTCTACTGAAGTTGTAGAACTTGGAACAAAAGGGGTTGCCAAATTATATTGAACTACACCTACTGAGACAGTAGTGTTAATAACAGCCTCAGTTAAATACATTCTTGTACCATCATTGTTGAAACGAATTGTTTGTGGTAACATAATAGTATTTGAACTTCCCCATGGCTGTTTATATGTTCGCCAATTTATTCCATCGTCAGCAACAAGTGTAACTCCTGATGATATATCGTAGGGTGTTGAAAGAGTATGGATGTTCATAGCTCCATCGTCACTTATTGCAAAAAGTTTTGTTCCATCATTATTAAAAGTGATATCTTCTGCCTGTGAGTTAAGCGCATCACCAGCAGGAGCCAAATCTAATTTTTGTTCGCTTCCAGCATCTTTAGAGGATATATCGAATGCTGTATCTAGAGTGTATTGATATAGACTTATATCGGTAGCATCACCAAATTTCATGACAAATATTTTTGTTCCATCAGGACTTATTGCAACACCAGTAGTTTTTTCATTAGATCCGATGAAAGCACCTTCTTCTTGAACAAAAGTCGGTAATACTTGTGCATAAATTTTTCCAATTAGACAAAAAAATACTAATAGAACGATAAAAATTTTATTTACCATAATTTAAAATTAAAATTAAAATTAAAATTTTCCCGAAATTTCGAAATTTGTCAAATAATCAATGTTGTTTTTTAACTTATAATTAGAGTTAATTTTAAAATCAAAACCATTGATATTTTTTACGAAACTTAAGCTTCCTTCATTGCTACCCGTAATAGGCTCAATATTTAACGCAAACTGGCTATCATCCTGTTTAGAACGACTGATTTTAACTAAAAATCTCTCTGAAAAGAATTTTCTACTATCGTTATCGTGGCTCAAGCTAAAGATTCTCTCATAACTTGGTGAGAGCGTAAATCCGTTAAGATATATTAATTCAAATCCTATATTTGTTTTTAAACTAGCTTCTGAATACTTTCCTAAAATTCTATCTTTATTGACTATTGTTTCGCCTTGAAGAGTATATTTATAATCAATATCTGGAGTTAAATCATATATGTACTCTATAGATCCCATTGGTTGGAATGTTCCTAAATCAATATCAATTTTTTCAGTTTCAAATAAAAAACCTGTTGCAAATTCCCCACTTTTAAAGGTGTCTTCTGCATATCTAATATCTGTTGCTGGTCCATCTATAGTGGTACTTATATAATCTGTGTATTCAGATAATCTTGTTACTCCATAGTCTAATTTTAAGGTAGGAGTTATGTTTAATATACCGTATGTATTTCTAGTTCTGTAATTTATTGATGTAAATGCTTGTTTACCATTTCGCTCACCTGACAGTTTGCCAATATACATATTATCAAAACTTAATGCACTTAAACCTAAAACAACATTTATGTATCGATAATCATCTCTAGGTATAGTTCCGTATAAATTTAGCGTAACAGACTCCATATCTACTCCTTGAACTGAGTTTCTAATATTTGAAGAGCTATTTCCGTATCTTAATGCCCAGCCTAAAAACTTGTTTTGACCTAACCTTCTGTCTGCACCAAATATTAAACCTTTTGTTTTAATCTTCTTTTGTTTTTCAAACCCATGTTTGTCATAATCGCCAATTGATATATCTCCTAAACTCCATGATGACCATTTAGATTTTTTTTCTTTTTTTTGAGATGTGCTTACAAATTTTGCAATTGTTCTTTTAGTTGTTGGCTCAAGTTTCATTGCTAAAGCCTCGAGAATAGGGTTAGGGTAATTCAAATTAATATTATGACTTGACAAATCCTCTTGATCTCTATTTCTTTTAATCCACTCAAATCTTTTAAAAATAACTGAAACGTTTTGAATTATATTTTGTTTGGCAAGCTCAACTTGAGCCCCTGTTGTTGCCAAAGTATCGCTCGTACATTGTACTATTCCATAAGGACATTCAAGGTCAAATTGATAAATATGATCCACCGTTTGATTACTATCTACTTGAAGAGTAAATAGTTTCATTCCATCACTTGAAAAGGAAAAACCCCATATTATTCCATGACCAGCTGGGTAACCTTTTCCTGTATCTGCTGCTCGTAAAGCTCCTCCAGGTGACACATGATAAAGAAAATCGTGGCCTCCGACATGAGTTGCTGTTGAAACATCAAAATTTTTACCTAATCTAAATTGTTGAATGCTATTAGTATGATCGGATCCTTTAAAAACTGAGATAAACATTGCACTACCATCATCATTAAATTCAATATCTCTTGTGGATGTATCATCTGCAATTCCAATTGTACGTAAGTCCACACTATGTATTTGCGTAGCAGATGTAATATCAAATGCTGTTGATAATGAATAACTCACTAGCGTAGGAGTATTATCGGTAGCAAGAATAGAATACAATTTTGTACCATCTCTGCTCATCGAAAAACCACCTATTGAGTCATTATTAAAATCAAATTCTTGTACATATCTGGCTGTTCTAAAATCAAAAGGTGTGCTTAAATCATATCTTATTACCTCAGCTCTACTACTCTGAATATAAAAAATTTTACCACCTTGTGCTATATGAATACTTCTAAATTCACCACCTTGAATATTCGCTCCTTGTGCCGTAAAACTTGAATGTTTAGGATTAAAACCGTCAATATCATCACAAGTATGTGTTCCAAGGAAAGTTTTTACAGTGTTTAATTCAAATGGAGTACTAACTTTATTCATACTTAAATTAAGAGGATCAGCACCACCTTGCATATCTTTATTAACTGTAAAAACCATTGTGCCATCATCGCTCCATATGACATCTCGTGGATTTTGAGTTCGGTCATTACTAAGCTCAAAACCTGTTTGAGAACTAAAACAACCGGGTGCAGAAGAAGGTATTCTATTATCTTTATGTGTAAGTGTTAAAGTGGCGGCTAGAGCTAGAGTAGAAAAAAAAGCTATAATTAAGACTAAAAAAATATTAGTACTTAATACTCCTGTTTTTAAAGATCTAAAAATTTTTTTAATATTTAATTTTTTAATAATTTTCATGACGTTAGGATTTATTTCTTCTTGATCAGTTCAGTATTTTCTATATTAATTGCCATACAAGTAATATCATCCCTTAATTTTTCAGCACCCCAGTTTAACTCTTTTTCAATAGATTCAACAATAGTTTTAGGTGTTACATCTGGCATGCCATCTATAATTTTTTGTACTCCTTCAGCCCCTAATTCTTCACCATTTTTAAGATAACCCTCAGTTACACCATCAGTGTAAACGACAAAAGTTTTGTCTTTTAAATTTATAGTATTTGATTTTACCATCGACTCTGTAAAATATTTAACAATTCCAATGGGTGGCATATCCGATTTGATATAGTCATAGTTTTTATCTTTATCAAAAGTCAAAATGCTTTCATGACCTGCATTTATAAAAACCAATTCACCAGTTTTTATATTTAGTTTGCCAAATACTGCTGTAACAAACATTCCTTTAAATTTTGCTTCAACTAACTCATTATTTACCCCAAAGACAACTTTCTCTAATGGAAATTTTAAATTAGTGAGTGTTCTAAATATGGATGATGCTTTTGCCATATACATACCTGCTTTGACACCTTTTCCTGATACATCGGCTAAAGTGAAAAAATACTCTTCAGGTGTGGCTCTCACTACATCAAAATAATCTCCTGAAACATCTCTTGCTGGTACGTTTTTTGCAAAAATAAAGTTTTCAAACTTTGAAATATCTGGAAATAAGCTTTTTTGAACTCCAGCTGCGAGTTCTCTCTCTTTCAAAAGCTTAGCTTCTTTTTGTAGATTTGCTAATGCAATTTTATTTTCTTCGATAAATCTAAAATAAAGACCAGTTAAAAAAGTAATTGTGACAATAAAAATTGGATAACTCATATCTATAAGTTCAGATCTA
>CACPQV010000033.1 GCA_902636165.1 uncultured Pelagibacteraceae bacterium
GATGTTTCCAAGGTGGCATTAGCAACGGCTCTATCAATCCTTTATCCGTCAAAGGGAGATAGAGACGATTTCTGTTATGCCGTGGCTTGTATATTAGCCAAGAATACAGAATGGAAAGATTTTGAAATAGACGAATTTATAATGCTCCTTGCCGAGTCTTCTGGGGATGATGATTTAAGAAAAAACAAAGGAACTCACGCACACAAACAAATTATAAATGGTGGAAAGATAAAAGGATTTAACACCATAAGAGAAATACTTGGTTTAGATAATGCAGAGTCTATCTATCAAATGTTTCAATGGGTTGGAGTTAATCCACCAGATAGAAGATTAGAAGAGCTCAAAGAGAAGATGATCTTTATTCAAGATAGTAGCTCAATGTATGATGTAAATGAGAAGATAGAATTTAAGAAAGAAGATTTTAACAACAGACATCTTTACAATTTCCCTGGAGGTAAAAACAAAAAGAAAGCTTTTGAAAGTTTAATGACTGACTATGAATTCCAAGACAGAATAGTTATTGGGAGAGCTGTTTTACCTGGTTATGATTATCCAATTGCAGAGGTTGGAAGAGATCATTTTTATTTGAAACCTGGTAAATATTTAAACTTATACCCTGGAGCTCCTATTGAACCAGAGAAGGGGGATGTTTCTGACTGGGTAAATTCCTATAAGCAAATATTCGGAGAGAGGGATTACGATTATATTGAACAATACTTATCAGCATTCATTCAAAAGATATTTAAACATAAATTAGATATTACAGAAGAGCACAACAGAGAGATAGGACCTATGAAAATTCAATGGGGAATATTAATTGTTGGACCTGAAGGAACTGGAAAAAAGGGACTAGGAGAAACACTACAAAGAATAGTTGGCAGAGAATTTGTAGACGCAAACGCAAGATATGATGAACTAATAGGCAATCATTCAGAGGTTATCTACAACAAATTATTTATATTCATTAATGAAGTTGTTACGACTGGACAGATAGATAAGAAGGTTGAGATCAGCAATAGATTAAAACCTTTCTGGACGGACGAAGATAGCAAGATAAATCCAAAACATATTAGACCTTTTAGATACTGGAACAATTGTAATGGAATGTGTTTTAGTAATGAACAAGATTGTCTTCATATAGGTAAGAGCTCCAGGAGGTATTTGGTTATAAATCTTTATGATAGATTAAATGTAGCCAAACTCCAGGAGCACGAAGAGTTAGGAACTTTTGAGAAGATCTATAACTTTATTCAATCAGATAAAATAAAAAATCTATTTCATTATTTCTTATATGAGGTTGAAGTAAAAGATTGGAAAATATTTAACAGAGGAAGAGCTCCTACAACAGACGCATTAATTAATATGCAAGAGGAGGCACAACATCCAATTATTCAAAGATTGAATAGAGCATTAGAAGAAGGTTTGACTCCGTTTGATATAACCTTCCCTGGGTTTGTAGTGTTAGATGATTTGTTAGATTACATCCGTGTTGAATGGAAACTCCAGGTCAATGAGAAATATGTAAAAGATTGGTTGAGAGAAAAAAGTTTTAAATGGAATAACGGAAAACAAACTAGACAATTATTAAGTCCATACGGAGGACAAAGACCAAGAGCCTGGCTACTAAAAGATTGTAAATATTTAAGATCACTTACAGAAACAGAATTAGGATCAGCTCCAGGGATGACCACTTATGACTATGAGTTTAAAAGAATGAAATATTCTCTGAAACACGAACAACAATTAAATAATACTTTTGAACAACAAAGAATAAAATATTTGAGAGTTGTTCTTAAATGGTTGCTCGGAACTCGTTGGGATAAGCATTCAATCATAAGATTTTTTGAAGAGTGTTGTTTAGCTTTTTACAAAGGCTCAAAAGAAACTAAAGACTGGGTTAAAAGACATCAATCTGGAGCCTCTGGACAATACGATATTGAGGACGCAATAAAGGATAGAGAAGAGTTAAGAAACACTATTGAGAAGGAAAAAAGGAAATGGATTATTGGGTTATTTGATGAAGAACGATAGTAAAAAAGCAAAGGCAAGATATTTACAAAACCTGGTTAGAGATAGGATATGCAAGTTGTTTCCTAAACTAGGACCAGACGATATTAGAACCTCGTTAATGAGTGAGAATGGAGCTGATGTAAAACTAACATCTTTAACGGCTAGAAAATTATTCCCATACTCAATAGAAACTAAAAACAGAGAAGATTATAAGACTATCTATAATGCATTTACCCAGGCTAGTCGGCACACGAACCAGGAGCCGTTGTTAGTGATCAAAATGAATAGAAAGAAACCTTTAGCAATAATAGATATGGAACACTTTTTTAAACTCCAGGAGGATGAATAATCTCTCACTCACTCACTACATTTTCTAAAACTTTTATTCTATCCCTGGTGGGAGATCTTTAAGGCGACTTGATGATTACGAATTATTTTGTGAGTGATTGAGTGTTGTGTTAAACAGAGTCTATCCGTGCATTTTAGTTTGACCTATCATTCAATTGCACGAAGGGAACACATATTATTTTATGGGACAGAAAAAAGATTTAGAAGATATTGGTTATCACTATAACGCACGAGAATACGCAGAATTACTGGGTATTTCTACTAATGCGTTGAGGATGAGAAGACGAAGAGGATTGTTAGAAGGGGAATATGAATTTGTTAATGGTCAATATAATTTCCGACACCCTCAAAGAGCCCGTGAAAACCAGGTCATAACCACTGGTCATTTGACCACCAAACTAGGAAGAAAAATTAATAGAGGAGCTCACGAAACAAGTAAAAATCCTAGATACCTTCCACAATTGAGAGCTCGTAATGAGGCAGTTAAATTAGCGAGTTTGAAATATAAGATTGATCCAGAGATCCAGGACCGATTACCAAGAGCCATTGAGATTGCACAAAAGGAATATGCAGAAGACAAAAGAAAATTAGTTGAGAGCTCCAAACCAAAGATCCAGAAATATACAAACGGATTATTTAGTGAAAGTAATTATGGTTATAATGATGTTAGATACCACAACGGAAGAGCTCACGAAACTCAACCTAATAAATTTAGAGCTACAAACAGAGGAAAGAATATAGATTGGACCAAGAAATATTATTGATCCGTGATCCTCGGTGCACGGAGCTTTGACCACTATTCAAGACTCTAAAATCTGTTATAAAAGATTTACATTAATAGTAATTCACTCGCTCCAGGATGAATGCCCATTTGTCCTGGAGTGCCTTTTCAAAAAAAATTTTGTAAAATTTTTTCAGACTAACAATTTAAAACACGATTTGATTTCAGTAAGACTAGATCTGTCTATCTTACACTTTACACTCTCTCTAGGGACTCCTTGTTGTAAAAAGGGGTGTAGGGGGTCCATAGATCAACGGAGATTGACAACAGATTGAGCCTCCTTTGGGGAGCTCGGACGAGCGAGGCAACAGCCGAGCGAGTCCATAATTGACTCGTATAAGTTGTGAACATTTAACGAACTATCTATTTATTTTTTCAGACTCATAACTCTAATAAATCCTATCTTTTTTAGAGTCTTTTTTCAGAGATCTAGGTTTCATTTTACATAGTTAATTCAACATCTATTTATTCCAGACTAGTAGCAAACTAGTAGCCAGAGAGATAAATTTCTTTTTTTATTTGAATGTGTTAAGACAAGATTGTAAATAACAATGCAAAATCAAGACTTTTGGAATAATGCCCTCGTGGTGAAATTGGTAGACACAAAGGACTTAAAATCCTTGCCGCTTGCGGAGTGCCAGTTCGAGTCTGGCCGAGGGCACCATTAAATGAATAAGGTTCAAATCATATCTGATAAAAACCAAAGATCTTTAAAAATAAAATCAGCAATCCAAAAAAAAATTAATCAAAATAAAATTAAAAGGTCTAATATTTCAATTGTTATCGGGGGAGATGGTTTCATGCTTCAAACACTAAAAAAGAATAGGAAATCAAAAAAATTTTTTTATGGCATAAATTCTGGAAGTTATGGATTTTTGATGAATAAATTTTCATCTAAAAATGTCATAAGCAATTTACATAAAGCAAAAATGATAACCATTTCTCCACTAGAGATGGTTGTTAAAAATAATAAAAATCAAACTAAAAAACATATAGCTATTAATGAAGTCTCAATTTTAAGACAAAGTAGACAAGCTGCTTCTTTATCTATTTATCATGGTTCTAAACAAGTCATTAAAAAACTTGTTTCTGATGGTGTCTTAGTTTCTACGCCAGCTGGAAGTACAGCTTACAATTTATCAGTTCATGGACCTATACTTAATTTAAATTCTAGAAAATTATCCATTTCACCAATAAGTCCTTTTAGACCTAGGAGATGGAGAGGAAAAATAGTAAGCGATAAATCAAAAATAAATATTAAAAATTTAAATCCAAAAAAAAGACCAATTAGTGCAGTTGCAGATAATATTGAGGTTCGAAATGCTAAAAATATAGTCATAAGGACAAATAAAAAGATCAAGTTTAATCTTTTATATGATCAAAATAACAGTCTTCAAAAAAAAATTAAGATTGAACAATTAAGAAGAGAGATTTCTTAGAAAGAATTTTTAGAGAATCTAAAGTTTTTTTCTTGGAATATTAAATGATAAAGCAGGCCAAACTAGATAATTAGTGTACTTTTTAAACCAATACGGAATATATCTTTCACTTAAAAACGCATAAAGTCTTGTTTTTTCATAACCCTCTAAATTTAATCCAAATTTTTTTTCACATTTTTCCAACCAAGGAAACAGAGATTTATAAAATTCATGCATTATTTTATTTGACTTACAAATAAACATATTACCTCGATTAAAAGAAGTATTAGTATTAATGAATTTTTTAAAGTCCTCTTTTTCATTTTCATTCAATAGATTAGCTGCTATATCTATTAATCCATTTCCATGAAACATATCGAAGTGCCATCTAATAGTTCTTCCAGATTTTAATATAGCTTTTGGATTTCTGAGAAGTGATAATTTTCCATACTTAATCATTTTCATAATTTTCATGTTATCTAAATAAATTTCGTCTCCTAAAATAACTTCATAATTACCCCAGCTTTCATGAGGATCTTTTAATGCAATTTCATTAATTTCTTGATATCTGTTTGTATTATTATTTTGGTAATTGATTGGATCATTTTTATATTTTAAATATTCTTCATAATTAACCCAAATATCTCTGTAAGCACAAAATCCAATCCAAAT
>CACPQV010000034.1 GCA_902636165.1 uncultured Pelagibacteraceae bacterium
ATACAGCTTTATCATATTGTGACTCTGATTTTGTCGTTTCACTACTACTTGAACCTGCAGAATAGGCCTGAGATGAAATCATTAAAGCTAAGAATAAACTAACAAATATTTTTCTATACATTTTTAAATTTCTCCATTTTATTTAAAGGTTTTAAAATTAGTTTGTTTTCCAACAGATTATTTCTAATAGATTTAGCTGTTGCTAACGAACTTTGATTATCACCGTGTATACAAACCGAGTCTATTTCACAAGGTATTTGTTTTCCACTGTGACAATTAATGGCCTGATTTTTTACCATGTTTATCACATGTTTTTTTGCTTTTTCTGGATCAGTTATTAAAGCATATGGTTTCTTTCTTGAAACTAAGTTTCCATCATCTTCATAATTTCTGTCAGCAAATATTTCACAAGCAATTTTCATATCAAATTTTTTGGCAGCCAGTTCCATTTTAGATCCGGTTGGCACTAAATATATCAACTCTGGATTTATTCTTTTAATTACTTTTGCTAATGTTGTTGCTAAATCAATATCTTCACAAGCCATATTGTTTAAGGCACCATGTGGCTTTATATGAGTTACATCCTCACCATATTTAGATGAAATTGATTGAAGAATTTCATATTGATCAATTATCAATTTCTCTATCTCAGAAGAAGATAAATTCATTCTTTCTCTCCCAAAATTTTCAGGATCATTAAAAGATGGGTGTGCTCCAATACTGACACCATTTTTTTTTGATATTTCTACAACTTTATTCATAGTTTCGTTATCACCCGCATGATAACCACATGCTATGTTTGCTGAATTGACAATCTCAAGTAAGTCTGGATCGTGTTTGTTAGAATGATGTTTAGATTTTTCCCCCAAATCACAATTTATATTAATTTCAATACTCATTATTCTTCAGTATAACATGGCATGATAAAAAATATATCAAATCTTGGTGACGCAGCATTATACTGTGATTTTGGTAAAGAGGTGAATAAAGAAATTAATACTCAAGTAATTAGATATTTTAAAACCATTCAAAAAAAAAATATTGTAGGAGTAAATAATATTACTCCATCATACAATAAATTAATTGTTTCTTTTGATTTAAAAAAGATTAATTTTAGTGAACTTAAAAAGATAATTGAAAATATTGAAATTATCAAAAGCGATAGTGTTCGAAATAAAAAATTTGAAATTCCCATTTGCTGTGATAAAGAATTTTCCTTAGATATAAAAAGATTAGAGGAAAAACTTAAGATAAATGAAGAAAAAATATTTGAAAGTTTTTTTGAAAAAGAATTTTTTTGTTATATGACAGGTTTTATAGCGGGAATGCCTTTCCTTGGAGATTTAAATGAAAATTTAAGAGCAAAACGTCTTGACACCCCGAGGGTTAAGGTTCCAAAAGGCTCAATTGGTCTAACTGAGCAATTTGCAAACATCTATACTTTTGAAAGTCCTGGGGGATGGAATATTATTGGTAGAACACCACTAAATATTTTTGATAGCTCTAAAGAAAGTGAACCTAATTTAATTAATCCAGGCGATTTGGTTACATTTAAAAGAATTACAAAAGAAAAATATCAAAATTATAATGAATAAAAACTATTTTAGAATTATAAGGGCTGGTATTAATTCAACTTTTCAAGATCTTGGAAGAAAAAACCTATATCATATAGGAATTCCATTCAGTGGAGCTATGGATAATAGAAATTATCTATTAGTTAATAAACTTACTGGAAACAACTATGATCATCCAGTAATTGAATTTGCTTATCAAGGCCCTCATTTAAAATATCATGGAGATAAGATAAATGTCGCTATTACTGGGGATGTGAATTTTAAAATTAAAAAAGATAAAAATTTTATTGATGGAGAATGTTATCAATCTTTTATTTTAGAAAACAATGATGAGTTAGATATCATTTCAACTAATAAATCAGTGTATGGATATTTAGCAATAAGTGGAAAATTTGATTTAAAATTTCAATGGTCTAGTTGTTCAATAAATACTAAAGCAAAGATAGGATCTAATAATGGAGAAAAATTATTTGTTGATCAAAAAATTGATGTTAAAGAGATTAATAAAAATTTTACAAATAAAAGGTTAGATTATGTAAATACAAAAATTGAAAATATTAGAGTAATAAAAGGAACAAATTTTGATTATTTTTCTAAAGAGAGTAAAAAATTTTTTTTTGAAAATGAATTTAAGGTTTCTAAATTATCTGACCGTATGGGAATGAGATTAGAGGGAAAAAAAATAGAAAATTTTTTTGAGACCAATATAAGATCTGAAGGCTTGATCAAGGGTGTGATACAAGTGCCACCAGATGGCAATCCAATAATCATGCTTTCGGATCATGGTACTATAGGCGGATATCCTAAGATTGGTGTAGTTATTAGTGCTGATTATGATAAATTGGTTCAACTAACTCCTGGTTCAAGTATCAAATTTCAAGAGGTTGATTTAAATAGTGCAGAAACTCTTTTTAAGCTGTATGACTTAGAAACTCAAAATTTAATTTCACAAATTTAATGAATATATTAAAAAGTTTACCTGGTCCATTATTGATTTTCTTTGGTGCTCTAAGTTTAAGCTTTGGTGGATTAATAGTAAAATCTTTTGAAGGTGCAACATTATGGCAGATATTATTTTGGAGATCCTTATTTTTCTCTCTGACTGTTTTAACTTTTTTGATTATTACTTACAAAAGTAAAGTTTTAAAATCTTTTTATAACTCTGGTTTACCAGGTTTTGTCGGTGGATTAATATTGTCTATTGGATTTTGTGGTTATGTTTTTGCTATGTATAATACTACAGTTGCTAATACAAATTTTATCATATCTCTTCAAATTTTATTTTTAGCTATATTTGGCTTCTTTTTTTTAAAAGAAAAAATTAACTTATCTACATTAATCTCAATAATTTTAGCAATGTCTGGAGTATTGTTAATGGTCGGAAATTCTTTATCTCCAGGAGAATTATCAGGAAATTTAGCAGCTTTCACAATGCCAATTACTTTTGCAATATTGATAATGATCGTTAGAAAGTTTCCATCTGTTGATATGGTTCCAGCTCAATTTGTTGCAGGGGTAAGCTCATGTCTAATCGGCTTATTACTTTCGCAAACTATAATGATATCACCTCATGATATTTTCTTAGGTTTTTTAGCTGGTTTTTTTCAAATAGGTTTTGGATTTATATTTATAACTATTGGTGCAAGGACAACTCCTTCTGCAATGGTTGGAATAATCATGTTATCCGAATCTGTTCTTGGTCCGATTTGGGCTTTTCTTTTTGTAAGTGAGAGACCTTCATTATATGGATTAATAGGAGGAGCAATAATCCTTTTTGCTGTATTATTGCAGTTTTATACTCTTTTAAAAAAGCCAAAGGCAATTGTTTCTAATTGACATTTTAAACTACATGTAGGACTATCTGACTACGGGAGAGACTACAGATTATCGTAGCGCCGAAGGAGCAACCACCCAGGAATCTCTCAGGCAAAAAGGACCGTAACATATTAACTCTGGAAAGAGATTTAATTCTCGCCGAAGGAGCAAAACTCTCAGGCAAATATACAGATGGGTACAAAGAGTTAATATGGAAACAAAAAAAACATCGCTGTACCAATTACATCAAGATTGTAACGCAAAGTTTGTGGAATTTGCAGGTTACCATATGCCAATACAATATTCAGAAGGTATTGTAGAAGAGCATAAATTTACAAGAAATCACTCAGGTATTTTTGATGTTTCCCATATGGGTCAGCTATTTATTTATGGTGGTGAAGACTTAATTAAAGATTTAGAAAAAATTTTTCCTTTAGATCTAAAAAATTTAAAATTAAATCATTCAAAATACAGCTTCTTAATGGATAAAGATGCTGGGATACATGATGATTTGATTATTACAAAAACAAATGAGGGTTTTTTAATAATTCTCAATGCAGCATGCAAAGATAATGACTTAAAAATTTTAAAAGAACTTCTTAAAGAGAAGTACAAAATGGTTTTAGATGAAAATAGATCTTTAATTGCTATTCAGGGGCCTAAATCATCAGAAATTCTTAATGATGTCATCAATGGTGTGAAAGATCTTAATTTTATGTCTGGAAACTGGTTTAAATTTGAAAATCAGAAAATTTATATTACGCGATCTGGTTATACAGGTGAAGATGGTTTTGAGATATCTATTGCAAACGATTTTGTAGATAAATTAACCAGAGAATTAATCAACAAAGGATCTAAATTGATAGGTCTTGGAGCAAGAGATACACTAAGATTGGAAGCTGGTTTATGTCTTTATGGTCATGATCTTGATAAAGACAAAACTCCAGTTGAAGCAAATTTAAAGTGGGCTATTTCAAAAGAAAGAATCTCTAAGGGAGATTTTATTGGCTCAGATATAATTATTAAACAATTAACCGATGGTGTCAGTAAAATAAGAGTTGGAATTAAACCTGAGGGAAGAATTATTGCTAGAGAAAAAACAAAAATATTTAATCAATCAGATGATCATATTGGAGAAATCACAAGTGGTACATTTGGACCAAGTGTTAATGGACCTGTTGCAATGGGTTATGTGGAAAATGAATTTTCGAAAAAAAATACCAAAGTATTTTTAGAGGTAAGAGGTAAAAAACATCCCGCAAGTATTTGCAGCTTACCATTTTATAAAAAAAGTTATGTCAAAGGAGTAAATTAATGAGTGAAGTAAAATATTCAAAAGAACATGAGTGGATAAAGTTAGATGGAGATGTTGCAACAATAGGTATCACAAAACATGCAACAGAAATGTTGGGTGATATAGTTTTTGCAGAGCTTCCAGAAAAAGGTGCCAACGTAGAGAAAGATGGTACAGCTGGTGTTGTAGAGTCAACCAAAGCTGCTAGTGATGTATATACTCCTGTGAGTGGCGAAGTAGTTGATACAAATCAAGCTATCGTAGATGATCCATCAAAGATTAATCAAGATCCAGAAGACTCGGCTTGGTTTTTTAAACTAAAAATTAAAGATCCATCAGAAATGGATACTTTAATGAATAGAGATGATTACGAC
>CACPQV010000035.1 GCA_902636165.1 uncultured Pelagibacteraceae bacterium
TAAATTATTGCAAAAGAGATTTTAATACCGGTGCTTCTTTCCTCAACTGTGTAATAAAAATTTATAGCCTCTTGAGACTCAGAAAGATAATTTGAAATATTTTTATCTAAAAACTTCACTACATATAAAAATCTTTCTTCAAATGCTTGTAATTTCATAATTGCAGCAGAAATATTAGCAGGAGCATTAATTATTTTAAGTGGACGATCATCCTCTAAAACTAAGTTAAGTGCTTTATCTATAGGTGGAACATAAATCTCATTTTTTTCAGATGAGTAGAGCAAATTTTTATTTTTATCAATTATATGAATTTCATCAACATTCCGAATAAGTTTTTGAGTTTTTAAAAATCTTTTATACTCATTAGTATTATCATTTAAAAATTTTGAACTTTTGTTTGTATCAAAGGCAATTAAAATAATATCAGCTTCAACTTTATTTCTAACTTCCTGCACATAATTTTTTGCTAATTCATATGAGTTGTTTACTACTGTCGTTACTTTTTTATCAAAATATTTTTCTAGAGCAAATGAAAATAGAAAAAGTGAAAAAATTGAAATAAGTATTGATGGTATTAAAGTAAAAAGTGAAAAATATGTGATATATCTTTTATTTGATGATAAGCCATCCTTATCAATATCATTTTTTATTGATTTTTTAATTTCATTAAAAATAAATACAAACAATAGAGCAAGTAAAAATATATTTAGAATTAGTAAATTTTGTAAATTCTGTTGATTTAATTCAATAAAACTTCTGTCTATGAATGTTAAAAATGTTAAAAATCCAATTAATAGTGTGATACTAGATACTATGATTATAAATATATTTTTTTTCAAAAAATCAATCATTATTTAGAATTATAGTATTTATAAAAATGAACAACTACTTTGTAATATTAGCTGCAGGAAAAAGTAAGAGATTTCAAAAAAAAATACCTAAGCAGTTCTATATTTATAAAAATAAAGAAATTGTTGATCACTCCATTGAAAAATCAGTTGGTACAAAGCTTTTTAAAAAAATTATAGTCGTTACGAATAATATTAAATATTTTAAAAAAAAAAAAATTCATAATTCAGTTAAAATTTTAAAAGGAGGTAAAGAAAGATCTGACTCCTCTTTGATAGCTTTAAAATATTTGAAAAAATTTAAACCTAATAATATTCTTATTCATGATGCTGCTAGACCCGATTTTACTATTAAATTATTAAAAAAATTATTAAATCATTTAAAAAAAAACATAGCAGTAGTTCCATATATAAATTCAAAAGACTCAATAAAATACAAATTTAAAAAAGAGTTATTTAATCTTCAAAGAGAAAACACTTATCTAGCTCAGACACCACAAGCATTTAAATTTAGAAAATTATACGAACTCGCAATTAATGAAAAAAACAAAATTACAGATGAAGCAACTCTATTCATTAATAAAAATAAAAAAATAAAATTTATCAAAGGTGAAAATACTAACGTTAAAATAACTTTTCAAAATGATATTAGAGTAAATAAAACTTTTTTTGGAATCGGTTTTGATATTCATAGATTAAAAAAAAACAAAAAGCTCTATTTGGGTGGTGTTAAGATACCTTTTCATTCAGGATTAAAAGGTCATTCAGATGGAGATGTAATTTTGCATGCAATAACTGATGCAATTTTAGGTGCTATAGGAAAAAAAGATATTGGCACTTATTTTCCAAATACAAAAAAATTTAAAAATATTAGATCTCCAAAAATGTTAAAACCTATTATAGAAAATCTTTATAAATCCAATTTATCAATTAATAATCTTGATATAAATTTAATTTGTGAACAACCTAAGGTATCAAAATATCGAGACAAAATAATTAATTCAATATCAAACCTGACAAACTTAAATAAAGATCTAATTAATTTAAAAGGTAAAACTGTAGAAAAATTAGGTTTAATAGGAAAAGAAAAAGCTATTGCTTGTGAGGTTGTAATTTCAATAACAAAATATGAATAATATTGCTATTCAATTAATCACAATGTTTGGTATTGGTAGAATTAGTAAAATGCCAGGAACCATAGCGTCTTTTGTAACTTGTTTATTTTATTTCTTCTGTATAATTCTAAACGTAAATCTAATAGTTTTACTTATTATTTTTCTCATCGTTTTAATTCTTTCAATAATTTTTATAAATAGATATTCTTCAAATTTTGCTGAAATTGATTCAAAAGAAATAGTAATTGATGAATTTCTTGGTCAATCTATTCCAATTTTTTTTTTATATTACCCTATTCAAAAGGGTGACACTGAAAATGCATGGCTATATTTGCTAGTATTTTTTATACTCTTCAGGTTTTTTGATATCTTAAAGCCATTCCCAATTTATTTAATTGATAAAAAAATGAAAAATGGTCTTGGTGTAGTTCTTGATGACTTATTAGCTGGAATTTATGTTATAATAACTATTGCTTTATTTGGTTATTTTTTTGGACCACTTTTTGATTTAGCTTTATGAAAAAATTATTTTTAATATTAAAGAAAAAAAATCTAAAATTAGCTGTAGTTGAGTCGTGCACTGGAGGGCAATTATCAAGTGCTATCACCGCAATTAGTGGTGCCTCTGAAATATTTAATCTAGGTTTAATTACCTACTCTAACGAAACAAAAATAAAAGTTCTGAAAGTGAATAAAAAAATTATTAGTAAATATGGTGCTGTAAGTCATGAATGTTGTTTCGCAATGGTAAAAAATTTATCTAAAATATCAAAAGCCAATATTAATGTTTCTATAACTGGTATTGCTGGGCCTAAGGGCGGCACAAAGCTCAAACCTGTGGGTTTAGTTTATATTGGAATTAAAAAAGGTAATAAAATACAAATAAACAAGTGCTTATTTAAAAGTAAAAAAAGATCCTCAATACAAAAAGCTACTGTTAAAAAAGTTGTAGAATTAGTTTTTAGAATTACCAAATAAATCCTCAGCTCTTTTCTGAAAAGCATCAGCAATTTTCTCTAAGCCAAATTGAAAAGAGACAACCATTAAAGAATTTAAAAATTTATTTTTAATTTCAAAATCAATATCAAACATAACTTCTGTAATACCATTTTTTTTATCAGAAAATGTCCAATTATTTGATAGATGATTTAAAGGTCCATCTATATTTTTAACAAAAATCGTGTCTTCCTTTTTATTAAAGACGACATCACTTTTATATGTATCTTTAAAAGGTCCTTTGCCAATTGTTAAATCTGCTATTATTTTTGTTAAATCACCCACATTTTTATTTTCGTGAATTTTTGCATCAAAACAAAAAGGAACAAATTCAGGATATTTTTCAATATCTAAAACTAGATCAATCAAATCTTTTTTTTTACATTCAATTAATCGCTTAACTAAAGCTTTTGGCATTAATGATTATTTGCTCTGTTTTTTTGAAGTTTGGCGAAGTCTTCATCTGCATGATATGAAGATCTTGTTAAAGGAGATGAGGAAACTAATAAAAATCCTTTTGCTTTTGCAATATCACCTAATTCCTTAAATTCCTGAGGTTTATAATATCTATCTAATGGAAAATGTTTTACAGACGGTTGTAAATACTGTCCTACCGTCAAAAAATCTACATCAGCAGATTTTAAATCATCCATTACTTGCAAGATTTCATCTTTTGTCTCACCTAAACCAACCATTATTCCTGATTTAGTAAAAACTTTCTTATTCATTTTTTTTGCATTTTTTAAAAGTTCAAGAGAGGCAAAATATCTTGATCCAGGTCTTACTTTTAAATAAAGACTTGGTACGGTTTCAATATTGTGATTAAAAACATCAGGATTAGCTTCTAAAACTTTTTTATATGCATCACCTTTTCTTAAGAAGTCTGGTGTTAAAACCTCAATAGTTGTATTGAGATTAATTTTTCTTATTTGATTTATAACTTGATAAAAATGATTTGCACCACCATCGTCTAAATCATCTCTGTCTACTGAAGTAATCACAACATGTTTTAAATTTAATTTTTTAACAGCTTGTGAAATTTTAACTGGCTCTAATTCATCTAATTTACCTGGTTTACCAGTTTTTACGTCACAGAAAGCACACGCCCTTGTACATGTATCACCCATTATCATAAATGTTGCATGTCTTTTACTCCAGCATTCGGTTATATTTGGACAATTTGCTTCTTGGCAAACTGTTACAAGATTATTTTGGTTAACTATTGTTTTTGTTAAAAAAAACTCCTTACTATTATTTAATTTAGATCTAATCCAATCAGGTTTTTTTTTAATTGGATTTATTGGATTTTTTACTTTTTCAGGATGTCTGGGTCTAATTTTTTGTGTCATTTTATTTAACAATGTAAATTTTTTCATTTTTTTTTCCAAATAATAGTCTCTCTCTAATTAAAGTTTCAATATAATCAAGATCTAGATTGTCACTTAATAAAGAATTCTTAAAATCTAAGTCATTTATTTGATTTATCAATGATGATTCCTTAATTTTTAAATCTTTTAGAATTTGTTTTTTTTCATAATATGAGATTAATCCCCTTTCCCCTGATAAAAGATTAAAGAAAAAATATATAATTAAAAAAATTGATATTAGTAAGAAATAATTTTTTTTTATACTATTAAGCATTAATGAATCTTATTCATTCTGGCTTTATTTCCAAGTTCTTCTTCTATACGTAATAATTGATTATACTTAGCAATTCTCTCTGATCTTGCCAAAGAACCAGTTTTTATTTGATTAGAATTTGTACCTACTGCTAGGTCAGCAATAAATGTATCTTCACTATCACCAGATCTATGAGAAATGATTGTTTTAAACCCTATAATTTGAGCAAATTTAATTACATCCAAAGTCTCTGAAACAGTACCAATTTGATTAAGTTTAATTAAAATTGCATTCGATGATAAATTTAAAAAGCC
>CACPQV010000036.1 GCA_902636165.1 uncultured Pelagibacteraceae bacterium
CACCATCTTGAGCTATCAGGATAATTTGGTACACCCTCAAACATAATAGTTGTCGCCCCATTAGATAATGGTCCATAAATAATATAACTATGTCCTGTAACCCAACCTATATCAGCTGTGCACCAATAAATATCTTTAGGTTTATAATTAAAGATGTATTGATGAGTCATTGAGGCATAAACCATATATCCACCAGTTGTATGCAGAACCCCTTTTGGTTTGCCAGTTGACCCAGATGTATAAAGAATAAATAAAGGGTCTTCAGCACTCATTTCCTCTGGCTCACAGTTGTTTGAAACATCTTTTATTAAATCATGATACCAAACATCTCTATCGTCATCCCAATAAACATAATTTCCTGTTCTTTTTACCACAATACATTTTTTCACATCCGGACAATTTGTTAACGCTTCATCAGTTGTGGCTTTTAAAGGAATTGTCTTGCCTCCTCTAACTCCTTCATCTGCTGTAATAATATATTCAGACTTACAATCATTTACTCTACCCGAAATAGATTCTGCAGAAAATCCTCCAAAAATTATTGAGTGAATTGCTCCTATTCTTGCGCAAGCCAACATTAAAATTGCAAGTTCAGGAATCATTGTAAGATATATTGTAACTCTATCTCCTTTTTTAATTCCTAATTTTTTTAAACCATTAGCAGCTTTAGAAACTTTTTGATGAAGTTGTTTATATGAGATTTTTTGAGTATCTTTTGGATCATCTCCGACCCATATAATTGCTGTTTTGTCCTTTTTATCTTTTAAATGTCTATCAATACAGTTAGCTGAGGCATTCAAAGTTCCATCTTCAAACCATTTAATTCTCACTTCATCCTTACTATATTTAACATCCTTAATTTTTTTGTATGGTTTGATCCAAGTAATTCTTTTTCCCTCTTTTTTCCAAAAAGCATTGTTATTTTTTACAGAGTCATTATATTTTTTTTGATATTGAGCCTTATTTATTAGACCACTTTTAATCCACTCTTTTCCTGGTTTAAATATTAACTCTGTTGATGAATTTTCACCTTTATTTTCTTTTGATATAATCTTTCTTCTTACCCTATTCTTTTTTGGTGATGAAATTTTGTTTTTTTTTGATGATCGTTTAAGAAGTTTACCCCTTCTTTTTTTTGAGGATTTTTTTACTTTAGATTTTTTTCTTTTTTTAGGCATATATAAATTTATAATTTAAACTTTACCCATGTTATTTAAAATTTTCCAGCTTTTAGAATCGATTGGCATTACAGATAATCGACTTTGTTTAATCAATGATAAATGGCTCAATTCCTTAATTTTTTTAATATTTTCAAGTTTTACAGGTGTCTTTAGTTTTTTAATAAATTTTACCGTAACCGCAACAAAACGACCAGTTTCGTCTGTTTTATCTAAATAAGCCTCCTTTATTACTTCAACTATTCCAACTATCTCTTTACCAATGTTTGAGTGATAAAAAAAACATTGGTCGCCTTTTTTCATTGCTTTTAAATTTTTTGCAGCTTGATAATTTCTTACACCATCCCAGGGAGCGCCTTTGTTACCAGCTTTTTTTTGCTGATTAATTGACCAAACATCAGGTTCAGATTTTAATAACCAATAACATTTAACCATACAGTTTACACATTATAGTTTAACACCCGCACCTTTTAAGAATTTAGCATTCTCATCTAAAGGCCATCTTGGTTTTGCAGGATAATCCAAATTATTAAATTGATTTAATTTAAATTTTTCTAAACCTACTAAACCAATCATAGCTGCATTATCTCCACATAATTCGACTGGAGGGAAAACAGGCTCATAACTTTTTTCTTTACAAAGATTAATTAGCATTCTTCTAATTTCTTTATTTGCTGCAACACCACCGGCAACTACAAATATATTCTTTTTTGGTCTAACTTGATTTTCAAATTCTGTAAATGCAATTCTTGTTTTCTTATATAAAATCTCTACAACAGTTTTTTGAAACGATGCTGCAAGATCGAACTTCTCTTGATCAGTTTTGATTTTTTTTGTTATTTTAAGTATCGCTGTCTTGAGTCCTGCAAAAGATAAATTGCAGCCACCTTTATTAAATATTGGTTTTGGTAAATTGTATTTATGCGGGTCACCCTTTTTTGCTAAAATTTCAATTTGAGGACCTCCAGGAAATTCTATACCTAAAAGTTTTGCAGTTTTATCAAACGCTTCTCCAATAGCATCATCAATAGTTGTTCCCAATCTTTCATAATTACTTAAATTTTTAACACTTAAATATTGGGAATGTCCTCCTGAAATTAATAAAAGTAAGTACGGATAATCCAGTTCTGAATTTAACTTAGGACTTAATGAATGACCTTCTAAATGATTAACAGCAATAAAAGGTTTATTTATACTAGCAGCAATTGCTTTTCCAAAACTTAAACCAACTGAAAGACAAACAACCAATCCAGGTCCAGCTGTAGATGCTACAGCATCAATTTCATTAATTTTTATACCACTATCATTAATTGCCTTTTTTACAATCCAATCAATTTTTTCTATATGTGATCGTGCAGCAAGTTCAGGCACAACCCCACCAAATTTTTTATGAACTTCTGTTTGGCTTGAAATTATATTGGACAAGATGATAGGTTTTCCTTTGTCATTTTCTGATATAATTGAGGCTGCTGTTTCGTCACAACTAGATTCAATTCCAAGAATTAAGGGTTTTTTACTCATTCAATTAGTTTTTAATAATTGTACAATCTCATTACAAAAAAGAAATAAATTAATTAATGAATAAAAAAATAATAATTGGATCTAGAAGTAGTAAATTAGCTTTACTCTATGCAAATAAAGCAAAGGAAAGTATTATTAAAAAAACAGATTTAAATGATGATCAAATTATAATTAAATCAATCACTACTGATGGTGATCAAATGAAAGATGTAAGACTATCAGAATTTGGTGGAAAGGGATTATTTTCAACAAATATAGAAAGAGAACTTCAAAATAAAAGTATTGATATAGCAGTTCATGCTTTAAAAGATTTGCCAGTTATTGAAACCAGTGGTTTATTGACTAATTTTTTTTTAAAAAGAAATGATCCAAGAGAAATCTTAATATCTAAGAATAAAAAAAAATTAAATGATCTTGAAAATAAATCAATTGTAGGAACATCTTCCTACAGAAGAGAATTTCAAATTAAAAAAATTAGATCGGATCTTAATTGTAAAATTATAAGAGGAAATGTTGATACAAGAATTAAAAAATTAAAAGAAGGAATTTATGATGCTATAATTTTATCTTATGCGGGAGTTAAATCTTTACAACTTGAAAATGAAATTTCTGAAATATTTGCAGCTAAAGAATTTATTCCAAGTGCTGGACAGGGTATAATCGCACTTCAATGTAGAGAGGATGATGAAAAAATTATTTCTTTTTTAAAAAAAATAAATCATGAGGAAACTTTTAAGAGGGCTAAAGTTGAAAGAGATATCTTAAAAGTATTAGAAGGCGACTGTGAAACAGCGGTAGGTGCACACTCTATTATCGAGGGAGATAATATTACTGTAGAGGCAGAACTATTTTCTTTAGATGGTCTTAAAAGATTTTATGTTAAAAAAACCGAAAAAATTGATAAATTTCAAAAAATCGGTAAAGAAATTGGTCAAATTTTAAAAATTAAATCAAAAAATTCTTATAAAAAATAATATGCACATTTTATTAACTAGACAATTAGAGGATTGTTCAGAAATGATTTTGAAATTTAAATCATTAGGACATCAAGTATCACTTCTACCATTGTTGTCTGTGGAAAGATTGAATTATGATGAAATTAATTTTTTTGATTATGGTGGTATTATTTTTACAAGCGCTAATGCAATAAAATATTTAGAAATAAATAAAATCGATAAAAACATATTATGTTTTTGTGTAGGACACATAACTGAAAAAAAAGCAAGAAGTGTTGGTTTTCAAAGAACTATTTCAGCTGAAGGAAATGTTTTAAACTTAAAAGAATTAATTTTGCAGAACTATGAGATTAAAAATAAACCACTTTTATATATAAGTGGTGAGACAATTTCATTTGATTTGGATAAACAACTATCCAATGAGGGTTATAATATAAAAAGAGTTATCAATTATAGAGTTTCTCAAAATAAAAAATTTAATGAAAATTTTGTAAAAGATTTAATCTCAAATACACCAGAAATAATCTATATCTATTCAAAAAATAGTGCCTCTAGCTTTTTAAATTTTATCAAGATACATCAAATAGAAAGTATATGGATGAATACTAATTTAATGTGTATAGGTGAAAAAACTTCGTCTATATTGAACGAAATTAAATGGAAAAAAATATTTCTTTTTAATCCTGGAGAAGAAGAATTTTTGTTATATAAAATTTAATTATGGAATTAATAAATAATTTTTCAGAAATATTTATGTCTGTATGGAATAAAGGTATTCTTGGTGTAGATATTTTTCAAATACTGATTGGAATAGGAATTTTCCTTATTTTTTTAATTTTTAGAGGTTTAATTAGTAAGCTTATTATTAAAAAATTAGAGATTATTTCAAAACGCACTACGAATAAATTAGATGATACATTTGTCAACGCTTTGATTGGACCAGCAAGATTTTTACCAATTGTTCTAGGTTTCTTCATTGCAAGCTATTACATGACATTCTCAATTGAGGGCAGAGAGGTTGTTGACACTATTAATAGAACATTAATAACGATTTTAATTTTTTGGATAATTCATCAAGTTATTGAACCAGTCTCATATATCTTGAGTGGTTTAGATAAACTTTTAACGAGAGAGCTGATTGGATGGATAATAAAATCATTAAAAATTCTTATTTTTATTTTAGGATTAGCTGCAGTTTTAGAATTATGGGGTATAAAAA
>CACPQV010000037.1 GCA_902636165.1 uncultured Pelagibacteraceae bacterium
ACAACCTTTTTCTTTGTAAAAGTTTGCGTTTTCTAATTGATGGTTATCTTTGGATTTTGGTAATGGAACTGCTATAAAGGGAATATTCATTGCTGACAATTCAGCTAAAGTTGAAGCACCCGCCCTCGTTATACAAAGATCTGTTATTTGCATAATGCTTTCTATATTTTTTTCAAAACTAAAAATTTTACTTTCAACTTTATTTTTTGAATAAAACTCTTTTAAATTAGAAATATTATTTTCATTAGTCTGTTGAAATACTTTGATAGATTTATTTTTAGAAAACTTTACAATTTTTTCCTTTAATTCTTGATTAAAAATATCAGCACTTTGACTGCCACCTACTATCAAAACATTAAATTTTTTATCATTTTTATTTGATACGTTAAGATTGTAAATTTTCTCTTTTACTAAAGGATTTATTACTATTCTTTTATCAACAAAATTATGAGGATAATTTTTAATTTGATTTGTATAACAAAAAATTTTTTTACAAAATCTTAAATAGAATTTATTTGCACGTCCCAATACAAGATTAGGTTCAACTAAATAAATATTTATATTTAATAACTTTCCAGCTATTACTACAGGGAGTGACATATATCCACCTGTGGATATAATTTTATTGATTTTTCTTTTTTTTAAAATCATTAAAGATTTTATAAATAAAAAAAAAAGTAAAATTAAACTAATTGGATAAAAAAAAATGTTACTAAGTTTAGGTGTATCTATAATTTCGATTGTAAACAAATTTTTATTAATATATTTTAACCCTCTCTTATCAATGGAAAATATAACATTTGCATGTTTAAATAAATGATCATGTAATATGATTGCTGGAGTCACATGTCCTCCCGATCCTCCAGTAGAAATTAAGAAATTTTGTTTCATCTAAATAATCTTTCTTTTTGTCAGATTCAAGATTATTCCTGAAATAATTGAAATACCTATTATTGAGGAACCACCATAACTAATAAAAGGTAATGTCATGCCTGTGGTTGGAAACAATCTTATATTCACACCAATGTGTATCATTGCTTGCATTAAAATTAAGCTAATACTTCCTACTAAAATTAATTTTACTTTTTCATCCTTTTCAAAATAAATTTTTTTAAATACTGAATAAATAAATACTAAAAACAAAAATAAAATTAAAATTATGGCAACAACACCAAATTCTTCGGAAATTACTGAAATAATATAATCAGTATGCGCCTCGGGGACCTTGTTTTTTAGGGTTCCCTCACCAATTCCTTTTCCAAAAAAACCACCGCTTATTATTGAGTCTATTGCTTTATCTGATTGAAAATTATATGTACCACTTTCAATATCCAAAAAAGATAACAATCTATTTTTTATATATTCAAATTTCGAAATAAAAAAAATCAAGTAAAAAAATAAAAAAAATAATATTAAAAATAAAAATGTTAATAAAAAGATATTTATACCTGAAACAAAAATCAAAATAGACCATGAAAAAAAAATTAGAATTGTTTGGCCTATATCAGGTTGAATAATTAATAATAAAGCTACGCATGAAGTGATAAAAAAAGTAAAAAAGTATTTTAAATAAATATTGGTATATTTTTGGCTACTTAAAATTAAGCTTATGAAAATTATCAAAAAAGGTTTAACTAACTCAATTGGTTGAAATCTAGGCAAAAAACTTAGATCAATCCATCTTTTTGATCCTTTAACTTCAACGCCTATTAGTGGGACTAACATCAAAAAAATCAGAGATATAAAAAAAACCACAAGAGACAATTTTAAAAGTTTTTTTTGATCTATTAATGAAAAAAAGAAAATACATATAATTGCTAAAATAATGAATATCAAATGTTTAAAAAAAAATAGGTAATCATTAGTATTTAACCTGTCGGAAGCAATCAAAGAAGTTGAGACTAATGAAAAAAAAAGGCCTGTTAAAAATAAAAGAATAATTAATGAAAAGATAAACTTATCAATATTTTTCCACCATTCATAATAATAATTAAAAAAAAAATTCTTATCCTTCATTAAGATAATTTTTTACTAATTTGTTAAAAAATAAACCCCTGTCTTCGAAATTTCTAAAACTATCAAAAGAAGCTGCGCAAGGACTAAACAATATTGTTTCATGAATTGATTTTTCTTGTTTCAAGATTCTAAATATTCTTCTTAAAGCAGCGCTGAGACTTTTAAAATTCTCAACTTTAACTTTATCTTTAAGTTGTTTATTAAAAAACAAAGTGTTTTTACCATATATAAATGCTTTAATTTTTTTTTGATATCTTTTGGGCAAATTAAATGTATCACCTTTTTTTGGAACTCCTCCTACTAACCAATAAATATTAGAACTCATTTTTAAGATACCTATTGAGGAAGAAAAACTTGTAGATTTTGAGTCATTAATGATTGTCAATTTATTCTTATTATAAATGATTTGTTGACGATAATTAAGTCCTTTAAATTTTTCAACTGTGTTCAAGAACAATTTTTTATTTAAATTTAGTTTTTTTGAAATTTCATAAACAAATAATAAATTTTCTTTATTTGCTTCATTTGAAAAATAATTATTCTTAATTTTTTTCAAAAAACTATTATTTATTTTTGTATCTATTTTTACCAATTTACTATTAAACTTTATCGAATTAAGTCCTTTATCAATTAATTTATCCTTTTTTTTTACAAATGCTAAATCACCTTTTGATTGGCTTTCGATTAATTTGAGTTTTGCTTTAATATAATTGTTTAAAGTTTTATGTCTCTCAATATGATCTGGTGATATATTTATAATTACTGCATACTTAGATTTGAAAATTTTACTATATTCAAGTTGGTATGATGAAGCCTCAATAACAAATATTGTTTTTTCTTTAATCTTTCTTTCAGATAAAATTGGTTTACCAATATTTCCTACTAACCTCACATCAAATTTTTGATTACGTAATACTTCGTATAAAAGTTGGCATGTAGTAGATTTTCCATTAGTTCCAGTAATAGTAATACAATAATTTTTATTAAATGAAAAAAAGACATCAAGATCAGTGTAAATCTTATCTTTATTACTTCTTAAGAAATTAGACAATTTACAATTATAAATATCTATTCCTGGACTTAAAATTATTTTATCGAATTTAATTTTTTTTATTTTGTTTAATTTTATTATTTTTTTTAATTTGAGATTTTTTATTCTATTATCAAAATCATCATAAGCGTAGATTTCACTTTTTTTTTGTAAAAATTTTAATGTAGATAAGCCACTCTTACCTAATCCATAGACTAGTATTTTTTTTTTTAAAAAATTGTTTGAGAAACTCTCCATTACCTTAATTTAAGAGTAGCTAGACCAATCATTGCTAAAATTATTGATATAATCCAAAATCTTATGACTACAGTTGACTCAGGCCATCCTTTCTTTTCAAAATGATGGTGTATTGGTGCCATTCTGAATATTCTTTTTCCTGTAAGCTTAAATGAAATTACCTGAACCATAACTGAAACTGCCTCTAAAACAAAAAGACCTCCTGTTATTGCTAAGACTATTTCATGCTTTGTTATTATTCCCACTGCTCCTAAAGAGCCTCCTAAAGATAATGAGCCAGTGTCTCCCATAAAAATTTTAGCTGGAGGAGCATTAAACCATAAAAACCCTAAACATGAACCGATTATAGCTCCACAAAAAATTGATATTTCTCCTGTTCCCTCTATGTATGGTATTTGAAGATAATCTGAAAATACTATATTTCCAGTCACATAACTTATAAATGCAAAACAAGATGCAACTAGAATTACTGGCACAGTTGCTAAGCCATCTAGACCATCTGTGAGATTTACAGCGTTTGACGATCCAACAATTACAAATATTGCAAAAGGAATAAAGAACCAACCAAGATCAAGAATTAAATTTTTAAAAAAAGGAAAATATAAATTGTTAATATCTTGGTAATCTGTGAAATAGACAAACATACCAACTCCAAGAATAGTTATTAAAATTTGACATATAATCTTAAATTTAGACGAAATTCCTGAAGAATTATTCTGTTTTATTTTTTTATAATCATCAAAAGCACCGAGTAATCCAAAAGAAATAGCTATAAACATACAAAATAAAATATTAATATTTGATAAATCTGCCCAACATAAAACTGATATAATTAATCCTAAAAGAATAATAACACCACCCATAGTTGGAGTTCCAATTTTTTTAACTATATGATACTCAGGACCATCATCACGTATTGGATTTAAAATTTTTTGATTTGAAAAAAATTTTATAAATGGACCTCCAACAATAAGAACTATTATTAACGATGTGAAAAATGATAAACCTGTTCTAAATGTCAAATATTTAAAAACATTTAAAAATCCGTATGTATCTATAAAATTTAATAAAAATTGATAAAGCATTATTTTAAATCTTTTATATTTTTAACTATGTGGTTAAAACCTGTCGCATTTGAGGCTTTAATCATCAAATAGTCATTAGTAT
>CACPQV010000038.1 GCA_902636165.1 uncultured Pelagibacteraceae bacterium
AATTTAGGATTAGGCATCAAACCTTTTGGTCCTAACACTTTTCCCAATTTTGATAATTTTATCATCATTGATGGTGTACAAATCAATTTCTCAAAGTTCATTTCACCAGTCTTAATTTTCTCAATAAATTCATCACTGCCAACAATATCAGCACCCGCTTTTTTTGCTTCATCAAATTTAGCATCCTCACACACGACTGCTACTTTTATTTTTTTACCAGTACCACCAGGTAGATTTACTACTGTTCTAATATTTATCTCATTTTTTTTTTGTTTATTA
Source organism: uncultured Pelagibacteraceae bacterium (assembly GCA_902636165.1). Classification (GTDB taxonomy): domain Bacteria; phylum Pseudomonadota; class Alphaproteobacteria; order Pelagibacterales; family Pelagibacteraceae; genus Pelagibacter. Next base: position 280 of record CACPQV010000038.1, read on the forward strand.
TTAATTTGGAAACTTAAATCAACTGACTCATCAAATTTGGTTGTACAATTCTTTTTAATCATAGGTAATATCTTCTCAATAGTTTCAGGTGGTAGTTCAATAGTCTTTTCAGGAAGTTTTTTAAATCTTTTTGAAGTCATTATCAATCCTTTACCTCTATACCCATTGATCTAGCTGAACCAGCAATTATCTTAACTGCTTGTTCTAAATCAATTGCATTCAAGTCTTCCATTTTTTGTTTTGCAATTTCCTCAGCTTGTTTTTTTGTTATAGAAGCCACAATATTTCTACCTGGTTCTTGAGACCCACTCTTTAATTTTGCAGCTTCTTTAATAAAAAAAGATGCAGGTGGAGATTTTATTTTAAAATCAAATTTTTTATCTTTGTAAACAGTAATTTCAACCGGCACAGGTTTACCTGCAAGTTTTTTTGTTTTATCATTAAATGCTTTACAAAACTCCATAATATTTACACCACGTTGTCCTAAAGCTGGACCAACTGGAGGAGCAGGATTTGCCTGACCACCCTTGATTTGTAATTTTATAAAACCACTTATTTCTTTTTTTGCAGCCATTAACTTACTTTCTCAACTTGATTATACTCTAATTCAACTGGTGTTGGTCTACCAAATATTGAAACTGAAACTTTTAATCTTGATTTTTCCTCATCAATTTCCTCTACCATCCCATTAAAAGACGCAAATGGCCCATCAACAACTTGAACTTTTTCACCAACGCTATAATCTATACCAGATTTTGGTTGAGCTACACCATCTTTTATTTGACCTAATATTTTTTCAATTTCTTTATCAGATACTGGTACGGGCATACCTTTTGTTCCTAAAAAACCACTTACTCTCTTTATATTTTTAATCATATGGTAAATATTATTATCCATTTCACTTTTTATTAAAACATATCCTGGAAAATATTTCTTTTTTCTTTGTATTCTTTTTCCTCTTTTTACTTCAGTTACATCATGAGTGGGTACTATTATTTCCTCAAATTTTTCTGAAATTTTAGCTTTATCTGCCTCCTCTTTAATAAGACCTGCAACTTTATTTTCAAAACTAGAATGTGACTGAACGATGTACCAATTTTTCATTATATGCTCACCTTGAGTAATAATTCTAAAAAAAATTTTAAAACCTGGTCAAGTAATAAAAAAAATATAGACATTACTACGGCCATTGCAAAAACCATCAAGGCACCTTGTAATGTTTCTTTGCTCGTTGGCCAAGTAACTTTAAAAGCTTCCTGTTTTACCTCTTGTATAAATTTAATCGGGTTTCTCATAACAATTCATATTTTATTGGCAGGAGCGGAGGGACTCGAACCCTCAGCCTCCGGTTTTGGAGACCGGCGCTCTACCAATTGAGCTACACTCCTATATAGAGCTTACTCTATAATCTTAGTTACTACTCCTGCTCCAACAGTTCTTCCACCTTCACGAATAGCAAAATTTAGTTTTTCCGACATCGCAATTGGGGTAATTAATTTAACTGTGAATTTTGCATCATCACCTGGCATTACCATTTCTGTTCCTGCTGGCAATTCTACCTCACCTGTAACATCTGTTGTTCTAAAATAAAATTGTGGTCTGTATTTTGTAAAAAATGGTGTATGTCTTCCACCCTCTTCTTTTTTGAGCACATATGCTTGAGCTTCAAATTTAGTATGAGGTGTAACAGATCCTGGTTTACAAAGAACTTGACCTCTTTCAATATCAGTTCTTTCGACACCTCTTAATAGAACACCAACATTATCTCCAGCTTCACCTGAATCCAAAAGTTTTCTAAACATTTCAACACCAGTACAAACTGATTTTTTTGTTTCTCTGATACCAACTATCTCAATTTCATCCCCAGTTTTAAGTACACCCGACTCTACTCTTCCAGTTGCAACTGTACCTCTTCCTGAAATTGAAAAAACATCTTCCACTGGCATCAAAAAGTCTTTATCTTTTGGTCTATCTGGTTGTGGAATAAATTCATCTACATTTTTCATTAATTCTAATATTGAATTTTTTCCTATTTCATCATCTCTACCTTCAACAGCTGCAAGTGCAGAACCTTTAGCTATAGGAGTTTTGTCACCCGGAAATTTATAAGAAGTTAACAATTCTTTAATTTCCTCCTCTACAAGGTCAATCATTTCTTTGTCATCAACTTGATCTACTTTATTTAAATAAACACAGATTGCAGGGACTCCAACTTGTCTTGCTAAGAGAATGTGTTCTCTGGTTTGTGGCATTGGGCCATCTGCAGCATTAACAACTAAAATTGCACCATCCATTTGGGCAGCACCAGTTATCATATTTTTTACATAGTCAGCGTGGCCTGGACAATCTACGTGTGCATAGTGTCTTTTTTCTGTTTCATATTCAACGTGTGCTGTCGAAATTGTAATCCCTCTTTCTTTCTCCTCTGGAGCTTTATCTATTTGATCATACGCAACAGCCTGTGCTCCACCAGTTTCAGATAAAACTTTAGTGATCGCAGCTGTTAGAGTTGTTTTACCATGATCGACATGACCGATTGTACCAATGTTACAATGCGGTTTATTTCTTACAAATTTTTCTTTTGACATTACTTATTTCCTCACTTTTATTTTTATAAACTTTTTATTATCTTGGAGCGGGTAAAGGGAATCGAACCCTTACATCCAGCTTGGAAGGCTAGCGTTCTACCATTGAACTACACCCGCACAACCCCAAGAGTATCACTCCAGTATTATTTAAAAAATATTGAATGGTGGAGGGGGAAAGATTCGAACTTTCGAAGACCGAAGTCAACGGGTTTACAGCCCGCCCCATTTGACCGCTCTGGAACCCCTCCTTAAGGGAAAGCGTCCCCTTGTCCAATAAAGCTTTAAACAACATGCGTTTTATATATTTTATTTATGCAAATGCAACACGTGATTTAATGAGAAAATATCAAAAAAAACGTGTAAAATGAGGAAAATTTATGAATAAATCATCATTTTTCATCATTGGGCAACATGCTGTCATAGAAGCTTTAAAAAATCCTAAAAGAAAAGTTTTAAGGGTTTTTTTAACTGAGGAGAGTAAAAAAAATATTCATAGAAAAAGCCCAAATATTAATCTTTTAAGTGATATTAAAGTTTACTTTAAAACAAAAAAAGAACTAGATAAGTATAGCACAAAAGAAAATTTGCTTCACCAAGGGTATGTAGCTGAAATAGAACAATTAGAAAAACTTGTTCTTAAAGATTTTATTAAAACAAAAAAAAATATTACCTTTGTATGTTTGGATGGAGTAACTGACCCTAGAAATATTGGATCTGTAATAAGAAGTGCAGCATCATTCAATATTGATGGGATAATTGTTAAGGAAAGACAATTCCCTAATGAAAGTAAGCTAATGTATAAAGCTGCAAGTGGAGCAATGGAATATATCAATATATTTGAAGTAGCAAATATCAATTCAACCCTAAAAAATTTGAAAGAAAAAAACTTTTGGGTTTATGGTTTTGACGGTTCAGGAAAAAAAGACTTTACTGATATCAATTGGAAAGGAAACAATATTCTTTTATTTGGATCTGAAGGTTTTGGTTTACATCAACATACCTCAAAGTATTCAGACTTTTTAGTAAAAATTAATATTAATAACAAAATTGAAAGCCTTAACATATCAAATAGTGCATCTATTGTATTTCATCATTTAAACAATATAAAAAAAAGAGTTGATTAATTGAAAAATAATTAATAATTATTGCGAATGCCCTTGTAGCTCAGCTGGTAGAGCAATTGATTTGTAATCAATAGGTCCGCGGTTCGAATCCGTGCGGGGGCACCATCTTTTTATTTAAATAGATTAATATATGGTCTAAAAAGATCATTATTAATATTTATGAATAATAATATTTACATGTACT
>CACPQV010000039.1 GCA_902636165.1 uncultured Pelagibacteraceae bacterium
AAAAATTAAATTCAAAGGCCTATTTTAACTTTAAAGGTACTTATTTTTTTAATGATAAAATTCATTTAGAAAAGCTTATTTTTAATGAAGAAAAAAATCAAATCACAATCGAAGATATTACTTTAGATAAAAACTTTAGACTCAAAAATTTTAAAAAGATTAACTTAGATTATATGGACAAAGAAAAGAGAGAAAATAATTTTACAATTAATAATCAAGATAAAAAAATAAACATCGTTGGTACTAAATTTAATGCCAATAATTTAATAGAGAAACTGATTAACAATGAGGAAAATCAAAACAAATTTTTTAAAGATCAAATTAACTTAGATATAAAAATTGATAAAGTTTACTTGGATAAAGATTATGAAGTGAATAATTTAAATGGAAATATGGAACTCAAAAATAATATAGTTTCTAAAGCAAATATTAATGCAAATTTTTCAACTTCTAAAAAATTAAAATATACCGTTGTATCTAAGCAAGATGAGAAGGTGACAACTTTATTTTTAGATGAAGCTAAACCATTGATAAAAAGATACAAATTTATCAAAGGATTCAATGATGGATCATTAGACTTTTATTCTTCAAAAAAAAATGAAAATTCAACTTCTATTTTGAAAATTTATGATTTTAGACTTACAGAATTACCAATTCTTACAAAGATATTAACTCTGGCATCTCTACAAGGAATAGCAGATATATTATCAGGAGAAGGTATTGCATTTGATGAACTTGAAATGCGGTTTAGAAAAAAAGATAATTTGATAAAAATTCAAGAAATGTATGCCATAGGTCCCGCTATTTCAATTTTATTGGATGGATATGTTGAAAAAAATAAATTAGTGAGCTTAAGAGGATCTTTGGTTCCTGCGACTACAATCAATAAAGTAATAGGGAACTTACCAATTTTAGGAAAAATATTAGTGGGTTCTAAAACTGGCGAGGGTGTTTTTGGAGTAAGTTTTAAAATAAAAGGTCCACCTAAAAATTTACAGACAACTGTTAATCCGATCAAAACACTAACTCCCAGATTTATAACTAGAACTTTGGAAAAAATAAAAAAAAATTAAATTAATTCTATTTTTAGATGTCTTTTTTTACCTATAGAAAGTTTGACAAAATTTTCATTAAATAATTTTTTTTCAATTATAAATTTATCGCTAATTACTGTTTCGTTATTGATTTTAATAGCGTTTCCTTTTATCAGCCTTCTTATTTCACTTTTAGAATTTTCGAATTTTGACAAAACTATTAAATCAATTATTGTAAAATTTTTTTGCAAAACTGATTTTTTTATTTTCAAAGATGGTAAATTTGATCCAGAGGAATTAAAAGAAAAAGTTTCCTTTGCAATTTTTTCAGATTTAATTGCCTCTTTTTTTCCATGAAGCATTTCTGTGACCTTATTTGCTAATAATATTTTTAATTCATTTACATTATTATGTTGAAGATTATTGATTTCATTCACATCTAAATCTGTAAAAAATTTAAGAAATTTAATAACATCTCTATCATCAGTATTTCTCCAAAATTGCCAATAATCGTAAGCTGATAAATATTTTTTATCCAACCAAATTGCTCCATCTGCTGTTTTTCCCATTTTAGCTCCACTAGCTAAAGTAATTAAAGGAGTTGTTAAGCCAAAAACTTGATTATCTGAATATCTTTTAATAAGTTCTACCCCATTAACTATATTGCCCCACTGATCTGACCCTCCAATCTGGAGTGAACAATTTTCTTTTTTATTTAATTCTAAAAAATCGTATGCTTGAAGAATCATATAATTAAATTCCATATAGCTTAAAGACTGCTCTCTTTCTAATCTGTTTTTAACACTCTCAAATGTTAGCATCTTATTAATAGTGAAATGTTTTCCAACGTTTCTAAGGAAAGAAATATAATTTAGATTTTTTAGCCATTTGTAATTATTGACGAAAATTGGCTTAGTTTTTTTATTATTTGATTTTAAAAATTTTTTTAAAATTTTTTCTATATTTTTTGAATTTTTTTCAATTTCTTTTTCAGATAGTATTTTACGCGTTTTGTCTTTACCAGATGGATCTCCTATTCTAGTTGTTCCACCACCTAATAAAACGATTGGCTGGTGACCATGACTTTGTAATAATCTTAAGCACATTATTTGTAAAAGGCTTCCAACGTGAAGACTCGGTGCTGTGCAATCAAAACCTATGTAAGCTTTAATATTTTCTCTATCTAATAATTCTGATAATTCATTATCATTTGTACATTGATAGAAAAAACCCCTATCTTTAAATTCTTTTAAAAATTTATTCATAAGATACTGTTTTTACAGTATACAATTTTTATTAAAAAAGAATATTAATGAAAAAAAAAATATTTACTGCTTTAGGATTGATGTCAGGAACATCTATGGATGGAGTTGACTTATCCATTGTTAAATCTGATGGTAATACCGAATTTAAAGAGATTTTAGACAAATATTTTGAATTTGATCAAAATTTACAAAAAAAGCTTTTAAATTTAAGGAAATTTATAGTTACCAGTAAGGATTTGTTAAAATTATCTAATGAAATAAATGAAATTGAGAGAGAATTTACGTTGTTTAATGCAAAAATAATTAATGACGTTTTAGAACAATATGAGGATGAAGTAGATATAATTGGATTTCATGGTCAAACCATTTTTCATGACGCTACAAATAAAATTTCTAAACAATTAGGTGATGGAAATCTTTTGTCACAAATTTTGAAAAAAAAAGTGGTAAATAACTTTAGGCAGAATGATTTAGTTAATGGTGGTGAAGGAGCTCCCTTAACACCAATTTTTCACAAATTGCTTACAAAAAAATTTAAAAAGAAATATCAAATTAATTTTCCATTAAATATAATAAATATTGGTGGTATCACAAATATAACTCAAGTTTTAAAAGACGATGATATTGAAGAAAATAATTTTTTTGCTCTAGATATTGCACCAGGTAACTGTTTGATAGATGAATGGGTTAGAAAAAATTCAAAAAAAAAATTTGATGAAAATGGAGAAATAGCAAGTTCTGGAAAAATAGATGAATTAATTTTAAATCAGGCATTAGATAATTTTAATATTAAAACATATGGAAAATCTTTAGATGTAAAAGATTTTGATGTATCTTTTGTTAAAGGTTTATCATTACAGGATGGTTGTGCAACAATATCAAAATTTACAGCCTATTTAATCTATAAAGGAATTGAGTATATCAATAATCAAAACAACTCTATTCCAAGATATAATATCTTGTGTGGAGGAGGAAGAAAAAATAAATTTTTAACAAAATCTATTAGTAATTATTTATCAAAAAATCAAAAATTAATAGAAATTGAAAATTATAATTTAAATGGTGATTTTATTGAGTCCCAGGCTTTTGGTTATCTTTCAATTAGAACTTTTTTAGAATTACCAATATCATTTCCGAATACAACTAATTGTTTAAGACCAACAGTTGGAGGAGAAGTTATATCTAATTTCTAATAAAGAGCAGTTTCCCTTTTAATATATTTATCTAAATTTTTACTTAATGTAGACTCATTTTTCGAAAAAAAATGATTTGCTTCAGGTATTTGATTAAATTCAACTTTAATTCCTTTCTGATCACTTAATCTTTTATTTAAATCGTTTAAATATTCAGCTGGAACTAATTCATCTTTTTTTCCATAAACAATTAAGCCAGAAGTTGGACATGGAGATAGAAAAGAAAAATCATATACATTCGGTTGTGGTGATATTGCTATAAATCTATTAATTTCTGGTCTTCGCATTAATAATTGCATTGCTATCAAAGATCCAAATGAAAATCCAGCAACCCAGCATTGAGAATTATCAAAATTCTCTCTCTCTAACCAGTCTAGTGCAGCTGCTGCATCTGCTAATTCTCCTTGACCATTATCAAACTCACCATC
>CACPQV010000040.1 GCA_902636165.1 uncultured Pelagibacteraceae bacterium
AACTAATAATTTTTCAGTCATTTTTTATGTCTTATACACTATAAAAATTTTGTTAATTGCAAATTTTAACACATTATACTCAATTTTTTGACACTCTTTTGATTCATGGTTCAAAAATGATTAAAAAGTTATTAAAATTACTAACTCATTCAAAAGAAAGCTCCTATATTGATGCAAAAGTATGGATACAAAAAATTTTATTGGAAGAGAGATATAAAAAAGATAAATTTTTAAGTTCTCTCAACACATAAAGCTATGCCCATTCCTCCACCAATACATAGTGTTGCGCAACCTTTTTTTTTCTTTTGTTTTTTCATCTCATGTACCAGTGTCACAAGTATTCTTGCTCCTGAGGCACCGATAGGATGACCAAGAGCTATTGCCCCTCCGTTAACATTAACTTTTTTTTTATCAATACCTAACTCACGTATCACAGCGATACTCTGAGCAGCGAAAGCCTCATTAATTTCAAATAAATCAATTTCGTTTAAACTCCATTTTGCTTTTTTGGCTGCTTTCCGAACTGCTTCTATTGGTCCCAAACCCATTAAGCTAGGATCTACTCCAACTGATGCCCACGATACAATTCTTGCAAGTGGTTTGATTGATTTTTTTTCTGCTTCCTCTAAAGATGTTAAAAATAAAGCCGCTGCACCATCATTAATACCTGAGGAGTTTCCAGGAGTGACAGTCCCATTTTTTTTGAAGACTGTATTTAATTTTTGTAAATCAAACATTTTTAAACCTAATCTCGGATGCTCATCCTTGTCTAAGACGTTACCGTTGTGGTTAATCTTAATTAACTCATCATCAAATTTATTTGAATTTAATGCGGCCTCTGCTTTTTTTTGAGAATTTAATGCAAACTCATCTTGTTCTTGTCTTGAGATATTAAATTTTTTTGCAACATTTTCTGCAGTTACACCCATATGATAATTTTTAAAAGCATCTATCAATCCGTCATTAATCATTGTGTCTAATAAACTATCTTCTGATATTTTTTTTTTCTCTCTGTAAAAAATTGAGTGTGGTGCTATTGACATATTTTCTTGGCCACCAGAAATAACATTTAATGCCTCTCCCAATTTTATTGATTGATAACCTGATATCACAGCTCTTAATCCAGACCCACACACTTGATTAATTATATGAGCTGGTTTTGAAATTGGTATGCCTGCATTTATTGCTGCTTGTCTAGCAGGGTTTTGGCCTGTACCAGCAGTTAATACTTGACCCATTATTATCTCATCTATTTCATCTTTACTGAACTTAGACAATTTTAAGACCTCTCTTATAACTAATGATCCTAATTGATCTGATTTAATTTTTTTTAAAGAACCTTTGTATGCTCCGATCGGTGTTCTTATAGCACTAACAATAACTACTTCCTTTGATTTATTAGTCATAAAATTTTTAAATAATCTTATCATTAAAATACACTAAAAATTGATATACTATAATCAAATAAAATAAAAATGCGCCTGTAGCTCAACTGGATAGAGCGCTTGGCTACGGACCAGGAGGTTCTGGGTTCAACTCCTAGCAGGCGCACCAAAAAAAAATGAAAAATATAATTATTAGGTTATTAAAAAGCTCTCTTCAAATGTCTGTAATTTATTTTTTTATTTTTATATTTATAATAATATTATTATTAACTTTTATATTATAAAATTATGTCAAAAGAATTTGAACAAATAAGTCTTAAAAATGGATTTATGAAACACAATGGCGGTGTTTTATTTAGAAATATTTCTGATATTGAATATGAGTTTAAGTCTAAAATAAACGAAAACCATTTAAATTCGGCTGGAATTACACACGGTGGTTACTTATCAGCTTTAATAGATGCAGGCGCAGGCACAGCTGCACATAGATCAGCTGAAAACGCTCCATGTGTAACAATTTCTTTAGACATTAAGTTTATAGGTGCATCTAAATTAGGAGACGAAATTTTTGGAAGAGTTAAGATATTAAAAAAAACTAAAACTTTAGTCTTTATATTTTGTGAACTGAAATGTAATGACAAAATTATTACTTCTGCATCAGGTGTGTGGAAAATTTTGAAAACTTAAGCAATTTGTTTAAATCGGAATTAATAAAGTCATCATATTAAAAGTTATAAAAATAATTCTTAATGTGATATAATATTTATATAAATTAAAATGAGAACTTTTTATCTTCCGATTCGGTCTTGTTTTAGTCTATTTTTGTTCTTTAACAACAACAACATCTGGTAGATAAAAAATTAAATATACCAAAGATAGAAATGACGAAAAATAAAATTTCCGCTGTTCTAGGTCCAACCAATACAGGAAAAACTCATTTAGCAATTGAAACAATGCTTTCTTTTGAAAGTGGGATGATTGGATTCCCATTGAGGTTATTAGCTAGAGAGGTCTATGACAAAGTAGTTCAAAAAACCGGATTAAATCATGTAGCTTTGATAACTGGTGAAGAAAAAATTATTCCTTCTAATGCCAAGTATTTTTTATGTACAGTGGAGTCTATGCCTATTGATAAGGATTTAGATTTTGTAGGTGTTGACGAAATACAGATGTGTGCTGATCACGAGAGAGGACATATTTTTACAGAAAGACTTTTAAATATGAGAGGAAAAAAATTAACTATGTTAATGGGATCTAATACAATTAGAAATATCATTTCCAAACTTGATGGTGATATTGAATTCATTAATCGAAATCGCTTATCAAAGTTATCATATGTTGGTCATAAAAAAATCTCTAGAATAAACAGAAAAGCTGCAATAATAGCTTTTTCTGCAGAAGAAGTGTATGCAATTGCTGAACTTATAAGAAGACAAAAAGGTGGAGCGGCAATAGTAATGGGATCTTTGAGTCCAAAAACTAGAAATGCTCAAGTAGAATTGTATCAATCAGGTGATGTCGATTTTTTAGTTGCAACTGATGCAATTGGCATGGGTATTAACATGGATTTAGATCATGTCTATTTTTCAAATCTAAAAAAATTTGATGGTAGAAAATTAAGAAAATTAAATTTATCTGAAATTGGACAGATTGCAGGTCGAGCTGGAAGATATATGAATGATGGTAATTTTGGTAGTACGGGTGACTGCAAAGAAATTAATGCTGAAGAGGTTGAATTAATAGAAAGCCATAATTTTGAGGAAATACAATCACTTTTTTGGAGAAACTCCAATTTAAATTTTAACAATCCTACCCAATTAATAGAATCTTTAGACGAAAAACCTAATCAAAAATGGTTAAGAAAAATTCATGAATGTGAAGATGAAAGAGCATTGAAATATTTTTTAAAAGATAGGAATGTTATAAATACTGAATTCGACACACAAACATTAAAACTTTTGTGGGAATGTTGTCAGATACCAGATTTTGTCAAAAAAACTTATGGTAACCATTACGAGGTTATTTCTAATGTTTTCAGATATCTTAACAGCAAAAAAGGGGGTATCTCAGAGGATTTTATGAGACTTCAGCTTATAAAACTAGACAAACTTGAGGGAAATGTAGACTCTTTATCAAATAGAATTGCAAATGTTAGAACTTGGTCTTATGTTTCGAATAAAAGTAATTGGGTTGAAAACCAAGAATATTGGATAGAAAAAACAAAAACATTAGAGGACAAACTTTCAGATAGACTTCATGAAGAACTCACAAAAACATTTATTGATAAAAGAGCAAGTGTTCTCGCTAGAGGTTTAAAACAAGACATGAAATTCGACACAAAAATTTTATTAAATAATGATGTCATGATTGATGATCAATTTATAGGCAAAATTAATGGATTAAAATTAGAACTTGATTTAAAAAAGGGCGCATTAGAAACTGATATTAAATCCCTCAAAAAG
>CACPQV010000041.1 GCA_902636165.1 uncultured Pelagibacteraceae bacterium
AATTTCTTTTTCAATATCAATTAAAAAATACGGATTTTGATAGATTGAGCGACCAATCATTACTCCATCACAGAAACTAAGATGACTATTAATTTCAGATATTTTAGAAATACCCCCATTAATTATAATTTCTAAATCTGGATTTTTTTTTTTAATGTCATAAACCATATCATAATTAAGTTTTGGAATATTTAAGTTTTGTTTAGGGGTCAATCCTGACAGAATTGCTTTTCTGGCATGTAAAATAAATGTTTTTGCTCCTGCTGATTTCATTTTATTCAAAAATTGGTTCAAATAATTAAAATCCTCAGTATCATCAAAACCTATTCGGGTTTTAGCAGTCACAGGAATTTTACAACTATTAACCATTGAATTGATACATTCAGCCACTAGGTCTGGTTCTTTCATTAAACATGCTCCAAACATATTTTTTTGGACTTTCTTACTTGGACAACCTAAATTAATATTTATCTCATCGTAGCCCATATCCTCGGCAATTTTTGCCACTTCTGCTAATTCTTTTTTGTCAGAACCACCCACTTGCAAAGCTAATGGTTTTTCTTCCTCACTAAATGATAGAATTTTTTTCCTGTCACCATGTATTGCTGATTTAGTAGCTACCATTTCAGAATACAGCATTACATTTTTACTCATTAATCTTAAAAAAAAACGATCATGTCTATCAGTGCAATCCATCATTGGAGCAACTGAAATTTTTCTATTAATTTTCTTTTTAGTATCCAAGAGCTTTACCCATTATTTTATCAGGTAACCATGTAACAATTTCAGGAAATATGCATAAAATTACAATAGCTAAAGCCATTATAATCATAAAAGGTATAGATCCCTTTAAAATTTCTGACAAACTAACATCTGGAGTAATCCCTTTAATAATATAAAGATTTAATCCAACAGGTGGTGTTATTAAACCAATTTCCATATTTATAGTAAATACAATTGCAAACCAGTAAGGATCAAAGCCTAATGTCGTGATAACAGGTAGTAATATTGCTGAAGTCATTACAATAACTGCAACTGGTGGTAAAAAGAAGCCCGCAATCAAAAGAAATATATTTATTAAAATAAATACAACCCATTTATTAGAGCTTAAATCAACCATGCTTTGTGCTAAGGACTGGGTTACATAAAGTTGTGAAAGTGTGAATGCAAAAAGGTATGATGCTGCAATAATAAACATTATCATTACACTTTCTTTCATTGAAACTTTAACAATATTCCAAATCTTTTTTGGTTGATAAATTTTATATACAACAGCAATTAATACAAAAACTAAGAATGCTCCCACTCCTGATGCTTCAGATGGTGTCGCAACTCCTCCGTAAAGTACATACAAAACACCAGCTATAATCGCTAAAAAAGGAAGAATTCTTGGTAGTACTTCAAGTTTTTCTTTTAAAGTAGGTCTCACTCTATTTCTTAAAGCTTTTGCTGCATCTTTATCAATAAAATAACTGTGTATTAAAGCCCAAATAGCAAACATGCCTGCCAACATAAAACCGGGAATAAGTCCACATAAAAATAGTCTACCAATTGATGTCCCTGTAGCAATTCCATAAACAATTAAAACAATACTTGGAGGAATTAAAACTCCTAAAGTACCACCCGCTGCAATAGTTCCCGTCGCAATTTGGTCGGAATAACCTCTTTTTCTCATTTCTGGAATCCCCATGGTTCCAATCGCTGCACAAGTTGCAGGACTAGATCCACTTAAAGCTGCAAAAATTGAACAAGCTCCAATATTAGAAATCACTAATCCTCCTGGAACCCTCCACAGCCATCTATCTAATCCTGTATATAAATCTTTTCCTGCCGGAGAATTTGCAACAGCCATTCCCATTAAAATGAACATTGGTATCGATAGTAAAACGAATGAATTTAACCCTGCAAAAAATGTTTCAGCAAATACATCAAGCATTTGAAAACCCTCAAATGTCACTAAGAGAGCGATCGAAACAAAACTCAAACCAAAAGCTATTGGAATTCCAGAAAAAAGGACCAATAAAGTAAAAACCGCAACTATTAAAGCTATGATTAACGGATCCATTTAATTAAAATCCTCATCATCAATTAATTTAATAATTTCTGCTATATACTGCAATATCATTAATAATGCCCCTAACATCATTGATGAATATGGTATCCATAAAGGTGGGTCCCATACGGTGCCTGTTGAATAATTTTTAGTAAATGCTTCCTCTACCATTAAAAATCCAAAGTAAAATAAAATTAAGAAAAATACCAAACTTACTGTGGACGTAAAAATTTTTAATCTAATTATATTTTTTTTTGATAAAAAATCATAAATCCATTCCATACTAACATGAGCTTTTTCACTTAGAACATACACACTTCCTATAAAAGTTGAAGCAACTAACAACATAGTGACAAGCTCTGTTTGCCAAGTGATAGCTCTTTGAAAAAAATATCTTTCAAAAACAAGTTCAACTATTACCAAAATTGATAAAAGCAATGCTAATACAGCGAAAGCACCACAAGCTTTAGCTATTATGTCACAAAATTGAAGATACTTTTTTTTCATAAAAAAAACCCCTACTTAAAAGAAATAAATAGGGGTTCTTTATATATTATTTTACTTAACTGCTAAAGCCATTTCCATTAGCTTATCGCCACCTGGAACTTTGTCAGCAAATGCTTTGTGAGAAGATTTTTTTGCAATCTCTACCCATGCAGCATGGTCTTTAGCGTCCATGTATACTAATTTTACACCGGCTGCTTTGTAAGCTTCCTCAAACTTTTTGTCTAAGTTTTCAACTTGAGCTGTCATATATTTCTCGGCAACTTTTCCAGCTTTCATTAAAGCTTTTTGTTGCTTAGAATTTAGAGCGTCGAAAGACTTTTTTGACATCAAAATTGGTTCATACATAAACCATAGACCAAATTTTCCTGGAGGAGTTGCACATGTAACTTGTTCATAAATTTTGTAACTTACAAAACTTCCTGAGCTAGTGTTAGCACCCGTTAATACGCCAGTTTGTAAACCTGTGTAAATTTCAGATGATGGCATACTTTGTATCCCTGCACCTGCTGCTTCTAACATTTGGTTAAAAGCTTTACCTGCAGCTCTCATAACTTGACCTTTTGCATCGCTAGGATTTTTGATACATTTTGATTTTGAAGCAAAACCACCGCCTAACCAAGCATCAGATAAAACTACAACACCAGCATCATTTATAATCTTTTTGATCTCTGTCATCATCGGACCTTTGTTAAATCTCAATGCATGATCATGATTTTTCACTGTTCCTGGCATCAAAGTCGCGTCAAATTCTGGATGAAACTTAGAAGCATACGCTAATGGAAAAGCAGATATATCTAATTGACCAGTTGTCATTGGTTTCCACTGTTCTTTAGGTTTGTATAATGATTTAGCTGGATAAATTCTGATATCTATTCCAACATTTGCTTTTTTCACCTCGTCAGCAATGATTTGAACCATTTCATGACGTGGGTCATATGATCCATCAGCTCTTGGAGTTCCTGGCCATTGGTGACTCGCTTTCAACGTAACCGCATAAGCAGAACCAATAGTAGTCAAAACAAAAACTAATGAAGTAAAGTATAAAGATATTTTTTTAAACATTATTTTTTCCCTCTATTGTTATTTTTAATAATTGAATTAAAGTGAACTTATTAATAAGAGTCAAGTCTCCAAAAACTCTTAAAAGATAATATTATATGGATG
>CACPQV010000042.1 GCA_902636165.1 uncultured Pelagibacteraceae bacterium
TTCTTTCATTGATAAAATTATTAAGACACTTAATGAAAAAATATAAAATTAAAAAAGAGTATGTTCTTGGTCATTCAGATATATCCCCAGAAAGAAAAAAAGATCCTGGTGAAAAATTTCCATGGAAAAAATTAGCTCAAAAAGGATTAAGTTTTTGGCATAATCTTGATCAAAAAAAGATCAAAGAATACCGCAAAATTAAAATTTATTCTAAAATTGAAAAAAATTTATTTTTAAAAAATTTAAATAAAATTGGTTATAATAATATAAAAGGTTTAAGACCTAATAAAAGTGATGAATATCTCACGAAAGCTTTCCAAAGAAGATTTAGGCAGGATTTAGTTAATGGTCTATTTGACTTAGAATGCCTTTTAATAAGCAAAAATCTTTTATCAAGAAAAATTTGACTTGAAATTAAGTTATATATTATTAAATTGATCTCGCCAGATAAACGACTTATCGCTTTTATAAAGAGGAAAGTCCGGGCTCTACAAGGATACAGTGCCAGGTAATTCCTGGCGGGGGAGACCCTAGGGATAGTGCCACAGAAAATAAACCGCCATAACATGGCAAGGGTGAAAAGGTGTGGTAAGAGCACACCGGTTCTATTGGTAACAATGAACGCTGGAAAACCCCACTGGGAGCAAGACTAAGTAGAGATGACATTGTTTAGAACTAAAAGCCATCCTTGGCTAGTCATCTGGGTTAGTCGCTTGAGCTTGAGAGTGATCTCAAGTCTAGATAAATGATAAGTTTAAATGACAGAACCCGGCTTATAGTTTGTCTGGCAATCATCTTAATACCCGTAAACTACCATCTATTTTGTTTAGATTTTAATAATTGAAACTCAAAATTGTGTGTATTGACATAGTTAAAAAAAACCCATAATATCCCAAATAATCCCAAATAATGGGAAAAGAAAATTATGGTTTATGTTTTTATCAACTTACGAAAACCAGTTGGACAAAAAAGGAAGGGTGTCGGTGCCTGCAAGTTTTAGATCATATTTATCTAATCTTGGTTATAATGGAATTGTTTGTTATCCATCATTTAATAATCAATCCATTGAAGCTTGGCCCCAGGACAGAATAGAAAAAATTTCCTCTGCAATTGACTCACTTAATCCTTTTGAGGAGAAAAGAGATTATTTTGCTACTTCGATCCTATCTGAAAGTGTAAATTTACAATTTGATACCGAGGGCAGAATTTTACTTTCACCAAAATTAATAAAACATGCAAAAATAAAAAAAAGTATGGTGTTTGTTGGTCAGGGAAAAACTTTCCAAATTTGGGAACCAACATTTTTTGAAAAATTTAAGGTTAACGCGAGAAAAAAATCCAATCTTAATCGTGGTGGTCTTAAGTGGGAGCATCAACTTAACAAATAGTAAAAGAGGGGGAATAAAATGACAATTAACTTTAAGACACCAGAAATTAAAGAGTTACAACCAAGGCTTTTAGTAATGGGCGTAGGGGGAGCAGGAGGAAATGCTATTAATGAAATGATTGATAATGAAATGCAAGGAGTAGAATTTATTGCAGTAAATACAGATGCTCAAGATTTAAAACATAGTAAAGCAAAAACAAAAATACAAATTGGTTTAAATTTAACTAAGGGATTAGGTGCAGGGGCAAAAATCGACATAGGCCAAGCAGCTGCTGATGAATCTTTAAATGAAATAGTAAATATTTTACAAGGCGCAAATATGGTATTCATCGCTGCGGGGATGGGTGGTGGAACTGGAACTGGAGCTGCTCATGTAATTGCAAGGGCTGCGAAAGAATTAAACATATTAACTGTAGGAGTGGTTACACTTCCATTTTTATATGAGGGCCCATCTAGAATGAGAAGAGCACAAATTGGATTAGAGGAACTTAGAAAACATGTTGATACTATAATAGTAATTCCAAATCAAAATTTGTTTAAAATTGCAAATGAGCAAACTACATTTGAGGAGTCATTTAATTTATCCAATAATGTTTTAATGCATGGGGTTCAAAGTGTTACTGATTTAATGGTAAGACCAGGAATAATTAATCTTGATTTTGCGGATGTTGAAACTGTTATGGCTTCAATGGGTAAAGCAATGATGGGAACTGGAGAGTCTGATGGAGAAGGAAGAGCGATGAAAGCTACAGAAATGGCGATTAGCAATCCTTTAATAGATGATTATACTTTGAAAGGAGCCAAAGGTTTATTGGTCAATATAACTGGTGGTAAAGATCTTAAATTATTTGAGGTGGATGAAGTTGTAAATAAAATAAGAGCAGAAGTTGAAGCAGATGCAGAAGTAATTATTGGCGCAATAACTGATCCTTCACTAGAGGGGAAAATAAGAGTTTCTATAGTAGCAACTTCTTTAGATGGTCAGCAACCTGAGACAAAATCTGTAATCAATATGGTTCACAGAATACAAAATAGAAATCCAGGGTATTCTGATTTTTCATCAATTAATGGATCTACATCATTCAATTTTTCAAATGCTAATCTAAATCCAGTTTCTCATGGCGCTACTGCACTTAAATTAGAAAATGAAGTTGTATCTGAAAATCCAGTCAAAGAGTCTATTGATGAAGTAAATAATTCATATCATGAAGAATTTTTAAAAGATCAAGAGGCTCAAAATATTATTGAAAATACATCTTCAAAAGATGAAGTATCTTTTTCACAAGAGGCAATTAACAATTTTTCAGATAATAAAAACAGTTTATCCAATGATTTAAAGGAATTTGGTGTCGATACAAATGAACCAGATTTATTTAATTCAGAAAGTGAAAATTCTGGTACAGAAAATTTATTAAGTGAGTCAGACGATAATGAAGAGGATGATTTAGAAATACCAGCATTTTTGAGAAGACAAAAAAATTAATGGTCTTCAAGAAAATAAATGAAAGCCACCATGGTAACGGATATAAAAAAACATTATCCGGTGCTGCTAGAAGAATTAATTAGCGTTATTACCCCTCAACATGGTGGCACATTTATTGACTGCACTTT
>CACPQV010000043.1 GCA_902636165.1 uncultured Pelagibacteraceae bacterium
ACATAGTTTCCACTGACGAAAATGTGGAAAATAATGAAAAAACTGAAAATCAACCTTCAGTTGATGAAAATTTAAGCAGTTCAACTCCTGGTAGTTCTGAAGAAGAGAACAAAATTCCTGAAAATACAGAAATAACAGATCAAGAGACTAAAGAGTCTACAAGTGAGAGTCCTGAACATCAGGTTATTCACAAAAAAGATGGTAGATTACATATATATGTAAGGCAAGATAAGTACAAAGGCGAACTTAAGTCTAAAAATTGGGTTGGCAGACTTTATATTGATGGAAAACAAAAGATTTCATCCTCAGGGACACCCAATCTTGAGGAAGCAATACCGATTTTAGAAAAATGGTTTGATGATGTTCAAGCTGAGAGTGAGAAATTAAAAAAACTTTCTGAAGAGTCCCAACAAATTCAAACACAACCTCAAGATCAAACAGTTGAAACAGTAAACGTTGATAAAAAACCTGAAATTAATCTTCAAGCTCAACAAAATATTGAAACAACCACAGAAAAAGACTTAACAAATATAAATTTGCCTAATAATAATGTTCCCAGTTTAAGTGATGATGTGCTTAAAACAAATGAGCAAAACATAGAAGAGACATCAAAGAGTAAAGTCACTAACATTATTGGTAAATTTAAAAATTTTAAATTTAAAAAACCATCTTTAAAAGGTATTAAACTTCCCGGATCTCCTAATAAAAGTAAAAATAATTCATTAAATAAACTAATAGACTTCTTCAAATCAAAAATCGGACAATCTTCAGTTCAAGGGGAGGAAGTAATTGGCGTTGAACTTACAAATAAAGAAATTAGATTAGCACAAATTAATTCAAACAAATCTAATCAATGGGTTTTAGAAAAATTTTATACACATAAAATTGATATTCCTGATGAAAGCAGTGTATTAGAAAATGCTGAGACGGTTACTAATGAACTTAATTTAGCACTACAAAAATCTAAAATTGATGTGGGTAATGTTGCTATTTCAATTCCAGTTACAAGTGCAATTATCAGAGTAGTTTCTTCACCATTAATGAAAGAGGATGAATTACAAAAAGCAATAGAAACTAATTCGCTGTGGGAAAATTTGGTTCAGCTTACAGATAATCTTGATGATTACTCAATTTTTCATCAAGTGATAAATAGAAATGAAAAAGATAACACGATGGATATCCTCTTTGTAGCTTCAAAATTAGCTGACATTAATAGTTATGTCTCGATTGTAAAAAACAGTGGCTTAAACCCTGTGATAATCGACGTAAAATGTTTTGCTCTTAAGTCTGCTGTTGATCAGATAAATCAAATCACAAATAAAACTGAGGATGCTAACTTAACGGCAGTCTTGGAATTTGGTTTAGACGAAAATTATTTAATGATTTTATATGAAAATAACCCAATAATTACTGATATTTTTTTGAGAGGTCAGGATCGAAAAATCTTATTAGAGTCAGATGATGTTGAGCAAAAAGAAGCTTTGGTAAGAAGATATGTAACTCAAGTAAAGCAAGCTATTCAGGATTTTGAAACAAAATATGAAAAAAGAATAAGAATTATTAAAGTTGTCTCAGACTTAAAAAATGTAGAGGATTATCTATCTTTTTTTAGAAAAATATTAATGAATGTTGGATTTAATTTATTTGATCCAATCGAGGGTTTAAAAGTTCCTAAACAATTTGAGGATCAGATAAATATTGAGAACAGATCATATTTAACTACCTCTATAGGTTTAGCATTCAGAAAACTTGATGTCTTTGGTTATTATAAGTTTGTTACTGCTGCAAAAAATATAAATCTTCTCCCAGATAGAAAGAGTATGTTCCAACAAAAAAAGGTAAAAGCAATATCCAGTTTTGCTTTTAAAGGGTTAGCAGCAGGTATTGCGGCCTTATATTTAATACTGTTTACTTTATCATTCTGGAATATTCACTCATATAATAAAAAATTGGAGAAATATGCTGAAGTTCAAGCAACCCATCAGCAAAAACAGCTGGAATTAAAAAAAGTCACCAAAGAATTTAAATTAATGGATACTACTTTAAAATTAAGTAGCACTCTTAAATCTAACAAAGAGTCAACTTATAGAGTTTTAGCTCAAATAGCATCAAGTGTTCCTACTAGAGTAAGATTTGATAAAGTTGAATATGGGGGTGGAAATATGGTTACAATCCAAGGTGTTGCAGCAAGTGATCAAGATATTTTAAAGTTTATTGAAAATTTGGGTAAACAAAATCTTATTGAACAAGCATCACTTTCATCTATGAGGCTTCCTAATGCTAGAAGAGGTGGGGTGAACATGAAAGGTTTCAGAGTTTTTGTAAAAATTAAAAGGACTTAACTTATGAATTTTAATATTGACTTAAAAAATATCGACTTAAAAAACATCTCATTGCAAGATATTCAAGCTAAACTTAAAAAAGTTGAAAAAAAAACCTGGATCAAAATTGGTGTAGCTGTAGGGGCAGTAATATTTTTTCTTATAATATTTTATGGAGTTTTAAATCCTATTGTCAATAAAAAGAAAGCTCAACTCGATGATATGAATATGAAAATAGAGGAAAC
>CACPQV010000044.1 GCA_902636165.1 uncultured Pelagibacteraceae bacterium
AATTTATATTTAGTTGCCTCATCAAAAAGTGCAGGTAAGAAAATTAATTTTAAAGGCAAAGATCTTGAGGTTTTTGATTTAGAAAATTTTGATTTTTCTAAAGTAAAAATTGCATTTTTTGCAGCAGGAGGAAAAATTTCAGAAAAATTTGCTGAGAAGGCTGCTAAAAATTGTTTTGTGATAGATAACTCAAGCTTTTACAGGATGGACTCAAATGTACCTTTAATTGTTCCACAAGTAAATTCAAATCATTTGAATAATATAAAAAAAAATATTATTGCAAACCCAAATTGTTCAACAGCCCAACTAGTTATTGCATTAAAACCTTTGCATGATGAATTTATAATAAAAAGAATAGTTGTTTCTACATATCAATCAGTTTCAGGTGGCGGAAAAGCACCGATGGATGAACTGATTGAGCAAACTAAATCAGTTTTAGATGGCAAAAAAGTAAAGTCAAAAAATTTCACAAAACAAATTGCCTTTAACGCTATTCCTCATATTGATGTTTTTTCTGATGATGGTTATACAAAAGAGGAACTTAAAATGACTTATGAAACAAAAAAAATTCTTGGTGAAAAAATTGATTTAACAGCAACATGTGTGAGATTACCTATATCTGTTTCACACTCAGAGTCAGTAAATATACAATTTGAAAAATCATTTACTCTTGAAAAAGTGAGAAATCTTTTGAATAGTTTTGAAGGTTGTAAGGTAATTGATGAAAGAAATGACGGTGGATATTCAACTCCATTAGAAGCTGAAGGTAAAAATGAGACATTCATTTCAAGGATTAGAGAAGATAAAACAATCAATAATGGGTTAAATTTATGGATTGTTTCAGATAATCTTTTAAGAGGTGCAGCTTTGAATGCTGTAGAAATTGCTGAAACATTAATTAAAAATAATTTTTATGGAAAATAAAGCACCACTATCTCCACATATCCAAATTTATAAATGGCATATTTCTTCGTTAGTTTCTATCACTCATAGAATAACTGGAATAATTAATATAATTGGAATTACATTCATCTGCATATTAGTTTCATTACTCATTCTTGGTGAAAGTAATTATGAAATGATTAATTTTTTTTTAAGTTCAATGATTGGTAAGTTTATTATTTTAGGCCTTACATGGTCTTTTTCTTTTCAAATTTTGAGTGAGATAAGACATTTTATTATGGATTTAGGTTATGGATTTGATTTAAAAGTAACAAAAATCACAGGTTTAATTGTGATAATTGGATCGATATTTTTGACGGTGGTTTTTTATTTAATTGGAAAAAATTTTTTTTAAAATGATTAATGCAACAAAAAAATGGATATTTTTGAAAATTAGTGGAGCGTTGTTGGTTCCATTAATGATATGGTTTATTTTAAATTTTATAAACATTTACAATCAAGACTATTCAGTTGTAGAAAATTTTTTTAGCAATTCCTCATCTAAGTTTTTATTTAGTATTTTTATTATAAATGCGTATTTTTTCTCTGCATTAAGCATAAGTGAGGTTTTTGAGGATTATATCAAAAATTATAAAATCAAAAATGTCGCAAACAGAATTTTATATGCATCTGCAGTGGTAATTCCGCTAATTACAATTATATTAATGTCTAGGTTATGAATTCTTATAAAATAACAGATCATGAATACGATGTGGTAGTTTTAGGAGCTGGGGGCTCAGGTTTAAGAGCTGCTGTAGGTTTAAGTGAAGCTGGACTGAAAACTGCATGTATTTCAAAAGTTTTTCCTACAAGAAGCCATACTTCTGCGGCACAAGGTGGAATATCTGCTGCCTTAGGAAACATGGGTGAGGACGATTGGCGTTGGCACATGTATGACACTGTAAAAGGTGCTGATTGGTTAGGTGATCAAGATAGTATTGAATATCTTTGTAAAGAAGCTCCCAAAGCAGTAATTGAGTTAGAGAAATATGGTGTTCCTTTTAGCAGAACTGATGATGGTAAAATTTACCAAAGACCTTTTGGTGGAATGACTAAAAATTATGGAAATGGAATAGTGCAAAGAACTTGTGCTGCAGCTGATAGAACAGGTCATGCCATTTTACACACACTGTACGGACAGGCACTAAAACACAAAACAGAATTTTTTATTGAGTATTTTGCATTAGATTTATTAATGAAAGATGGTGCTTGTAAAGGATTAATTGCCTGGAATTTAAACGATGGTACTATTCATAGATTTAGGGCACACACAGTAATTATAGCAACGGGTGGATATGGAAAAGTTTATTATTCAGCAACATCAGCTCATACTTGTACTGGAGATGGGAATGCAATGGTTTTAAGAGCAGGACTACCATTACAAGATATGGAATTTGTACAATTTCATCCTACAGGAATTTATGGACACGGTACTTTAATCACTGAGGGTGCAAGAGGTGAAGGTGGATATCTTACAAATTCTAAGGGTGAAAGATTTATGGAAAGATATGCACCAAAGGCAAAAGATTTA
>CACPQV010000045.1 GCA_902636165.1 uncultured Pelagibacteraceae bacterium
CTAATGGATATGGAACTGGGGCTGCAGTTGCAGATATAGATAATGATGGAGTTTTAGAATTATTAGTTTCTAGAGGTGAGAGCAAAGAACAAACATTAACTTTGTACAAGGCCATAATCAAAAAAGAAAATAAATATTTAAGAATTAAGCCACTTAACAAACATGGTGCACCAGCAAGAGGAGCCACTGTAACGTTAATAACTAATCAGAGAAAACATTCAAAAACTATTGACGCAGGATCTGGTTACTTATGTCAAATGGAGCCTGTGGCACATTATGGAATTAGAAAAAATGAAAAAAATTTTAATGTAGAAGTCAGATGGACAGATGGAAGCAGAGAAATGATTGATATAAAGAGGCTAAATCAAACAATTACTGTAAATCAAAAATGAAAAAAATATTAAATATTTCTCTAATTTTTTTTGTAATATTGTTTCAAATTAAGTCGTTTGCTGAGGAAAAAAACTATCATAAGGAGTTGATTACCGATTGGTCAAGAATATTTCCAGATAAAAATAGAAATGCTGCAGGACCAAAATTTTTTAAATACATAATAGATAAAAAAATTACCTATAAAGACTTTATTGAATTTAATAAATTATATTGTGCAGTTTCTGGATCTCTGATAGATCCAAACAGTGACTCAGAATTTTTATACATCAAAGAAAGTAAAACAAACAAAAAAATTTGTGGAAACTATTATAGGTGTTGTGTTCCATGTTCTTGTGACTTAATGAAGTATTCTGAAGCTCAAAAAATGAAATATAAATTTGAAGATGGTTTTAAAGAATTTTATGTTTTAACAATAAAGAATCCTTGTGCTAAAAAAGATTTTCCCAATAGAGTAAACAAGGATTATTTTTGTGATGGTGAAAAAATAAATAAATCTGAAGTTTATAGTCTTAACGATCGTATTGTAATAGGTTTATTGCACAATGGAAAGAATTGTGAAAAAGATGAAATTGATTTCGTCAAAAGTCACCAAGTAACCGGTAGATATTGTGAACTTAGGAATAATACACCTTTAGAAAATTTAGATGCTGGTATGGGTGATATTTTTATAAAACTAGCAAGATAGATTTAAAAAAAATTTCAACTTTTAATTAGGCTAGTAAATAATTGTTTAAATAATTTATCTAAGCTAGAATAAAAAATATTGAACATAATTATTTTACAACACATAAAAATTGAAGATCCTGGTTACATAAAAGATCTAATGTTAGCTGATGGATTAAATCTCACTACAATTGAGTTAGATGAAGGTGAGAAAATTCCAAATGATTTAAGTAAATTTGATGGAATGTTTTGCATGGGTGGTCCAATGGATACTTATATGGAAAAAGAATATCCTTGGTTGATTGAAGAAAAAAAAAGAATAAAAGAATTTGTTGTTAATCTAAAAAAACCTTACTTAGGTTTTTGTCTAGGCTGTCAGTTATTAGGTGAGGTTGTTGGTGGTAAGGTTGTACAATCAAGTCCGGCTGAGATTGGCATGATGGATATCAATTTTACTAAAGCAAAAAATCAAGATAATTTATTTTCTAAATTTCCTGATAAAATCAAAAGTTTGCAATGGCATTCATATGAAGTTCAAGGAATAGAAAATAATAAAGATGTTACATTGTTAGCTTCATCGCCAGTTACTAAAAATCAAATTTTTAAATATCAAAATCATGCCTATGGCATTCAATTTCATATTGAAATTAAGGACACAACAGTTAATGAGTGGGGATGTGTGCCAGAATATAAAAAAGCTTTAGAAAATCAATTAGGTGATGGAGCATTAAAAAAATTTAATCGATCTGCGAAAGAAAATATGACAGATATGAATAATTATTCTAAGACTCTTTATAATAACTTTAAAAAACTTTTATGAACAACAAAATATTTGAATGGGCAGGTGTTATCACCGCGATATTGTATTCTTTGTTTGTAGCAATGAATATTGGAGTTGAATTTCTTGGTTTTTGCTTATTACTTATTTCTGCGATCTTAATTGGAATTTGGGCTTATAGGGGTGGTCATAGAGGAATATTATTTTTACAATTCTTTTATGCAACAGCTGGTATTATTGGAATGTTTAGATGGTTTTAATTAAAAGTTGAAATTATTTTAGGAATATAATTCTTAAAATTAAAGAAACCTTTATTACAATATTGCCAAGAATATTGATCTAGTTTTCTATATAGAAAATTTAATTTTAAATTATTTGAATTTAAATAATCTAGGTTTTCTCCAACATTTGGATATAAAGCAATTACTTTCTCGTTTATCTTTTTAACCTCACTTATATCTACTACTTCACAATCAATAGATTTATTTTCTAATCTTTGTTTTTGATCATTAATTAAAAGAGATTTAAATTTAATAACTTTTTCACTAAGCTTGATAGATCTATTTTCATTTTTATTTGATATTATGTAAATTTTTCTAAATTTGTTATTTTGAAAATCACTTGT
>CACPQV010000046.1 GCA_902636165.1 uncultured Pelagibacteraceae bacterium
TTGTTCGCCAAGATTATCTACTCTTAAAATCATTTCATCACCATCTTTTAAATAATCTGGTGGTGTCATCCCCATTCCTACTCCCGCTGGTGTGCCTGTCGTAATAATATCACCCGGCATTAAAGTTATAAATTGACTAATATGTGAAATTAAAAAATTAAAATTAAATATCATTAAACTGGTATTTCCAGTTTGTCTTCTTTTTCCATTAAGATCTAATGATAAATTTAGATTAAATAAATCATCAATTTCATCTTTTGTTACCAAATATGGACCCAATGGACCAAAGGTGTCTCCAGATTTTCCTTTTACCCATTGACCACCTCTATCTTTTTGCCATTCTCTCTCACTTATATCATTACAAATACAATAACCTAATACATAGTCTTGAGCTTCATCTTCTTTTACATATTTGGCTTTACTTCCAATTACCATTGCAATTTCAACTTCGTGATCTAAAGACTTTGAATTTTTTGGTATTACAATACTGTCGTTTGGCCCAACAATACAATTTGGTGATTTATTAAAAACAATCGGTTCTTTTGGGGCATCAGAATTTGTTTCCTCAGCATGTGCCTTGAAATTTAAACCAATTGCAATAAAATTTGCTGGTTTAGTTGCACAGGGTCCAACTCTTTGCTTACTATCAATCAATGGAAGTGAATTTAGATCTAGATTTTTTATTTTATTGATAGTCTCAAAATTTAACGTCTCAGGATTTAAATCATCAATAATAGAGGATAGGTCTCTATATTTATTTTCATTATCAATTAATGCAGGTTTTTCAGATCCAGTTTCACCTATTCTTAATAATTTCATATTTCTCTTCCTGGACTAAAAAAATTAGTTACTTTTGTAGTAAATGAATTTTATTCACTAGTCAATAATTTGTGGTTCTTGCTAATCGAGCTGCACCCCGAACACCGCTTGCATCACCGAATTTGGGTTTTAAAAAAGTCCCCTCAAATTCACCCCCTGCTACAAATTTTTTCATTTTTTGTTTAATTTCATCTAAAAAATTTATTTCGTTAGATACCCCACCCCCGAAAACAAACACATCTGGATCAATTATATTAACAACAGTGGCTAAAGACATAGCGAGTTGATCTTTATATTTATCAATTAATTTTTCTGCATCTAAATCAAGTTTTCTATGCATCTCAAATATCTTTTGGGCAGATAAATCCTTTTTAAACTGGTTTTTGAACGCTTTAGAAATACCTATACCCGCAACAAAGTTTTCTATTTCCCCAGCTCTTAAATTAGTTTTTTTTATTTGAACACCTTCAATACAAGCGCTCGGTATTTGATTATGTCCCCATTCTCCAGTAATCCCATTAGGTCCATTGACAATTCGTTTATCTATAACTAAACCACCTCCAACACCAGATCCAAGAATTACCCCAAAAACTATTTTATAATGTTTTCCAGAACCGTCTATTGCTTCTGATAAAGCAAAACAGTTTGCATCATTTTCACAATAAATTTCTTTGCCAATCTCACTCCGTAAATCTCTTTGTAAAGGTTTGCCATTTATCCAAAAAGAATTAGGCGCATTTTTAACTAGTCCTGTTTGAATAGAATGAATCCCTGGATGACACACACCCACTGGTAATTCTTTACCAGCTTTACGCTCAAGTTCGATAACTATTTTTTTAATAATGGATAATGTATCTTTATAATTTTTTGGAACTTCGGTTCTTTCTCTATGATGCTCATTGCCAACATCATCTAATAACACATACTCTATTTTACTTGCCCCAAGATCAATACCAATCTGCATATTTTATCTCATTAATTTATTTATTTCTTTATTAATAAAAAGTTTTGGAATTTTACATGTTGTACTAAGTCTAATTGGCTTATTTGTTTTAGCGGATTGCATAGTTGATTGTATCAAGTCAAGTACATGCAAAGATACTTCTCCATTGCATCTATGTATCTTTTTTTTATCAATACAATAAGCCATTTCTGCAAGACCAACTCCTCTGTAATTAGCATTAGTAGGTGACTCATTTGCTCTAGAACTTTGCGTTCTAATATTAATTTTTCCTAGCGGCATTTGATTTGTTTTAAATTCTTTCCATGGGCTTCCTAATTTTTTACATACATAAACTGAACCACCGAACATATTAGGATCTGGCACAATCATTGAACCTTTGGTTCCATAAAGTTCAATATGATTTCTTTGATGAGCTATAACATCAAAAGATAAAGTGAGTCTAATTATGCTTCTATTTTCAAATATGATTGTTGTAAAATATGTAGTTGGACATTCTACCTTAATTCTTTTTCCCTTTTTAGGACCAATGCCAATTGTTCTAAATCGTGAACCTTTCATTAAACTTGCTGCTTTTACCTCTTTTGCTGGACCCAATAAA
>CACPQV010000047.1 GCA_902636165.1 uncultured Pelagibacteraceae bacterium
CTAGAATATTCGCATTATGGATTACCGTTCCAGCATTGATAATGGTTTTCATTTCATTAATATTTCTTAAAAATCAAACAAGACCTATTTCGAATTTAGCAAAAGCCGCCGAAAGATTTGGGAGAGGGGAAGAAATTGAAGAATTTAAACCCTCGGGAGCTTTAGAAATTAGACAGGCTGGATATGAATTTGATAAAATGAGAAAAAGAATTATACGTCATCTTAATCAAAGGTCAGAAATGCTCTCAGGAATTAGCCATGACCTCAGAACTCCTCTTACAAGAATGAAGCTTCAAATCGCCTTTATTAAAGATAAAGAAATCGTGGCCAAATTAACAGAAGATATAAATGAAATGGAAAAAATGTTAAATGAGTATCTGCAATTCACTAGTTCCTCTTATTTAGAAAAGGATGAAACTTTTAATTTAACTCAACTTATAAAAAAAATTGTGATCAAATATGATAATAAAAACATATCTACAAAATTTTTGACAGATATATTCATAAAAGGCCGAAAAAATCTTATTCAAAGATGTATTAATAATTTAATTGATAATGGAATAAAATATGGAGATAAAGTGAATATTGATCTTATTAAAAAAAATTCAAATCTTTTTATCAAAATTGAAGACAATGGACCTGGAATACCGGAAAAAGAATACGAAAATGTATTCAAGCCATTCTATAAAATTGACAAAGGAAGAGCTGATTCAAAATCAAGTGTTGGCTTGGGATTGTCAATAGCATCAGATATTATTAGATCACATGGTGGAAATATCAAACTAGAGAAATCTTCAATGAATGGTTTGAGTGTTAAGATTTTCTTACCGATTTAATTTTTTTCTTTCTTTTAATGGTTGATTTATTCATTTTATTTTCTAAATTTTCCACTCTTTTACGTAATACATCAAATTCATCTTTACTGACAAGTTTCATCCTGAAAACAAATTCATCTCTTTTTGATTTTAAAATATTCATCAATTCATTTGAAAGGTCTTTTGAAGTAATTATACCTTGTTCAAAAATTTTAGTTAGCTTATCTATTACAAATCTCGAATTTTTCATATATAATTATAATAACTTATTTGTTCGTAATTTAGAATTATAATTTAAATGTTCATTAACAATTTTGACCCAGTTGCTTTCCAAATTTTCTCTCTAGAAATAAAATGGTATTCTTTATCATATATTATTGGGATTTTAACAGGATGGATTTTAGCAAAAAGAATTTTGATAAAAGATAATAATTTAAGAGAAAAATTTGATGACTACATTACTTATGTAATTTTGGGCATCATACTTGGTGGTAGATTAGGATATATACTATTTTACAATTTTGATTATTATTTAAATAACATTGTTGATGTTTTTAAAGTTTGGCAGGGCGGAATGTCATTTCATGGTGGGCTTCTAGGTTTAATAATTGTGAGCGTCTTGTTTGCAAAAAAAAATAATCATAACCCATATATTTACCTTGATATAGTCTCGTTAGTAGCTCCTATAGGAATTTTTTTCGGTAGAATTGCAAATTTTATTAATTCAGAACTTTATGGTAAAGAAACTGTTCTTCCTTGGGGAGTTAAATTTGAAAAGATAGATAATCTTTATCGTCACCCGTCTCAACTTTACGAGGCTTTTTTTGAAGGATTGATTTTATTAGTTATATTAATTTTTTTTCAAAAAAGTGTCTCGGCTAAAAATCCTGGTTTTATCTCTGGAATATTTCTTATATTTTACTCCTTTTTTAGATTTGTTATAGAATTCTTCAGAGTTCCAGATGCACAATTGGGCTATGTATTTCTTAATCTCAGTATGGGGCAAATTTTATGTTTGATATTTTTCATTTTTGGTTCTTATCTGACTTTGAAAAAATATGAGTCTTAAAAACAATTCTAACATTTCCCTTGACCAATTCATCAATTTGGCTCTGTATGATAAAAAAAAAGGATACTATATGAGAAAGAACCCTTTCGGAAGAGAGGGCGATTTTATAACTGCACCAAATATTTCAAGAATGTTTTCTGAAATGTTGGCAATTTGGATTTTAGGTTTTTGGGAAAATCTAGAAAATCCAAAAAAAATTAATTTGGTAGAACTTGGTGCAGGAAATGGTGAGATGATGAAAATTTTGCTGGAAACTTTTAAAAAATTTCCAGTATTTTTTGACTCATGTAATATTTTAATTCATGAAAAAAGTCTAAGATTAAAAAAAATTCAAAAAGATAAATTAGATAAAGATAAAATAATTTGGATTACCGATCTAAAAGAAATAAAAAAATTTCCAACTATCTTTATTGCTAATGAATTTTTTGACGCAATGGCTATAAAACAATTTACTAAAAAAAAAGATCTATGGTTCG
>CACPQV010000048.1 GCA_902636165.1 uncultured Pelagibacteraceae bacterium
ATTAAAAACTATTAAAGATAAAGAAATAGATTACGTAGATTTAAGATTTACTGATCCAAGAGGGAAACTCCAACACGTCACTATGGATGCAAAAATGGTAGACGAGGATATGTTAAATGAGGGAGTTTTTTTTGATGGATCATCAATAGCTGGTTGGAAGGCAATTAATGAATCAGATATGATACTGAAACCTGATTTAAACAGAGCTATTGTCGATCCGTTTACCTCTCATAATACTCTAAACCTTTTTTGCGATATCTTAGACGCGATTAAGAAAGATCCATATGAAAGAGATCCAAGAGGAACTGCTAAAAAAGCAGAAGCATATTTAAAGAGTTCTGGTATTGGCGACAAAGCTTTTTTTGGACCAGAGGCTGAATTTTTTGTTTTTGATGATGTTAGATTTAAAAATGATATGAACGAAACAGGTTTTAAAATTGATAGTAAGGAAGGACCTTATAATTCTGGTAAAGAATATGAGAATGGAAACATGGGTCATAGACCAGGCATAAAAGGCGGATACTTCCCTGTCCCACCAGTTGATAGCGAACAAGATATGAGAAGTGAATATTTAAAAGCTATGAAGGAAATGGGTATTAAGGTTGAAAAACATCACCATGAAGTTGCACCGAGTCAGCACGAGTTAGGAATGTATTTTGGAACATTAGTTGATCAAGCTGATAATCTACAATTATATAAGTATGCTGTGCATATGGTCTCTCATTCATTTGGTAAAACTGCAACATTTATGCCTAAACCAGTAAAAGGTGATAATGGTTCTGGTATGCATGTTCACCAATCAATTTGGAAAGGCGATAAAGCCTTGTTTTCTGGCGATAAATATGCAGGCTTGTCCGATACCGCCTTATATTACATAGGTGGAATACTTAAACATGCAAAAGCTATTAACGCATTTTCAAACGCTACTACTAATAGTTACAAAAGACTAATACCGGGTTTTGAAGCGCCAGTGTTATTAGCTTACTCTTCAAGAAATAGATCTGCATCATGCAGAATACCTGTAACTTTGAGTAAAAAAGCTGCAAGATGTGAGATTAGATTTGGTGATGCAGCTGGAAACCCATATTTAACTTTTTCAGCAATGCTTATGGCAGGTCTTGATGGAATAAAAAATAAAATAGATCCAGGTAAATCATTTGATAAAGATTTATATGCGCTGTCGGAAGCAGAAGTTAAAAAAATTCCAACAGTTTGTGGATCTCTTCGTGAAGCTATGGAAAGTTTAGATAAAGATAGAGACTTTCTTAAACAAGGAAATGTATTTACTGATGATCAAATAGATGCTTACATAGCTCTTAAATTTGAGGAAATACACAACTTTGAGCACACACCTCATCCGATAGAATTTGAGATGTATTACAGTTGTTAACTTTACTGTCTAGTTTTGGCAATTTTGTTTTTGCCAGAACCTTTTTTAACAATGTAATCAAGTGTTCCATTTGCTCCAGTATCAACAGATTTTATAAGAGATCTTAAAAAAGTTTTTCTCTTTTCTTTTCTGTCCTCGCTGTTTTGCAAATTTCTGATTTCAAAGACGTTCATAGGTAGATATTATCAATCTATGCGTTTATTGCAACTCTGGTATGTTCAAAATGGGATTATACTTTAAAAGACTCTCCACAGCCACAACGCTCGGTTTCATTGGGATTATTGAAGACAAATGAAGATGAAAAATCCTCTTTTTTATAATCCATCTCAGTGCCTAGAAGATACATAACTGCCGCCGAATCTATATAAACTTTTACTCCTTTATCCTCGATCAACTCATCATTAGGATTTACCTCTTTTGAATATTCCATTACGTATGACATACCTGCACAACCACCTGATTTTACAGAAACTCTTACACCTATCGCATTTTTTTCTGCGTTAGACATTATTTCTTTAATTCTTAAAGCTGCATTATCACTTAATTTAATAATAGGGTTCATTATAAGTTTAACTCCAATTTCGCTGCATCTGACATCATATCCTTATTCCAAGGTGGATCCCAAACCAATTCAAGATTTACATCATCTATTCCCTCTACTTGCATTGCACCCTCTTTTACTTCTTTTGGTAAACTTTCTGCAACGGGACAATTCGGTGTAGTTAATGTCATCTTAATTTCAGCCTTACGACCATTTACCTGTATATCATAAATTAAACCAAGTTCATATATATTCACTGGTAATTCAGGATCATAAATTTTTCTAATTTCCTCAATTATTTTGTTTTTTACATCCATAATTAATTTTCTGTGGTTATTTCTTTCCCATCATTTTCCATTGCAGATACTAAAGTGTGCCATGATAAGG
>CACPQV010000049.1 GCA_902636165.1 uncultured Pelagibacteraceae bacterium
AAAGTTTTTTATATTGGAAATATAATTTATTATAAGTATACACCCATATTTTAATATCTTTTTAAAATAGATATTTCAAGAATTCATGATATCGATTAAGTATAAATATATAATTTAAAAATTTTATGAGCAGATGTGAATTAATTGCTGAAATTGGTTGGAATCATATGGGTAATATGGAACTTGCTGAGAAAATGATTTCTGAAGCATCAAGATCTGGTGCAGATTTTTGTAAATTTCAAACTTGGAAAGTAAAAAATCTTAAAGAAGGACCTTGGAATAAAGATGGAAGAGTAGAGATTTATAATAAAGCCGAACTTTCTGACGAGAAACATTTTACTTTAGTTCAATTGTGTAAAAAATATAATGTTAAATTTTTGACATCAGTTTTTAATATCAAAGATTTAGATTTTGTTTTATCATTATCTAATGAAGCGATTAAGATACCAAGTCATGAAGTATATAATTTAGAACTAATTAAACAATCTTGTTCAAAATTTAAAAAAATATTTATTTCTATTGGTGCATGCAAATGGGAAGAATTTGAAAAAATTTTAAATTTAAATATTGATCTTAAAAAAATTTATTTTATGCATTGTGTGTCCTCTTACCCGCTGACTGAAGATAACGTAAATTTTCCAAAATTATTGGAAATAAAAAAAATTCATCAGAAAGTTGGATATAGTGGCCATCTAGATGGTATTGAGGATGCTATTGCAGCTATAGGTTTTGGGGCTCTTATTGTTGAAAAGCATTTTACAATTGATAAAAATTTGCCTGGGAGAGATAATAAATTTGCATTGTTACCAAATGATCTTAAAACTATTTCAAATTATAGAGATATTTTTTCAAAAATGATTATTAATAAGGGTTTAGATATTCAAGAATGTGAAATGGATATCTATAATAATTATAGAGGAAGATGGTCAAAAAATTAAGTGACTTTACAGTTGTAATAAGATCTAGAAATGAAGAAAGATGGATTGGTTATGCCGTTCAATCAGTTCTTGATCATTTATATAAACCAGAAATAATAATTGTTGATAATAATTCAACAGACAAAACTTTAGAAATTGTTAAGTCATTTTCTGAAAATCCAAATGTAAATAACGGTGCAAGCAATTATAGTAAAATTAAAATATTTAATATTAAAGATTATAGTCCAGGAAGAGCCTTGAATTTAGGAGTTAAAAGATCGTCAAAAAAATATGTTATGATATTATCTGCACACTGCATATTAAAAAAATTTAATGAAAAAAATATTATTAAAGAATTAGATAAAAATGCTTGTGTATTTGGAAACCAAATACCTGTTTGGAATGGAAAAAAAATCACAAAAAGATATATCTGGAGTCATTTTTCTAATAAAAAAACAAAGAATATGTATTCTCATTTAGAAAAAAGATATTTTTTACACAATGCAATAGCTGTTTATAAAAGATCAACTTTAAAAAAAATACCTTTCGATGAGAATTTAACCTCAAAAGAAGATCGATATTGGGCTAATAAAATTGTTAAAAAAAAAATGAACTTTGTATATGACCCAGAATTAATTGCAGAGCATCAATATACTCTTTATGGCAATACTTGGAAAGGAATTGCTTGAAAAAAAATATTCTAGGTATCACCTTAGCTCGAGGTGGATCAAAGGGAATAAAAGGTAAAAATTTAGCCTTGATTAATGGAAAACCACTTATTTATTACACTATTAAAGAAGCTCTTAAATGCTCAAAACTTTCAAACTATATTGTGTCTACTGACAGTCATGAAATAAAAAAGATTGCCAAAAAATATAAAGCTAGCGTTCCGTTTACTAGACCAAAAAAATTTTCCAAAGATCGATCATCTTCTGCGTCGGCAATAAAGCACGCTCTTTTAGAATGTGAAAAAATATATAAAAAAAAATTTGATTACGTAGTTGAACTAATGGCAACTAATCCATTAAAAACAGTTATTGACATAAATAATGTAATAAAAATTTTGCTTAAAAATGATGCTGATAGCGTTATTGCAGTTAATCAATTGTATGACAATCATCCTGCAAGAATTAAGAAAATAATTAATGGAAAACTTTATGATTTTGTAATCAAAGAGAGATTAGAATCTAGAAGACAAGACTTAAAGCCAAATGCATATATTAGATCAGGGTCAATCTATGCAATGAGTAGAAAATATGTAATCCAAAATAAAAG
>CACPQV010000050.1 GCA_902636165.1 uncultured Pelagibacteraceae bacterium
ATGAAACCATTATACAGAAAATTTTAGAGGCAAGTATTCATTCTCTTGAAATATCAATAACTAATTCAATTAATAAAGGCCCTTACTTACTAACAACCGTTCTTAATGATAAAAATAATAATAAAGATGAGGCAATAACAGAAATTTATAAAATGTTAAGACCTGGTGAACCTCCTACTATTGAAATAGCAACTCAAATTTTTAACAATCTATTTTTTAGTTCTGATAGATATGATTTGTCAGACGTTGGAAGAGTAAAAATGAATTCAAGGCTGGATCTCGAGTGTTCAGATAAAATTACTATTTTAAGAAATGATGACATCATAGCAATAATTCACAAAATGTTAGATTTAAGAGATGGGAAAGATGAGGTTGATGATATTGATCATTTAGGAAACAGAAGAGTGAGATCTGTTGGTGAACTAGTTGAAAACCAAGCAAGAATTGGTGTTTATAGAATGGAACGTGCCATAAAAGAGAAAATGACAACATTAGATGTTGAGTCTGCAATGCCACAAGATCTAATTAATGCAAAACCTTTAACCGTTTCTTTAAAAGATTTTTTTGCAAGTTCACAGTTATCTCAATTTATGGATCAAACAAATCCGCTATCTGAAATAACTCACAAAAGAAGAGTTTCGGCCTTAGGCCCTGGTGGATTGACTAGGGAAAGAGCAGGCTTTGAGGTAAGAGACGTACATCCAACACATTACGGAAGAATCTGTCCAATCGAAACACCCGAAGGGCCAAACATTGGATTAATAAATAGTCTTTCTACATATGCAAAGATTAATAAATATGGTTTTATAGAAAGTCCTTATAAAAGAGTGAAAGATGGTGTTGTTCAAGATAAAGTCGAATATCTATCCGCGATGGATGAAACAAAATTTACCATTGCTCAAGCAAATACAAAAATTGATAAGAATAATAAAATTGTTGAGGAACTTGTATCTTGTAGACAAAATCTAAACTTCTTATTAGCTAAACCTGAAACCATCGATTATATTGATGTATCGCCTAAGCAACTAGTTTCAGTTGCTGCATCACTAATTCCATTTTTAGAAAACGATGATGCCAACAGAGCTCTAATGGGCTCTAATATGATGAGACAAGCAGTTCCTCTCTTGAAACCTGAGTCACCATTAGTTGGAACAGGAATAGAAAGCGATGTAGCTTTAGACTCTGGAGTGACAATTGTCGCTAAAAGAGATGGAGTTGTAGATAAAATCGACGGTAAAAGGATTGTTATAAAAGTGACAGAGGAGACAGACTTTACAAAATCAGGTGTT
The DNA here is from genome assembly GCA_902636165.1 of uncultured Pelagibacteraceae bacterium. Classification (GTDB taxonomy): domain Bacteria; phylum Pseudomonadota; class Alphaproteobacteria; order Pelagibacterales; family Pelagibacteraceae; genus Pelagibacter. The sequence goes on from CACPQV010000050.1 coordinate 1,290, forward strand.
GACATTTACAATTTACAAAAATTTAAAAGATCAAACCAAAACACATGTATTAATCAAAAACCATTAGTTAGAGTTGGTGATAAAGTAAAAGTCGGTGACATTATTGCAGATGGACCATCTACAAAATTGGGAGAATTAGCTTTAGGTAAGAATGTTACTGTAGCCTTTATGCCATGGCAAGGCTATAATTTTGAAGATTCAATTTTAATTTCTGAAAGATGTGTGACAGATGATGTTTTTACATCTGTTCACATAGTCGAGTATGAAATTATGGCAAGGGATACAAAGCTAGGTGAGGAAGAAATTACTAGAGATATTCCTAATGTGAATGAGGAAGCTTTAAAAAATTTAGATGAGTCAGGAATTGTCTATATTGGAGCCGAAGTAAATGCCGGTGATATTTTAGTTGGGAAAGTTACTCCTAAAGGGGATTCTGCATCGGGCCCAGAGGAAAAATTATTAAGATCAATATTTGGTGAAAAAGCAATAGATGTAACTGATACATCTCTAAGAATGTCAAGAGGAAGCAGTGGTACAGTAGTTGATGTAAGAGTTTTTAATAGACACGGTATCGAAAAAGATGAAAGATCTATAACAATAGAAAGAGCAGAAATTGAACAAGTTCAACAAGATAAAATAGTTGAGGAAGAAATTTTAGAGAGAAGTATTAAACAAAGAGTTGCTCAGATTTTGTCAAATACGACTTTATCCAAAAAAATGAAAGACATTGAAGCTGGATCAAAATTGGATTTTGAAACAATA